>NZ_JACCFE010000002.1:6150000-6450000 GCF_014256275.1 Rhodococcus sp. 4CII
CATGTGCTGCCGGCCCGAGTGCCGGTGGGAGAAGGGTTATATCGACATACTGTTGGGTCCTGAGAGAACACGCGAGTGTTTTTTCTTTCAGGAAAGTGACGATCCGGTTCGAATGTCAGGCAGACCGCATCATTTCGGTGGTGGGCATGGTGCTGGCGGGAGTTCGAGCGGGGTGTGTTGTTTGAGAACTGCACAGTGGACGCGAGCATCTTTGTTGTAAGTAATGAAGAGCGTACGGTGGATGCCTTGGCACCAGGAGCCGATGAAGGACGTAGGAGGCTGCGATAAGCCTCGGGGAGCTGTCAACCGAGCTGAGATCCGAGGATGTCCGAATGGGGAAACCCAGCACGAGTGATGTCGTGTTACCCGCACCTGAATATATAGGGTGTGTGGAGGGAACGTGGGGAAGTGAAACATCTCAGTACCCACAGGAAGAGAAAACAATAGTGATTCCGTGAGTAGTGGCGAGCGAAAGCGGAAGAGGCTAAACCATGGATGTGTGATAGCCGGCAGGTGTTGCATTCGTGGGGTTGTGGGGTTCATCTTGTCAATGCTGCCGTGTTGGCCGACAGTAAGAAATCGTTGTGTTAGTGGAAGTGGTCTGGAACGGCCCGTCGTAGAGGGTGAGAATCCCGTACACGAAAATGTGACGACTGTTGTGATGGAAACCCAAGTAGCACCGGGCCCGTGAAATCTGGTGTGAATCTGTCGGGACCACCCGATAAGCCTGAATACTCCCTGGTGACCGATAGCGGACTAGTACCGTGAGGGAAAGGTGAAAAGTACCCCGGGAGGGGAGTGAAATAGTACCTGAAACCGTGCGCTTACAATCCGTCAGAGCCTTTGCACACTTCGGTGTGGGGGGTGATGGCGTGCCTTTTGAAGAATGAGCCTGCGAGTTAGTGGCATGTCGCGAGGTTAACCCGTGTGGGGTAGCCGTAGCGAAAGCGAGTCCGAATAGGGCGTCCGTAGTGGCATGTTCTAGACCCGAAGCGGAGTGATCTACCCATGGCCAGGTTGAAGCGACGGTAAGACGTCGTGGAGGACCGAACCCACTTAGGTTGAAAACTGAGGGGATGAGCTGTGGGTAGGGGTGAAAGGCCAATCAAACTCCGTGATAGCTGGTTCTCCCCGAAATGCATTTAGGTGCAGCGTCGCGTGTTTCTCACCGGAGGTAGAGCTACTGGATGGTCTAGGGGGCCCACAAGCTTACCGAAATCAGCCAAACTCCGAATGCCGGTGAGTGAGAGCGCGGCAGTGAGACTGCGGGCGATAAGGTTCGTAGTCGAGAGGGAAACAGCCCAGATCGCCAGCTAAGGTCCCTAAGCGTGTACTAAGTGGAAAAGGATGTGGGGTCGCGAAGACAACCAGGAGGTTGGCTTAGAAGCAGCCACCCTTGAAAGAGTGCGTAATAGCTCACTGGTCAAGTGATCCTGCGCCGACAATGTAGCGGGGCTCAAGTACACCACCGAAGCTGCGGCATTCACACAATGCACCCCTGCGATTCTGCGGAGTCGTGGGCAGTGGTGTGGATGGGTAGGGGAGCGTCGTGTGGCCATGGAAGCGGCGGGGTGACCCAGCCGTGGAGGCCACACGAGTGAGAATGCAGGCATGAGTAGCGAAAGACGAGTGAGAAACTCGTCCGCCGAATGACCAAGGGTTCCTGGGCCAGGTTAATCCGCCCAGGGTGAGTCGGGACCTAAGACGAGGCCGACAGGCGTAGCCGATGGACAACGGGTTGATATTCCCGTACCCGTGTGAACGCGCCCCTGGTGAATCAGTGATACTAACCATCCTGAAGCGTCCTTACGTCCCTTCGGGGGCCCTGGACGTGGATGCATGGGACCTGATCTGGTAGTAGCCAAGCGATGGGGTGACGCAGGAAGGTAGCTGAGCCAGTCAGTGGTAATACTGGTGTAAGCCTGTAGGGCGAATGGTAGGCAAATCCGCCATTCACACAGCCTGAGAGGTGACGCATAGCCGAATGAGGCGAATTCAGTGATCCTATGCTGCCGAGAAAAGCCTCTAGCGAGCTTTCACACGGCCCGTACCCCAAACCGACACAGGTGGTCAGGTAGAGAATACTAAGGCGATCGAGATAACTATGGTTAAGGAACTCGGCAAAATGCCCCCGTAACTTCGGGAGAAGGGGGGCCTCGTCCGGTGATCACTCTTGCAGTGTGAGCTGGGTGGGGCCGCAGAGACCAGTGAGAAGCGACTGTTTACTAAAAACACAGGTCCGTGCGAAGTCGTAAGACGATGTATACGGACTGACGCCTGCCCGGTGCTGGAAGGTTAAGAGGACCGGTTAGCTCCTCGGAGCGAAGCTGAGAATTTAAGCCCCAGTAAACGGCGGTGGTAACTATAACCATCCTAAGGTAGCGAAATTCCTTGTCGGGTAAGTTCCGACCTGCACGAATGGCGTAACGACTTCTCAGCTGTCTCAACCATAGACTCGGCGAAATTGCATTACGAGTAAAGATGCTCGTTACGCGCGGCAGGACGAAAAGACCCCGGGACCTTCACTACAGCTTGGTATTGGTGTTCGGTTCGGTTTGTGTAGGATAGGTGGGAGACTGTGAAGCGCTCACGCCAGTGAGTGTGGAGTCGTTGTTGAAATACCACTCTGATCGTATTGGACCTCTAACCTCGGACCATGATCTGGTTCAGGGACAGTGCCTGGTGGGTAGTTTAACTGGGGCGGTTGCCTCCCAAAATGTAACGGAGGCGCCCAAAGGTTCCCTCAGCCTGGTTGGCAATCAGGTGTCGAGTGCAAGTGCACAAGGGAGCTTGACTGTGAGACTGACAGGTCGAGCAGGGACGAAAGTCGGGACTAGTGATCCGGCACCGGCAAGTGGAAGCGGTGTCGCTCAACGGATAAAAGGTACCCCGGGGATAACAGGCTGATCTTCCCCAAGAGTCCATATCGACGGGATGGTTTGGCACCTCGATGTCGGCTCGTCGCATCCTGGGGCTGGAGTAGGTCCCAAGGGTTGGGCTGTTCGCCCATTAAAGCGGCACGCGAGCTGGGTTTAGAACGTCGTGAGACAGTTCGGTCTCTATCCGCCGCGCGCGTTAGAAACTTGAGGAAGGCTGTCCCTAGTACGAGAGGACCGGGACGGACGAACCTCTGGTGTGCCAGTTGTTCCACCAGGAGCACCGCTGGTTAGCTACGTTCGGAAGGGATAACCGCTGAAAGCATCTAAGCGGGAAGCCTGTTCCAAGATGAGGTTTCTCACCCCCTCGAGGGGGTAAGGCCCCCGGCAGACCACCGGGTTGATAGGCCAGAACTGGAAGTCCGGTAACGGATGCAGGTGACTGGTACTAATAGGCCGAGGACTTACCACAAAGAAGCTACGCGTCCACTGTGCGGTATCTGAAACAACACACGTTTCGGAGCAGACCACGAAGAACACCACCCATGGGTGGTGGGATCTTCGCCGATGTTCCGTGTGACAGTTTCATAGAGTTACGGCGGCCATAGCGGAGGGGAAACGCCCGGTCCCATTCCGAACCCGGAAGCTAAGCCCTCCAGCGCCGATGGTACTGCACCCGACAGGGTGTGGGAGAGTAGGACACCGCCGAACATCCGTTACCGAAAGCCCCCCAACACCGTTGGGGGGCTTTCGGCATTCCGGGGCATCGAATCGTGCGCACCACAACAGGTTTCACCGGCGATCGCCGCCGGCAAGGACCTGAAGTGCTCGGGCCGCCAGGTGAAGATTCAGGCGCGTGTCGACGCTCCGGAGGTCGCGTCCGGTCAGTTCGTGGATGCGGGACATCCGGTACCGCAAGGTGCTGCGGTGGATCCGGAGGGCCTGTGCGGTTTCGTCGTACTTGCCGCCGCATTCGAGATATTGGGCCAGCGTGGCAGTCATGGTGCTCCGGTGCTCCCGGTCGTAGTCGAGGAGCGGTCCGAGCCATTCCTGGACGAACGCCTCGACGTCGCCGGTGCTGCTGTGCGAATCGAGGATGCGGTAGACGCCGAGGTCGTCGAACAGTGCCACTCCGCGGGGTGACAGCGACTGTTTCCGGATTTCGAGCGCACGCGTCGCGTGGGTGTGCGAACTGGGCAGACTGCTGGGTGAGCTGCATTCGGAGCCGACACCGACCACCCCGACGGCGGGCCCGAGTGCCTTCTCCAACGCTCCGAAGAGGGTGTTCACGTCGGTCCTCGCGTCTACGACGGCGGTAAGAACCTTGGGTCGGGTGTCGTTGCCGTGGACGAGCAGGGCTGCGGAATCGCTCGACGCGAGGTGACGTCGGAACGCGTCGGCCACGGATTCGACGGGTGTGTCCGGGCTCCACTGGACCACCACGACGCGCTGCGGTGTGTGCAGGTCGTACCCGAGCGCGTCGGCCCGTGAGTACGCGCTGTCGTCGTCGGTCCCCGCGAGCAGGTCGGCTCCCAGGTCGCGGCTGAGCCGCGCCTCCGTTTCGGCGAGGGACCTGCGGTGCGACATGTCCACGGCGAGGACGGTCGCGGCGTACTCGAGGGCGAAGGTGTGCAAGTCGGTGGCCCGATGGTCCGGGTCGGACAGGTACAGGATTCCGAGGAGCGTCTTGCCGGGCCGGACCATCTGCACGATCCGGTTGTCGTCGCGCAGAGGACGTCCCTCCGTCGTGGCGCGGCGAATGAGGTCGACGCGGTTCCGGCCGCCGACCTTGCGGTACTTGGGGGGTCTGTCAGTGCCGGCCCAGACTCGAAGATTGCCGAAGGCGTCCTCGATCCCGACCGCGAGTCCGGTCAGCTGGCGGAGGGTCTCGGCGATGGCGGACTCGTCGCCGCCGGCGGCGACGAGGCCGCCGAACGACCGATGGATCTTCGCTTCCTGCTCCAGCCGCTGCGCCCGGGCCGTGATCGTGGCGATGTCCTCCGCAGCCTCGAGCAGTTGCCGCTCCTGGGTGGCGGCCCGCCCTCGCATCGATGTGGCGCGCAGGGCTGAGCCCGTGTGCTGAATCAGTAACTCGAGCAGTGTGGCCTGCAACGGGGTCGGCGGGTAGTCGGCCCGCAGAGTCAGCGACACCGGCCTGGACCACGAATCGTCGAGCAGGACGCGATGCCGCCAGACGTCGCCGTCGTCGTGGAGGTCGCCCGTCACCGCCGATGCGGGCTCCACCGTGAAGGGGCCGAGTTCGGGGAGTGCGTCCACCATCAGGGCGAGGATCTCGTCCCGGTTTCCGCAGTCGTGCATGTGCGCGGTGACGGACAGCACCGCGCACAGGTTCGCCGCCCGCGGTGTGTGATCCACCCTCGGGTCTGGGGCTGCATCCACATCCATGGCATGGAACTACCCCGTTTTGCGCTGTCGAAACCGGGACGCTGTCCGGAGAGGCCGGATTCCGGGGGATTCTTTCGTTCCGTGGTGACCATGTGGCGACGCGCGTCAACCGCCAACCTTGGTAACTGAGGGGTGGCAAATATGACCCGATCCAGTAACTGGCACGATCCCGACCTGAACATGATTCGCGATGTCGTCGCACATACGTCGGACGGGTGCGAGGGCTGTCTCGCACTCGGTACCCGCTGGGAGCACCTGATGTTGTGCCTGACGTGCGGCTATGTCGGATGCAGCGATGCGTCACCGATGAGACACGCGAGACACCACGCCGAGCGCAGCGGTCACCCGATCGTCCAGTCGCTCCACGCGGGGGACAACTGGCGCTGGTGCTTCGTGCACGACGTCCAGATCTGCACGCCGTACCCGGCGACCGGGGCCCGAGTGGTCGCGCCGAGCCTGGTCCCCGGACCGTCGGAGGACGTCAGGCACGGTCTCCGTATCGCGCGATCGCAGTAACGATCGCCGCAGCAGCGACGCGACGCCGCCCCGTCGCGGGCGGAGTTGTTCCCGGGTGCCGTGGGAAGATCTCGGCATGGGTAAAAGCGCGACGCCGCAGGGCGATCCAGCCCGCACCATGGAGCTGTTGTGGGGTGGCGGCAGTGCACCGATCTCGCGCCCCCGCGAGGGGAAAACCGGCCTGACACTGGACCGTATCGTCGACGCCGCCGTTGCCGTCGCGGACGCGGAAGGGCTGGACGCCGTCTCGATGCGACGGCTGGCGGCCGAACTCGGCACCGGCGCGATGTCGCTGTACACACACGTGCCGGGAAAGTCGGAGCTCGTCGAGGTGATGCTCGATCGCGCCCTCGCAACACTCGATCCGGCGGAGCACACCGATAGAGTGTGGCGGGAGCGACTCACGGATGCCGCCCGCGACTACTTCCAGCTGTTGTGTGCGCACCCGTGGATGCTCGGCGTCGTCGCACTGAGCCGGCCGGTTCTCGGACCGGGTGGGATGGCCAAGTACGAACGGGAACTGCGCGCGGTCGAGGGCCTGGGACTTTCGGACATCGACATGGACTCCGTCGTCACGCTGCTGGATAGTTTCGTCGTTGGGGCGGCGCGGGCCGCGGTGGACGCGGCAGCGCTCGCCGCCCAGGGCGAGGTGGACAGTGAATGGTGGCGGAACATCGCTCCGCATTTCGAGAAGGTCTTCGATCCCGACAGGTTTCCGCTGGCCGCTCGGGTGGGAACCTCGGCGGGCGAGTACCACAACGCCGCGTTCACTCCGGCACACGCATTCGAATTCGGGCTCGCCCGGCTACTCGACGGAGTCGGCGCCCTCATCGTCGACGGCGGAACCGGCGCCCATTAGTTCGGCGGGAATCGCCAGCGTGGTCGGCTCGTTACGCCCGCGCAGGGTGACGGTGTCCGTGAGTTTCCACTGCTTGCGTTCGTTCTCGGCGGCGGAATCGATCGCGCGCTGCGACGCGACGACGTGCCCGGCGACGTTCTTGGCGAGCTCGGACAGTCTCGCCGCCTCGTTGACGGGATCGCCGATCACCGTGTATTCGAAACGTTCGTGTGCGCCGACGTTCCCGGCCACGGCCCGGCCCGCGGCCACGCCGATCCCCGCGTCGCACTCCGGCACCTCGGCCGAGAGGCGTTCGCGCAGTGCCCTAGCCGCGGAGAGGGCGGCGCCGGCATGATCGTCGAGAGCGACGGGCGCCCCGAAGATGGCGAGCGCCGCGTCGCCCTCGAACTTGTTGACGAACCCGCCCCGCCGGTCGACCTCGTCGACGACCACGTCGAAGAAGCGATTGAGCAGGTCCACGACCTCCGCCGGTGACCGGGTGGCTGCGATCGTGGTGGATCCGATGATGTCGACGAACAGCACCGCCACATCCCGTTCCTCCCCGCCGAGTTCGGGATGGTGGCGGAGCGCCTGGGAGGCCACCTCCTGCCCGACGTGGCGACCGAACAGGTCGCGGATCCGCTCGCGTTCGCGCAGTCCCTCCGCCATCCGGTTGAACCCGGTCTGCAATGCGCCGAGTTCGGTCCCGTCGTACACGACGACCTCGGCGTCGAGGTCGCCCTCCGCCACCTTCGCCATGCCCTGCGACACCGAGCGGATCGGCGCCTCGGTGGCCCGCACGCTGATCACGACCAGCAGGAGTCCGAAGAGCAGGATCACCCCGCCGAGCGCGAGGATCGACACCGCGAGGCTGGTCGGGCTCGCGGGGCGGATGAAACTGAAGATCGCGATGAGCATCAGCCCCAGCACAGGAACGCCGGTTCCGAGTATCCACGCCAGTGCCGTGCGACCGGTGATGCCGAGTGTGCGGCGGGGGCGCGGTCCGTCGGATCCGAGTGCCCGCGCGGCGATGGGGCGGAGCGCGAATTCCGTCAACAGGTAACAGAATGCGCAGACCGTGATCCCCGCCAGGGCGATCGTGAACGCGACCTTCGGGATGGTCTGGGGATCGATGATGCCGTACAGCGTGGTGAAGAAGATCAATCCGATGCCCCACAGCGCCGCCTGGACCCGGGTCAGGCGCCACGGTGCGCGAAACGCGGCCGCCCGGTCGCGGTCGGTGGGCTCGCCGTCCTCCGTCGCCCACCGCAGATCCGACACCAACCGCTTGGTGCCCCAGGTCACTCCGATCAACACCGCGCACAGCACGAACACCGGCACCGCGACGAAGTTCGCGATCGTGAACTCGCTCGTCCACACGCTCGGGCCCGGGACGACGATGCTGACGAGCAGGGAAGTGATCAGCGCGCCGACGAGATTGGTGAACACCAGCGGGGCGGTCAGCAGCAATTGGACACGGATGCGGCGCCGGCGCGGACTCTCGTCGGGCGATCCGAGCAACCACGATCCCAGCGGGGCGACGGATCGGCGAGGGCTGCGCATAGTCATTCGAGACTAGTCGGGGCGATCCCTTAGGGTGGGCGGGTGCGCCTAGTGATTGCCCGATGCAGAGTCGACTACGTGGGCCGCTTGACGGCACATCTGCCCACCGCCCGTCGTCTGTTGCTGATCAAGTCCGACGGCTCGGTGAGCATCCACGCCGACGACCGTGCCTACAAGCCGCTCAACTGGATGTCGCCGCCGTGCTGGCTCGTCGAGGACTCCGCCGAGGATGCGGAAGCCCTGTGGGTGGTGACCAACAAGGCCGGCGAGGAACTGCGGATCACCATCGAGGAGATCGAGCACGACTCCAGCCACGAGCTCGGCGTCGATCCCGGGCTTGTCAAGGACGGTGTCGAGGCACACCTGCAGGAACTGCTCGCCGAGCACGTCGAAACCCTCGGCAGCGGTTACACGCTCGTCCGGCGCGAATACATGACCGCGATCGGTCCCGTGGATCTGCTGTGCCGGAATGCCGACGGCGCGTCCGTCGCTGTGGAGATCAAACGCCGGGGCGACATCGACGGTGTCGAACAACTCACGCGGTACCTGGAACTGCTCAACCGGGATCCGCTGCTGGCCCCGGTGAGCGGCGTCTTCGCCGCCCAGCAGATCAAGCCGCAGGCCAAAACGCTTGCCACCGACCGTGGAATCCGGTGCCTGGTGCTCGACTACGAGGCGCTGCGCGGCACCGAGAGCACCGAGTTCCGGCTCTTCTGAGGCCTAGGCTGAATCCGTGCCCCGTCGTAAACCGCAGCGGAAGAACACGCGCCGCAGTGCGCCCACGGACAACTCCGAGGGGTCGCTGTTCGGAAGCGCGCTGATGCGTCAGGAATCCGGCCCGGCAGGCGATGCGGACGAGAGCTACATCGTGCGCACCGTCCCCGGGGCCCGGGCGACCAAGTCCTACCGGTGCCCCGGCTGCGATCACGACATCCGGCCGGGCGTCGCCCACCTCGTCACATGGCCAGCCGAATACGGCGGAGCCGAGGATCGGCGGCACTGGCACACCGGGTGCTGGTCGGGACGCAGCACCCGGGGCCTGACGCGCAGGTGGTCCTAGCTTCCCGTCTTCACGGTTCGCTGATCTGCCGGGCGAGGGGCCGGATTCTTCTCGACAGTTGTCAGTACCGCCGTGTCCTCGTCGGAGTTGTCCGACTCGCCCTCGGACTTCTTCTCGGACTCGTTCGGCGCGTTCTTCCGGTCTGCGGCGGCGCCCGGCTTCGTGTTCGCGTTCTTGTTCTCGTTCGAGCGCTGCTCGGAGTTCGACGACGCTGCGTCGGGCTGCGCGTCGAGGAGTTCGCTCTCGCGGTTGACCGACGCCAGCATCGCGGGAACGGAATCGAGCTGTCCCCGAATTCCCAAGAGCTGCGCCAGGATCCGGCCGCGGAGCACTCGCAGTTCCTCCGCCAGTTCCTTGGCGTGCGCGATCTTGCGCTCCGACTGGTCGGTGGCCGCCTGCAGTCTGCGCTCCGCCTCGTGGGTGGCGTCGGCGAGCCGACGATGCGCCTCCGCCTTGCTGGTGGCCTCGAGCTCGTTGACCGCGGTGATCGTCTTCTGGCGACGCTCGGACATCGCGAGGTCGAAGTCTTCCTGCACCTGCGAGCGGCGCAGTTCGGCTTCGGCAGCGAGCCGGTCGCGCTCGGCCTGGGCGGCCTCGACGATCTTCGCCGCCTCCGTGCGGGCCTTGGCCATGGTCTGCTCGTGCTGGATCTCGAGAGCGCTGCGGCGGTCTTCGAGTTCCGCGACCAGCGACTCGTACTGGCCGCGGAGCTGCGCGCCTTCCTGCTCGGCGACGGAGATCATCTCGGCGGCGTCGGCCTCGGCCTTGGCCCGCACCTCGGACGCTTCGTCCGACGCGAGACGGAGCATGCGCGAGATGCGGTCGCTCATCCCCTCCGCGGTGGTGGGAGGGACGGACAGGCGGTCGACGTCCTTGCGGAGATCGTCGATCTCGTCGCGCGCGTCGTCGAGCTGCTTGGCGAGGTCCCGCGCCTGCGCCGCCGCGGCGTCGCGGTCGGCGGCAGTGACGCGGAGCTCGGCGTCGAATCGCTCGAAGTAGTTGCGTACCTCGTCCCGGTCGAATCCCTTACGCACGGTGGAAAAGGGAAGGGGGATCGAACCACGGTCCTGCTCGTTTACCATGGCCGCCAATCTACCTGGGCAAAGTAGAACTTGTCTCTGCGCCTGGTGCCCGGCGCTAGTGGCTCGCCGCGGGCTCCACCAGTTCGACGAGAACGCCGCCCGCGTCCTTCGGGTGCACGAAGTTGATGCGCGAATCTGCGGTTCCCCGGCGGGGAGCGTCGTAGAGCAGCCGGACGCCGCGCTCGCGCAGCTGAGCCGAAATGGCGTCGATGTCCGTGACGCGGTACGCGAGCTGCTGCAGGCCGGGACCGCTGCGGTCGATGAACTTGGCGATCGTCGAGTTCTCGTTCAACGGTGCGAGCAGTTGCAGCGCGGTGCTGCCGGCGGGAGAGCCGACGACGCTCAGCATCGCTTCGCGCACGCCCTGCTCTTCGTTCACCTCTTCGTGCGTCGACACCATGCCGAGGTGTTCGGAGTACCACGCGATGGCGGCGTCGAGGTCGGGAACGGCGATGCCGACGTGGTCGATGGCGGTCACCAGGTCCGAGGACAGTGGGGACGTGGTCTGAGTGGGGGAGGACTGTGTCATGGTCCCGACGTTAGCGCTACCGTTTCGGTAGTTCTCGTCGGGATGTGACTTCGGTCGCCCGGCACCTGTCCATTCGTTCGCACGCGGAGGAAATCGTGACCAGTTCTGTGATCGTCGCCGGAGCCCGGACCCCGATGGGCCGATTGCTGGGTTCGTTGAAGGAGGTGTCGGGTTCGGATCTCGGCGGGGTCGCGATTCGTGGCGCGCTGGAGAAGGCGGGCGTCGCTCCCGAGCAGGTCGAGTACGTGATCATGGGCCAGGTGCTCACGGCCGGTGCGGGTCAGATCCCGGCCCGGCAGGCGGCGGTGGCCGCCGGCATCGGCATGGACGTGCCCGCGCTGACGATCAACAAGGTGTGCTTGTCCGGGATCGACGCGATCGCTCTGGCGGATCAGCTCATCCGGGCCGGCGAATTCGAGGTCGTGGTCGCCGGGGGGCAGGAGTCGATGTCCCGCGCCCCGCACCTGCTGGAGAAGTCGCGGGAGGGATTCAAGTACGGCGACGTCACGATGCGCGACCACATGGCCTTCGACGGGTTGTACGACATCTTCACCGATCAGGCGATGGGGAGTCTGACGGAGGCGAAGAACGCCGAGGACGGGCAGCGGATCAGCCGCGAGGAGCAGGACGCGTTCGCGGCGGCGTCGCATCAGCGGGCGGCGCGGGCCTGGAAGGACGGGGTCTTCGACGACGAGGTGGTACCGGTGCCCGTACCGCAGCGCAGGGGTGAACCCGTGCTGGTCGGCTCCGACGAGGGCGTGCGCGGGGACACGACGGCGGAATCCCTCGCCAAGCTGCGGCCGGCGTTCAGCAAGGACGGCACCGTCACCGCCGGGTCGGCGTCGCAGATCTCGGACGGAGCCGCCGCCGTCGTGGTGATGAGCAAGGCGAAGGCCGAGGAACTCGGGCTGTCGTGGATCGCCGAGATCGGGGCGCACGGGGTGGTGGCGGGTCCGGATTCGACGTTGCAGTCGCAGCCCGCGCGGGCGATCGCGAAGGCGTGCGCCAAGGAGGGGATCGACCCGAAGGACTTGGATCTGGTGGAGATCAACGAGGCGTTCGCGGCGGTGGGGATCGCGTCGACGCGGGAGCTGGGGTTGGATCCGGAGATCGTGAACGTCAACGGCGGGGCGATCGCGATGGGGCATCCGCTGGGGATGTCGGGGGCGCGGATCGCGCTGCACCTGGCGTTGGAATTGCGCCGACGCGGTGGGGGCGTGGGTGCGGCGGCGCTGTGTGGTGGCGGCGGTCAGGGTGACGCCCTCATCGTCCGCGTCCCCCGGGCCTGATCCGACGACAGTCCGCGGTGGTGTATCTCACACCACTACGGACTGTCGTAGATGGTCGGGCACAATGGTCGGCATGGCGAACGTCTTCGATCTCAGCACCACGGCCAAGCGCTTCCGATTTGTCGCAATTCTGGAGGCCTTCACGTGGCTCGGCCTCCTCATCGGCATGGCCTTCAAGTACCTGCCTGCCGACGGCAACGAGATCGGCGTGAAGATCTTCGGCCCCATCCACGGTGGCGTCTTCGTCCTGTACCTGCTCGTCTCGCTGTGGACTGCTCGCAAGCTGAGCTGGAACCTGGTCACCACGTTCTGGGCCCTCGTCGCCAGCGTCCCGCCGTTCGGCACCGTCATCTTCGAGGTCTGGGCGGCGCGCACCGGCCGCATGGCGGAACTGTCCCGGTCGACCACGGTGAAGGCCGAACCCTCACTCGTCTGACCGACACCGCCGTAGGCACGGCCCGCATTCCGGTGCGCCCGCAAATCGTGACAAACTGGTGGGCGTGACTCGACCAGGTTCTCGTCCGTCAGCGCGTTCCTCAGCAGTGGCCGCCGCCATGAGTGGAGCAGTCGATCTCTCCGCACTCAAGGAGCGGGCGGCCGCTCCGCCCCCGCCGGCGCCCGCACCCTCCGGTGACGGTGCCGCCCCGGCCGGCCCCGGCAGCACCGGGCTCGCACCCGTCATCGACGTCACCGAGGCGACGTTCGAGGCCGAGGTGCTCGTCCGGTCCCAGCAGGTTCCGGTCGTCGTAGACCTGTGGGCCACCTGGTGCGAGCCCTGCAAACAACTCTCCCCGCTGCTCGAGAAACTGGCGCGGGAGGCCGGTGGCACCTGGGTGCTGGCCAAGGTCGACGTCGACGCCAACCCGCGCATCGCGCAGGCGTTCGGTGTGCAGTCCGTCCCGACCGTGGTCGCCATCGCCGGCGGGCAACCGCTCGCCGACTTCCAGGGCGCGCAGCCGGAACCGCAACTGCGTCAGTGGCTCGCCGCCGTCCAGCAGGCGGTCGCCGGAAAGCTGTCCGGACCGCCGGCCGGCGACGGCGACCCGGACGAGCCCGAGCCCGAGGATCCACGCTTCGCCGCCGCCGAGGCCGCCCTCGACGAGGGCGACCTGCCGGCCGCCGAGGCCGAGTTCCAGAAGATCCTCGACGAGGAGCCGGCCAACGCCGAGGCGCAGGGCGCGATCCGGCAGGTGCGTTTCCTCGCCCGCGTGCAGTCCGTCGATCCCGGCGCCGTCGCCGCGGCGGACGCCGCCCCGAACGATATCGACGCCCAGTTCCAGGCCGCCGACGTCGAGCTCTACTCCCAGGCCCCCGACGCCGCGTTCGCCCGGCTCATCGGTCTGGTGGCCCGCAGCGCCGGCGACGACAAGACGCGGGTCCGCACCCGCCTGCTGGAACTGTTCGAGCTGTTCGACCCGGCCGAGCCCGTCGTCATGACGGCGCGCCGGAAGCTTGCCGCCGCCCTGTACTGAGGAGAACACCGGGGTGAGCGCCGACGGCACTCACCCCGGTTCCGGACCGGAACGTCAGCTCCGGACCCGCTCCACCCGTCCGACCAGGAAGACGTAGGACGCGATCCCGACCGCGGTCACCACGGTCATGTAGACGAATCCGGGCGCGAAACTGTCGTCGGTGACGAGCAGCCCGATGACGATCGGCGTCGCGATCGACGACAGGTTGCCGATGAAGTTGAACATTCCCCCGGTGAGCCCGAGCAGGCGTTCCGGTGCGAGAGCCGACACGAGCGACCAGGTGATCGACGCGAGACCGTTGCCGAAGAACGCGATGGACAGGAACACGATGACCATCGCGGTCGAGTCGGTGAAGTTGGCGCCGATCATCGCGACGGTCAGGAGCAGACCCACGATGATCGGGCCCTTCCGGGCTATTCCGAGCGACACCCCCTTCTCGAGCAGGAAGTCCGAGAACACCCCGGAGAACAGCACACCGACGAGCGCCGCGACGAACGGCAGCGAAGCGAGAAAACCGGACTTGATGTAATCCAAGCCCCGGTACCCGACGAGGTAGGTCGGGAACCCGGTGAGGAAGAACCAGAGCGTCGACGTGAGGCAGAACTGGCCCAGATAGATCCCCCACAGCTTGCGTCGGCCCAGACAGTGGCTACATCGGGGCGGGTCACGGCCGGACGTCCGGGTTGCTGCTTCTCCACGAGGTCGATGAGTCCGCCGCCGTCGCGGATCAGCTCGATCTCCGCCTCGTTGGCCCGTGCGCAGGGCCGCGGCCGGCGGCCGGCGTATCAGGTGGCGCTGCGGAGCCTGGTGCCGGTGGTGTGCCGGGCCGCCGGACGGATCTCCGCGGCACTCGGCTACCGGGAGATCTGAGAACGGACACCCTGCGAGGGTCAGCGGTACCGGCCCTCGCAGGCCTGTTCGCCACCGAGCACCCCGGTGCGGAACGCGTCGACCCGGGAGAATCCGCTCGGCACCGTCTCCCCGTTGACATCACTGGCGGCAAGTCCGTCCGTCAGCAGTCCCGACACGGCCTCGTCGAGGTCGCCGGGGGACAGCCACACGCTGCCCGCCTCCAGGGTGGCGGGATTGTCCGGACTCAGCGCGGTGGTGATGACGCCGGACAGGCAGGCGGCGCGGAGCGCGGTCTGCGGTGAATGCAGATCGTCGCCCCGGTCCCGTTGCAATGCCAGGGTGTACCGGGAGGCGAGCAGGACGTACGCGTTGTAGTCGCCGGTGAGGTTGGTCGGGAAGAGTTCACGCCTGCCCAGGTGGCCCGGTGTGCCGCGTTCGGCGAGGGCGTCGACGCTGACACCGATCGTGTTGGTGGCCGGGCAGTACGACACCGGTTCGGTGGCGTCGGCGTCCGGGCAGTCGAGGTCGGCTCCGTCGAGTTGCAGCGTCGGGGGATCGTCGAGATCGAAGATCTGCTGGAACGACGTGAAGAACGACTCGAGTGACTCCTCGGTGACGGGCAGTTCGCCGTCGTCGGATTCGTCGGCGAATCGCTGCGGCAGATCCGCGCGCCGCGAGTCGATCTCCTTCTCGTCGATCCGCGTGCACGGCGCCGGACCGTCCGTGAACCCGATCTGTGTTGCGGTGACTCGCTCGAACGCCGAACCGTGCACGTTGTCGGGGTCGTTCGGGTCGGTGTCGCCGATGGCCACCGCCGACGCGAGCACCTTGTTCAGCCCGTCCGACGTATTGAGCGTGAAATGGGGTGCCTTGTCCTCCGCGATGTGCCGCATGAACGCCCCCGCGAGGCAGTCGGCCTGCTGTTCCCGCACGATGCCACCGCCCACGTCCTCCTCGGCGATTCCCGCCTTCGTCTGGACGGCGTGGCCGTACTCGTGGGCCAGGACGAACACGGCGGCGACGACGCCGAACTTCTCCACGACCTCCGGCAGCAGCAGCGCCCGGTCCCAGCCGATCGTGTGGTCGGTGGTGCAATAGCCGGCGTTGAGGAGTTCCTTGGTGCTGTCTCCGCAGAACCGCGGGCCGGCGGTGTCGCGGGGATCCCAGGAGATCAGTTCCTCGACCGGTTCGAAATTGCGCTGGAACAGAACCGGAAATTCCGTGCTCCAGTAATCCTCGATGTCGCTGACCGCGTTGGCGACCATCGTGTCGATCTCGCCGCCGTCGGTGCCGGTGACCGGGAGATCGGCGTCGGGCACGCCCTTGCGGGCACCGCTCGGCCCCGACGTCGCATCCAGTCCCGCGACCTTGAAGGGGTCGTCGTAGATGGACGCCGCTTCGCCGTCGACGGAACGGGCGCATCCCGACAGGACGACCGCGGTCACGGCCAGCACGCCCATACTCGCAGCCCACTGCCGGCGTCGGGTCAGCAAGGCCGTGCCTTCATCAACGCTCCAGACTCATCCAGATCGCCCCGTTGGCGGGCAGTGCCACCTCTGCCGAGGCGGGACGGCCGTGCCACGGCTGCGAAGTCGCCGTCACCGCACCGAGATTTCCCCAACCCGATCCCGCATAGGCCTCGGCGTCGGTGTTGAGAATTTCACGCCATTCGCCCAGTTCTGGCAAGCCCACACGATAATTCGCGTGCGGGGAACCCGAGAAATTGAACAGGCAGGCCAGGATCGACCCGTCGGTGCCGTAGCGCAGGAAGCTCAGAACGTTGTTGGCGGTGTCGTTGGCGTCGATCCAGGAGAACCCGCCCGGCGAGGTGTCGAGAGTCCACAACGACGGGTGCTCGCGGTAGGTGGCGTTGAGGTCGTGGACGAGACGGAGCAGACCGCGATGGAAGCCGCCGGTGTACGGGTCGTCGATTTGGTGCCAGTCGAGTCCCCGCTCCTCGGACCATTCCGCGGTCTGTCCGAACTCCTGACCCATGAACAGCAGTTGCTTGCCCGGGTGGGACCACATGTACGCCAGCAGGGCCCGGACCCCGGCGGCCTTCGCGTGGTCGTTTCCCGGCATCCGCGTCCACAGTGTGCCCTTGCCGTGCACCACCTCGTCGTGGCTGATGGGCAGCACATAGTTCTCGCTCCACGCGTACATCAGGGAGAACGTGATCTCGTGATGGTGATAGCTGCGGTGGACGGGGTCGTGTGCCAGGAATCCGAGGGTGTCGTGCATCCACCCCATGTTCCATTTCATGTTGAAACCGAGACCGCCGACGTTGGTCGCGCGCGTGACCCCCGGCCACGCCGTCGACTCCTCGGCGACGGTGACCACGCCGCGGTGCTTCTTGTGGACCGTGGCATTGGTCTCCTGCAGGAATGCGACGGCCTCGAGGTTCTCCCGGCCGCCGTGGATGTTCGGCGTCCACCCGCCTTCGGGCCGTGAATAGTCGAGATACAGCATCGAGGCGACCGCGTCGACGCGCAGGCCGTCCACATGGAACTCGTCCAGCCAGTACAGCGCGTTGGCCACCAGGAAGTTGCGGACCTCCCGCCGCCCGAAATCGAACACGTACGTTCCCCAGTCGAGTTGCTCGCCGCGCTGAGGGTCGCTGTGTTCGTAGAGCGGTGTGCCGTCGAAACGGGCCAGGGCCCATTCGTCCTTGGGGAAGTGGGCAGGGACCCAGTCGACGATCACCCCGATCCCGGCTGCGTGCAGGTGGTCGACGAACCACCGGAAGTCGTCGGGGGAGCCGAACCGCGCGGTGGGCGCGTAGTACGACGTGACCTGGTAACCCCACGACCCGCCGAACGGGTGCTCGGCGACCGGAAGCAACTCGACGTGCGTGAAACCCGTCTCCGTGACGTGGGCGGCGAGTTGTTCGGCCATCTCGCGGTAGTTCAGCCCGGGACGCCACGAACCGAGATGCACCTCGTACACGCTCATCGGGGACTGCGCGGGTTCGGTCGCTGCGCGCTGCTCCAGCCACTCGGCGTCGTTCCATTCGTACGTGCTGACCGACACCCGCGACGCCGTCGCGGGCGGCACCTCGGTCGCGAAGGCCATCGGATCGGCCTTGTCGCGCACACTGCCGTCGGGCCCGTGAACCCGGAACTTGTACAACTCGCCGACCTCGATGCCGGGGATGAACAGTTCCCACACCCCGGTCGATCCGAGCACGCGCATCGGGAAGTTGCGGCCACTCCACCCGTCGAAATCGCCGATCACACTCACCCCGCGGGCATTGGGAGCCCACACGGCGAACGACGTGCCGATGACGGTGCCGTCGGGGGTGTCGTAGCGACGGCGGTGTGCGCCGAGGATCTCCCACAGTCGCTCGTGCCTGCCCTCGCCGAACAGGTGCAGGTCGAGCTCGCCGAGGGTGGGCAGGAACCGGTACCCGTCGGCGGAGACGTCGTTGTGACCACCCGGCCACGTCGTCGACAGCCGGTAGTCCATCAGGTCCCGGTACGGGACGAGGGTTCCCCACACCCCGTGCGCGAGATGTTCCAGCGAGAAGCTCGTTCCCCCGATGACGGCGTCGACGGCCTCGGCGTACGGCCGCAGTGCGCGGATGACCGTGCCCTCGGGGTGCGGGTGCGCCCCGAGGATCGAGTGGGGGTCGTGGTGCTCCCCGCGGGCCAGCAGGTCGAGGTCGGCGGCGTCGGGTGCGATGGCGGCAGGCGGTTCGACGGTCACTCTGTACCTCCGCGGTAGGCCAGCTTCGTTCTGGCCGGATAGGGGATCGACGGTAATGCCAGGATATGGGCCACGGAGCGCCACGGTTCGAGGCGCACGAAGTTGGCCTGGCCCCAGTGGTACTGCTCGCCGGTGACCTCGTCGAGCACGGTCAGGTGATCGTGCCAGTCGCGCCCGAGCGCAGGCATGTCGAGCCACACGTTGCCCTGCTCGGCGCCGTACGGGTTGAGGTTGATCACCGTCAGCACCGCATCCCCGGTGGTGGGGTCGAATTTGGAATAGGCGATCAGGGCGTCGTTGTCGACGTGATGGAAATGGATGTTGCGCAGCTGCTGCAACGCCGGATGCTGCCTGCGGATCCGGTTGAGCGCGGTGATCCACGGTTCGAGGGACTCGCCGCGTGCGGCCGCCCCTTCGAAATCGCGGGGACGTAACTGATACTTCTCCGAGTCGAGGTACTCCTCACTTCCCGGTCGCACCGGAACATGTTCGTACAGTTCGTACCCCGAATACACCCCCCACGTGGGAGACAGCGTCGCCGCCAGCGCGGCGCGCAGCGCGAACATGCCCGGACCGCCGTTCTGCAGGCTCTCGTGCAGGATGTCCGGGGTGTTGACGAAGAGGTTGGGGCGCGCCTCGTCGGCCTTCGCCGCGATCTCCTTGCCGAACTCAATCAGCTCCCACTTGGCTGTGCGCCACGTGAAATACGTGTACGACTGCGTGAACCCGCGCCGGGCGAGACCGTACAACCGCGCGGGACGGGTGAAGGCCTCGGACAGGAACAGGACGTCCGGATCCGACTTCTTGACCTCCGCGATCAGCCACTCCCAGAAGTCCGGCGGCTTGGTGTGCGGGTTGTCGACCCGGAAGATCTTGACGCCCGCCGCCACCCAGTGCCGCACCACCCGCAGCACCTCCGCGTAGATGCCGTCCCGGTCGTCGTCGAAGTTGACCGGATAGATGTCCTGGTACTTCTTCGGCGGATTCTCGGCGTAGGCGATGGTGCCGTCGGGAAGCACGGTGAACCATTCGGGGTGCTTTTTCGCCCACGGATGGTCCGGTGCGGCCTGCAGCGCCAGGTCGATGGCCACCTCCATGTGCAACTTCCCGGCGGCGGCGACAAAGGCCTTGAAATCGCGCATCGTCCCGAGCTGCGGATGGATGGCGTCGTGGCCGCCCTCGTCCGAGCCGATGGCCCACGGCGAACCGACGTCCTCGGGCGCCGGGGTCAGCGTGTTGTTGGGGCCCTTCCGGTTGATCTTGCCCACCGGATGGATGGGCGGGAGGTAGACGACGTCGAATCCCATCGACGCGATCCGGGGGAGCGCGGCCGCGGCGGTGGCGAACGTGCCGTGGCGGGGCCGTCCGTTCTCGTCCCAGCCGCCGGTGGAGCGCGGGAAGAACTCGTACCACGAGCCGAACAGCGCGCGGGTGCGGTCGACGAGCACCGTGTGCGGTTCGCTCTTCGTGACGAGGTCGCGCAGCGGATGCGCACGCAGCAGTTCGGTGACGTCCGACCCGAATGCCGGCGCCACCCGTTCGGACAGGTGGCGGTCGGAACGCAGCGACGCCGCGACTCCGGTCAGCCGGGAGCGGTCGGCGCGCGGGACGCCCTTCGCGGCACGCTCGAACAGCCGCGCACCGATCTCGAGGTCGTTGGCCAGTTCCGCCGCACCCTGACCTACCGACAGCTTGGCCTCGACCGCGTGTTTCCACGTGGTGACCGGATCGCTCCACGCCTCGATCCGGAACGTCCAGAGGCCTTCGCCGGTAGGTGTGAAGGAGCCGTCGACGGTATCGGGCATCGGACCGCCGGTCATGGGGATACGGAACGTCGCGGAGCCACCGGATGCGGCGCTGCGCGGACCCCGTACCGCGAGCGTGGCGGCCACGGCGTCGTGACCTTCGCGCCACACGGTTGCCCGGACGGGAAACACCTCACCCACAACGGCCTTGGCGGGATACCGACCGCACCCGATGTTCGGTTCCACGTCGTCGATACCGAGTCGACCTGTCACGCTGGGCTCCGTTCCATAGCCGAAAGTTGCCGGCGGCTCGTGGGCTGGGCCGCCGGTTCAACCGTAATGGAGTAGGCCGGTTCCTGTCCGTATTGGAGATATGGCGCCGACCCGCCCCGACACGCAGGCAGGGGTGCTCGTGGTGCGTTATCGTTCGCGAGGTGAAAGCCTTGCGTCGGTTCACTGTCCGAGCCCACCTTCCGGAGCGGCTCGCTGCCCTCGGTCCGCTGTCCACCAATCTCCGCTGGTCGTGGCATCCGGCCACGCAGGAGTTGTTCGGATTGCTCGACGAGGACCTGTGGCGGCAGGTGCAGTTCGACCCGGTCCGGATGCTCGGGGAGGTCGATCCCGCCCGCCTGGACGAACTGGCCGAGGACGTCTCGTTCCTTGCGCGGCTCGATGCTGCGGCGGCCGATCTCGACGACTACCTGTCGAGGCCCCGCTGGTACCAGAACCAGCAGGCCAAGGGAGTCACGCTGGACGGTGGGATCGCCTATTTCTCAATGGAGTTCGGTGTCAGCGAAGTGCTACCCAACTACTCCGGCGGTCTCGGAATCCTCGCAGGCGACCACCTGAAGGCTGCCTCCGATCTGGGCCTGCCGCTGATCGGCGTCGGGCTGTTGTACCGCTCGGGATACTTCCGGCAGTCGCTGACCGCGGACGGCTGGCAGGCCGAGCACTACCCGCCCCACGACCCGCAGGGTCTGCCGCTGCGGCTGCTCACCGAGTCCGGGCCGTCCTCGTCCGACGGTGCGCCCGTGCTCGTCCACGTCGCGGTCCCCGGCGGCCGCGTTCTGCGCGCCCGGGTCTGGATCGCACAGGTGGGGCGGGTCCCGCTGCTGCTGCTCGACTCCGACATCGCCGAGAACGACGCCGAGATGCGGGGCGTCACCGATCGCCTGTACGGCGGCGACCAGGACCATCGCATCAAGCAGGAGATCCTCGCCGGCATCGGTGGCGTGCGGGCCGTGCGCGCCTACACCCATGCCTACGGCCTGCCCGACCCCGTCGTCTTCCACATGAACGAGGGACACGCCGGGTTCCTCGGCATCGAGCGGATACGGGAACTGGTCACCGCGGGCGGCCTCGACTTCGACGAGGCGCTGGCCACGGTCCGCGCCGGCACTGTGTTCACGACCCACACCCCGGTGCCCGCCGGAATCGACAGGTTCCCTGCCGACCTCGTCCGGCACTACTTCGGCGGCGACAACGCCGTGAACGAATCCTCGCTGCTGCCGGGTCTGACGATCGACCGGATCCTCGGGCTCGGGCGCGAGCAGGATCCGGCGGTGTTCAACATGGCCCACATGGGCCTGCGACTCGGGCAGCGCGCCAACGGTGTGTCCAAGTTGCACGGCATCGTCAGCCGCGAGATGTTCCAGTCGCTGTGGCCGGGATTCGACGCCGACGAGGTGCCGATCGGCTCGGTGACCAACGGCGTCCACGCGCCCACTTGGGCCGCACCGGAGTGGATCGATCTGGCGACCCGCATTCTGGGCCCCGAACTGGTGGAGGAGGCCCGCGGCTGGGAGCGGCTGCAGGATCTGTCCGCCGAGGAACTGTGGTCCACCCGCAACGCCCTGCGCGGGAAGCTGGTGGAGGAGGTGCGCCGACGGGTGCGCGCGTCCTGGATCGAACGCGGCGCCACGTCGGCCGAGCTCGGCTGGACGGACGAGGTGTTCGACCCGAACGTTCTCACCGTCGGCTTCGCCCGCCGGGTGCCCACCTACAAGAGACTGACGCTGATGCTGCGCGACCCCGCTCGGCTGAAGGCACTCCTCCTCGACGAGGAGCGTCCGGTGCAGCTGGTGGTCGCGGGGAAGAGTCATCCTGCGGACGACGGCGGAAAGGCCCTCATCCAGCAGGTGGTGCGGTTCGCCGACGCCGCCGACGTCCGGCACCGGATCACGTTCCTTCCCGACTACGACATGTCGATGGCCCGCTACCTGTACTGGGGCTGCGACGTGTGGCTCAACAACCCGCTGCGACCGCTCGAGGCCTGCGGAACGTCCGGGATGAAATCGGCCCTCAACGGCGGACTGAACCTGTCGATCCGGGACGGGTGGTGGGACGAGATGTTCGACGGCGAGAACGGCTGGGCCATCCCCACCGCGGACGGCGTCGTCGACGAGACACGGCGGGACGACCTCGAGGCCAGCGCGCTGTACGAACTGCTCGAGCGGGCCGTCCTGCCCCGGTTCTACGACCGCGCGGACGGCCTGCCGGTGCGCTGGGTGGAGATGGTCCGTCACACCCTGCAGAATCTCGGTCCCAAGGTGCTCGCGTCGCGGATGGTGCGCGACTACGCCGTCCAGTACTACGCGCCCGCCGCCGAATCGGCCCGGACGGTGGCAGCCGACAACTTCGCCGGCGCCCGCGAGCTGGCCCGGTTCCGTCGCCGGGTCGAGGCAGCCTGGCCGGCGGTGGCGGTCCTGCAGGTCGACGGCGCGGGATTGCCCGACACCCCCGAGATCGGAGCGAATCTGGCACTCCGCGCCCGCATCCGCCTCGGTGAGCTCTCCGTCGAGGACGTCACCGTGCAAGCCGTCATCGGAAAGGCCGGTCCGGACGAGGAACTCACCGACATCATCACCCTCCCGATGACGCACCTGTCGTCCGACGAGTCGGGGGAGTTGTTCGCCGCGGACCTGGCGCTGCCGCTGTCCGGGTCGGTCGGATACACGGTGCGGGTCCTCCCGCACCACCGGTTGCTCGTCGATCCGTCGGAGCTGGGTCTGGTGGCTGTGCCGCACCCCTGACCGGTGCTACGCGTCGAGTCGGCCGAAGGGGGACCTCGGCGAACGTGCCGGGCGGGTTGTAGTACGGGGTGCGCGTGTAGAGGTCGAGTTGGGGTGGGGCGGCGAACCCTCCCCACAGCGCCTCACCGGTCACCGAGCTGGTTCCGTGTTCCACCCCGCAGGGTGCGAAGACGACGTCGAACAGCTCCACGTCGTGCCAGCCTGCCCTGCTACCAGGCGCGGGCGGCGCCGTCCCACAGGACCACGCATTCGTCCGACGCGGGATGGGTGGGGCGTCGATCACGTCGATCTTCGCGCCGCAGAACACGCGGACGGCGGGATCGCAGTCGTGGAAGGCGAGCTGCGACGGACCCGGCAGTGATTCCGGTGCCGCGCTGACCGCGTGCTCGACCGGCGGCGGGAAGAACCCCATGTCGCCCGGTCGGAATCGCGCCCAGTGATTCCGGACGAACACCTCACCCTCACCCTGGAGCGCGAGGATCGGCTCTCGGCGAGACCGTACGCGTGCATGTCCATCTCCCGGCCCGGTTCCAGGGTGAGCACGTGCACGCTTTGCGTCTGGAAACCCGTTCCGGGCCAGGCGATCAGACGCGTCGCGACCCCGTGCATCTCGACCTCGACTCCGTCGTTCAGCGATCCGATCGCCCCGGCCGCACGACTCTGCGCCGCCCTGCGGTGTCTCGCCACGGTAGAAACCGCAAGGTCCGCTTCTCACGCGAATCGGCAGACCCGCCGACAGCTCAGCGGCCCACGTCCCGTCGGCGGAATCCCGTGATTCCGGCGAGAAACAGAACCGCCGCGAGAATCAGCACAACGACGAGGGGAGGCGCCGAGAAACTCTCGGCCGGCAGGGCGGGCGTGTAGTGGAACGGGGACAGCATCCCGAACCAGACCGGGAGCACTTCCCCGAACATCCCGGCGACGAGCACATAGCCCAGGTAGGCCCACAGCACCGGCAGCATGCGGGGGACGATGCCGTACACGGCCGCACACAATCCGACGATCAGGAGAAGCGCAGGCACGGTGTTCAGTGCCGCACCGAGCAGCCGACCGACAGCGCCCGCGTCGGAGAGTGTGAACGCGGCGGTGATCCCCATGCCGATCCCCGCCGCCGCCGCGATGGCCACGGCCGCCGCGGCGGTCACCGCCAGCTGGCCGCCCAGCCACCGCGCCCGCGACACGGGAGTGGCCAGCGCCTCCTCGGCGCGACCGGACGACTCCTCCGAGCGGATGGAGGTGACGGCCCCGACGGCGTACATCGCGGCCATCACCACCAGGAACACCAGGTACAGGGCGAACGCGCCGTCGGCCGCCGCGGCGGCGCCGCCCGGTAACAGCTGCGCGAGATCGGGATCCTGGTCGATGAAATCGCCGATCTGCCGGCCGAGGGAACCGATGGGCAGCGACAGCGCGAACACGCCGACACCCCAGGCCAGAATCTGTCCGCGTTGCTGACGCGTCGCCAGCGCGGCGACACCGTTCAGGCGCGCGGTCGCCTCGGCGCGCCCACCCCGAGGCGGGAGGAGCCCCGCCCCGACGTCCCGGCGATCGGTGGCGGCATACGCGCCCAGCACGGTCAGGGCCGCCGCGACGAGGCCGATCAGCAACGGCCACCAGCGTTCGTCGACGTACGCGCGGGTGGCCTGCGACCAGCCGATCGGCGACACCCACGTCAGCAGGCTCCCGCTGTGACCCTGCTGCACGTCGCCCACGGCGCGCAGCAGGTACGCGACGGTGACCGCGCAGATCCCGGCCCCGCTCGCGGTGCGAGCGTGTTCGGTGAACTGGGACGCCAACGCCGACAGCGCCGTGAACACCAGACCCACCACCAGCACACCGACGGACATGTTCAGCGAACCCGCCGGAGGCAGACCCACGGCGAGCAACCCGATGACGAGCAGAAGCGCGACGAACACGTTGGCGAGCGCCGCGGAGATCAGTCCCGCCGTGATGCCCGCGTACCGACCGACGACGCCGGCGCGCACCAACTCCGTGCGCCCGGTCTCCTCCTCCGTCCGCAGGTGCCGCGTCACCAGCAGCACCGACATGACCGCCACCGCCACCATCGTCATGCCGGCTATCTCGTTGGCCACCATCGCGCCCAGCGTGTAGTCGTCGAGGCCGTACCCCGGACCGGCGAGCGCGGTGGCGGCCGGCGACGAGATGAGTTCGGCACGGGCCTGACGGGATTGGGCAGTCGGGTAGATCGTGGTGTAACTCGACGCGAGCAGCACGGTCAGTCCCGCGACCGCGACCGTCCACACGGGGATCCGGACCCGGTCGGTGCGCACCGCCAGTTCGGCGAGCACACCCGTTCCGCTCAATTGACTCACTGCGACCGTCCGATCCCGAGCGCCTCGACCTCGTCGCGGTACTCGCGGAGGAACAGGTCTTCGAGCGTCGGCGGATTGGCGGTGATCGAGACGATGCCCAGCCCGGTCAGTGTGGTCATGACCGGGTCGATCTGGTCGGAGTCGACGTCGAACGTCACGGTGTTCGCGTCGTCACCCTTCTGCAGGTTGTGCACGCCGGGGACGTTCGCGATGGGGTTGGGGCGGATTCGGGTGGTGGCCGTCACCGTGGTGCGGGTGAAATGACGCAGTTCGGACAGCGTTCCCGCCTGCACCGTCCTACCCGCGCGAATGATCGTGACGGCGTGGCACAGCGTGTCGACCTCGGAGAGGATATGGCTGGACAACAGGACGGTGCGTCCGCCGCGCGCGAATTCGGTGATGCACTCCTGAAACACGGCCTCCATCAACGGGTCCAGGCCCGATGTCGGTTCGTCGAGGATGAGGAGTTCGGTGTCGGCGGCCAGCGCCGCCACCAGGGCGACCTTCTGCCGGTTGTCCTTCGAATACGTGCGGCCCTTGCGGGTGGGATCGAGTTCGAACCGTTCGATCAGCGCGGCGCGCCGCGCCGGATCGAGTCCGCCGCGCAGGCGCCCGAGAAGGTCGATCGCCTCCCCACCGGACAGTGTCGGCCACAGATTCACTTCTCCCGGAACGTAGGCGAGTCGCCGATGCAGGGGAACGGAATTCCGCCAGGGATCGGAACCGAGAACGGACGCGGAACCGCCGTCGGCGCGCAGGAGACCGAGAAGAACCCGGATGGTCGTGGACTTACCCGAGCCGTTGGGGCCGAGGAATCCGTGCACCTCACCCGGCTTCACCTCCAGATCGAGGCCGTCGAGGGCGACGACTTCGCCGAACTTCTTGGTGAGTCCGCGGACTGAGATCGCAAGGTCCATCGGTCGAGCATAGGTGCGGACCATCCCGGTGTCCGACTCAGTGCACGACAGTGGTTCAGGCCGGCGCGACCGGGGTTCAGGGACGCGAGTCGCGGATCCGGCCGAGTGCCTTACGCACGACTTCCGGATCGGACGTCTCCCAGAACGGGGGCAGAGACGCCCGCAGGTACCCGGCGTAACGGGCGGTGGCGAGCCGCGGATCGAGGACGGCCACCACCCCCTTGTCGTCGACGCTGCGGAGCAGTCGTCCGACACCCTGCGCCAGCAGCAGTGCCGCGTGATTGGCTGCGACCGAAAGGAATCCGTTGCCGCCGCGCGACTCGACGGCCTTCTGCCGGGCGACCAGCAGGGGGTCGTCGGGGCGCGGGAACGGGATGCGGTCGAGGATCACCAGGCTCAGCGACGGGCCCGGCACGTCGACCCCCTGCCACAGCGACAGCGTGCCGAACAGCGACGTCGGCTCGTCGCCGGCGAACGCCCGGACGAGGGCACCCGTCGAATCGTCGCCCTGGCACAGGATCGGGCTGTCGAGCCGGTCGCGCATGGCTTCGGACGCGGCCTTGGCGGCCCGCATCGACGAGAACAATCCCAGGGTGCGGCCGCCCGCCGCCTCGACGAGTTCGGCGATCTCGTCGAGATACGTGGGGGAGAGGCCGTCCCGTCCCGGCGGCGGAAGATGCTTCGCGATGTAGATGATGCCGGCGCGGCTGTGGTCGAACGGCGATCCCACATCGAGGGCGTTCCACTTGATCGTGCCTGCGTCGGACGGCGCCTCGGATCCGGTGGCCATCGCCGGATCGATCACGACCGACGACTCGGCGGGAAGCCCCCAGTTGACGGCCAGGCCGTCGAAGGAGCCGCCGACGGTCAGCGTGGCGGACGTCAGGACCACCGTCGATTCGGCGAACAGCCGGGACCGCAGCAGCCCGCCCACCGACAGCGGCGCCATCCGCACCACTCGGCGGATCGAACCGCGGTTGTCGTCGGCGGCCAGCCACACCACGTCGTGGCGTTTGGCCGGATCCGGTTCGTCGAACGCGCTGAGCACGCGGACGGCGCTGTCGTGCACCTCCTCGACCGACGCGAGTGCGGTGTTGCGTGCCGCGGCGGCCTCCGGGTCGCTGGCCGCCATGCCGGGGCGGGACGGGCCGATGGCGGTGCGCAGCGACCAGGCGGCATCGCGGACAGCGGCGAGCGCCGGGGCCGCGCCGGGCGGCAGCGCCTCCCACCGTTCCGGCCGCAACTCCTCGAGCAGCGCGGCCCAGCCCTCGCCCGCCGCCTCGAGCCGGTCGGCGTCCTGCTCCTCGACGAGTTTCGCGCAGCGCCGCGCCGCCGCACTGATCGTCGACGCCGCCAACTCCGCGGTCGCGACGTTGGTGACGCGGTCGACCAGTTCGTGCGCCTCGTCGATGACCACGACGTCGTGCTCCGGAAGGATCGCGATTCCGGTGATGGCGTCGATCGCGAGGAGAGCATGGTTGGTGACCACGACGTCGACCTGGGAGGCCTCCGAGCGGGCGCGCTCCGCGAAGCAGTCCTCGCCGACCGGGCAGCGGGACTTGCCGAGGCACTCGCGGGCGGTGACGCTGACCTGGCGCCACGCCTTGTCGCTGACCCCGGGGACCAGGTCGTCGCGGTCACCGGTCTCGGTGTCCGACGACCACTCGGTGAGGCGCTGGACCTCCCGGCCCAGTCGCGACACGGCGAACGGGTCGAACAACTCGTCGGCCGGAGGTTCTTCCGCCGACCCGGTGTGGATCTTGTTCATGCACAGATAGTTGTTGCGGCCCTTGAGGATCGCGAAGTGCGGTCTGCGGCCGAGGGAACCCTCGAGCGCGTCCGCGAGTCGCGGCATGTCCCGGTCGATCAGCTGACGCTGCAGCGCGATGGTGGCCGTCGAGACGATGACCGTCTTGCCGCTCTGCACCGCGTGCCGGACGCTCGGCACCAGGTAGGCGAGCGACTTGCCGGTGCCCGTTCCGGCCTGGACGGCCAGATGCTCCCCGGTGTCGATCGAATGGGCGACGGCGGAGGCCATGGTGAGCTGGTTCGACCGTTCGGCGCCGCCCAGCGACCGCACCGCCGTGCGCAACAGCTCGGGGACGTTGGGGAGGTTTTCAGGCACCCGAGCAGGTTACTCGGGACCTACGTCAGAAATCGCCACGCGGTCCGAGGGGGCGTCCGGGTCGCGGCCGACGAGGCACACCCCGGCGGCCCGCATCCGGTCGAGCGCGGCCTCGACGGTCGCGGGGGACACGCCCGCGGTGAGGGGCAGCAGTACCCGGGTCGGGAACCCCGCCGCCACGGCGTCGAGTGCTGTCGCCACCACGCAGTGGTCGGTGGCGATCCCGACGATGTCGACGTCGGTGACCCCGCCCGCGCGCAGCCATTTCTCCAGGCTCCGGCCGTCGGGATCCGTACCCTCGAAGCCCGAGTAGGCCGCCGAGAACTCGCCCTTGGAGAAGACCGCTTCGATGCCGCTCAGGTCGAGGTCCGGGTGGAAGTCGGCGCCGGGCGTTCCCGATTTGCAGTGCACCGGCCACGTGTCCACATAGTCCGGTTCGGCCGAGAAGTGCCTGCCCGGATCGATGTGGTGGTCGATGGTCGCGGCGACGGCGTCGTACGGATTGGAGGCCAGGAAGCGGCTGATCGCGGCCGCGACCGCGGAACCGCCGTTCACGGCGAGCGAGCCGCCCTCGCAGAAATCGTTCTGAACGTCGACGACGAGCAGAGCCCGCCGGGTACGGATGGCGGTCATCACGCCCTCCTTGGCTCGGGTTCGGCGAACCGCACCGGAACCGCCGGTTCGCCGCGGGAGAGCTTCAGCCCCTCCCACGGCAGGCTGACGAGACCCGCGGCGAGGAGGGACCTGCTGTCCTCCAGGGTAGTCGCGTTGCAGACCGTCTCACCGGCTCGCACCAACGGGACCAGCAGTTCCCGCGCCTCGAGCCCGGCGGCGCCGGGTGCGTCCGCATGCGCCGAGTACACGACCTCCTCCACCAGAGTGCCCGTGTCGCGGGCGAACCGCACCGCGCGCTTCGTGCCGCCCCGCGACGCCTTGTTGCTGCTGCGCTTCTCGACCGGGATGCCGTCGACCTCGACGAGTTTGTAGACCATACCGGCGGTGGGCGCACCGGACCCGACGACGACGGACGTGCCGACCCCGTACACGTCGACCGGCTCGGCGCGCAGTGCGGCGATGGCGTATTCGTCGAGATCCCCCGAGACGACGATCTTCGTCCCGGTCGCACCGAGGTCGTCGAGTTGCCTGCGGACCTGCCGGGCCAGAACACCCAGATCGCCGGAGTCGATCCGCACACCGCCGAGTCCGGTGCCCGCGACTTCCACGGCGGTCCTGACACCCTCGGTGATGTCGTAAGTGTCGACGAGCAGAGTGGTGCCCACTCCCAGCGCCTCGACCTGCGCGCGGAACGCCGCGGCCTCGTCCGGCCCGTCCGGAGTGGAGTGCAGCAACGTGAACGCGTGTGCGCTGGTGCCGGCCCCGGGGACCCCGTGCCTGCGGACCGCCTCCAGATTCGACGTGGCCGTGAAACCCGCCAGGTAGGCGGCGCGGGACGCCGCCACCGCGGATTCCTCGTGGGTGCGCCGCGAGCCCATCTCGATCATGGGCCGCCCGTCGGCGGCGCTGACCATGCGCGCGACGGCGGACGCGATCGCGCTGTCGTGGTTGAGGATCGACAGGCTCAGCGTCTCCAGCAGGACGCATTCGGCGAACGTTCCGCGGACCGACAGGATCGGGGAACCGGGGAAATAGAAGTCGCCCTCGCGGTATCCGTCGATATCACCGCCGAAGCGGTAGTCGCGAAGCCACTCGACGGTCCGGTCGTCGAGGAAGCGGGAGACGATCTCGAGCTCCGGCTCGCCGAACCGGAATTCCGACAGCGCGGACACCAGACGGGCGGTGCCGGCGACCACTCCGTAGCGGCGGCCGTCGGGGAGGCGCCGGGCGAACACCTCGAAACTGCAGCGCCGGTGCGCGGAACCGTCGGCGAGGGCCGCCGACAGCATCGTCAACTCGTACTGGTCGGTGAACAAGGCGGTGCTGTCTCTGGACACCCGGCCACTGTAAGCCGCGGTGTCGTCCGATGGAGGAGCGTCGTACCCTGGTGGCATGGCCCATCGCTCGACGACAGCTTCACTTGTGGATGCCATGCCGGCATCGCCGCAGGTCACCCCTGCGGAGGCGGAGGTCGTCGAGGTCGACGAGGCCAATGATCGGCCCTGGGTCACCGTCGTGTGGGACGATCCGGTGAATTTGATGCACTACGTCACCTACATATTCCAGAAGCTCTTCGGCTACAGCAAAGCCAAGGCCACGGAACTGATGATGCAGGTGCATTCCGAAGGGAAGGCCGTCGTGTCGAGCGGCTCCCGGGACAAGGTCGAAAACGATGTACGCAAGCTGCACGCGGCGGGTCTGTGGGCCACGATGCAGCGCGACGGCAGCTAACTTTCCGTTCGGACAGTAAGGAACTCGGTACACGACGTGCGGATGTGGAGCAGGAAGAACTCGCTCGGCGGCGTGAAGCTGCGGTCGGAGATGGACGCGCACGAGGCCACGGTCCTGCGATCACTGGTCGCCTCCGTCCTCGGGCTCCTCGAAGAGCGGGCCGCGTCCGCGCCGGAGGACGAACTCGCCGCACTCACCGGGATGCGCACCGGCAACACGACCGCACCCGACGAGGAAGTCCTCGCCCGGTTGCTGCCCGACTTCCACCGGCCCGACCTGGACGCACCCGACGACGAGGAGATCCGGGCCGAATCGAAAGCCGATATCAACGGCGCGCTCCGCGGACTCCACGAACCGGAGATCATCGACGCCAAACTGGCGGCCGGCTCCGTCATCCTCCACACCGTGCCGCAGAACGGCGGCAAGGTGCTGCTCACCCCGGAGCAGGCCGACGCCTGGCTCAGCGGACTCAACGACATCCGGCTGGCGCTCGGGACCAATCTCGGCATCGACGCCGACACCCCCGACGAACTCGACCCCGCCGATCCCCGTGCACCGCACCTCGACATCTACCACTGGCTGACCTGGATGCAGGACTCGCTGGTTCAGGCGCTCGCGCCGTGACCGCCACGACGCCGGGCCGCACCGATTCACTTGTCGACGTGGTGGGACTGAGCGTCGGGCACCACCACGAACTCGACACGGGCGCGACCCTCGGCAGCGGCGCCGCCACCGGATGCACGGTGGTCCTCGCACCGCACGGTGCGACCGCTGCCGTCGACGTCCGCGGCGGCGGGCCGGGAACCCGGGAAACCGACCTCCTCGACCCCAGCCACAGCGTCCAGAAAGTGCATGCGATTGTCCTGACCGGCGGCAGCGCGTACGGACTCGCCGCGGCCGACGGCGTCATGCGCTGGCTCGAGGAGCACGGTCACGGAATCGCGATGGGGGAGCCCGGACAGGTGGTTCCCATCGTCCCCGGCGCCGTGATCTTCGACCTCCCGGTCGGCGACTGGCGCATCCGTCCCACCGCCGAATTCGGTTATCGGGCAGCGGATTCTGCGTCGCACGCCGTCGCCTCTGGCTCGGTGGGTGCCGGGGTGGGGGCCCGCGCCGGCGCGCTCAAAGGCGGAGTCGGGACGGCGAGCGTCGTCGTCACGGACGGACCGGCGAAGGGCATCACGGTGTCCGCGCTGATGGTGGCCAATCCCGTCGGCACCGTGTTCGACCCCGCGACGGGGTTGCCGTGGGGCGTCGCCACCGTCGGCGCAGCCGCTTTCGGACTCCGGCCCCCGGTCGCCGCCGAGTTGTCGGCGGCGTGCGCCCTGGTCGACAAGAGCACGGTGCTCAACACCACGATCGGAGTCGTCGCGACCGACGCGGCCCTCGGCAAGGCCGCGATGCGCCGCGTCGCGGTCGCGGGACACGACGGGCTCGCCCGCGCCGTCCGTCCGGCGCATTCGCCGCTCGACGGTGACACCATCTTCGCGCTCTCCACCGGCATCCACCCGGTTCACCACCCGGCCGGAGTGCCCGACAGTTTCCCGCCCGATCTGCCCGTCGTCGACGCCGTCTGCACAGCGGCCGCCGAAGTGGTGGAGAAAGCCGTCGTCGACGCCGTCCTCAGCGCCACCTCCGTCGCGGGAATTCCCACCTACCGTGAACTGTTCCCCTCCGCACTGCGGTCCTGACATGCTGCCGTTCCTGACGGCCGGTGGCCGACTCGACGGTCCGCACCTAGGATGGCGCTCACGGAGGTGGATGACGTGCTGGTGATTCGATCGGACTTCGTCGAAGCGATGGTGGCGCACGCGCGCGCCGACCATCCGGACGAGGCGTGTGGGGTCATCGCCGGTCCCGAGGGCTCCGACCGTCCCGAACGGCACATCCCGATGATCAACGCCGAGCGCTCACCGACGTTCTACCGATTCGACTCGGGTGAGCAACTGAAGGTCTGGCGGGCGATGGACGACGCGGACGAGGTGCCCGTCGTGATCTACCACTCGCACACCGCCACCGAGGCATACCCCAGTCGGACCGACATCTCGTTCGCGTCCGAACCGGAGGCCCACTACGTGCTGATCTCCACCCGCGACCCCGACACCCACGAACTGCGCAGCTACCGCATCGTCGACGGCGTCGTCACCGAGGAACCCGTCGACGTGGTCCAGAGCTACAAATTCGCCCACACCTCCGTGGCCGACGTTCCCGACAAGTGACGGTGCCGTCCCACGCGACGGGCCCGCGGCAGGAAGACACCCCACACCCCGAGGAGCCGGCCATGGCTGTCACAGTTTCGATCCCCACCATCCTGCGTACCCACACCGGCGGCGAAAAGCGAGTGGAGGCAACAGGTCCCACACTCTCCGCCGTCATCGACGACCTCGACGGCCACTACGGCGGGATCAAGGACCGCCTGATCAACGACGGTCGCCTGCACCGCTTCGTCAACGTCTACGTCAACGACGAGGACGTCCGGTTCTCGGGTGGACTCGACACCGAAGTGGCGGACGGAGATTCGGTGACGATCCTGCCCGCCGTCGCGGGAGGCTGATCGCGGCGTGGCGCGGTTCGATTCGCTGATCGACACCCTCGGTGACACCCCCCTCGTCGGGCTGCCCCGATTGTCGCCGGACTGGAACGGCACGTCACCGGTCCGGTTGTGGGCGAAGCTCGAGGACCGCAACCCCACCGGTTCGGTGAAGGACCGGCCCGCGCTTCGCATGATCGAACAGGCCGAGAACGACGGCACCTTGACACCGGGCGCGACGATCCTGGAACCGACCAGCGGGAACACCGGGATCTCGCTGGCGATGGCCGCGAAACTCAAGGGCTACCGGCTGATCTGCGTCATGCCCGAGAACACGTCCGTGGAACGCCGGCAACTGCTGACGATGTTCGGAGCGGAGATCATCGACTCACCGGCTCGTGGCGGCTCGAATCAGGCTGTCGCGGTGGCCAAGGGATTGTCCGCGGAGCATCCCGACTGGGTGATGCTCTACCAGTACGGCAATCCCGCGAACGCGCTGGCACACTACGAGACCACCGGCCCCGAGATCCTGCGCGACCTCCCCGAGATCACCCACTTCGTGGCCGGTCTCGGCACCACCGGAACCCTGATGGGCGTCGGCCGGTATCTGCGCGAACACGTCCACGGGATCGAGATAGTGGCCGCCGAACCGCGATACGGGGAACTCGTCTACGGCCTCCGCAACATCGACGAAGGCTTCGTTCCCGAGTTGTACGACGAGTCCGTCCTCACCTCGCGGTTCTCGGTGGGCCCCGCCGACGCGGTCCGCCGGACCCGGCAGCTGATCGACAACGAAGGCATCTTCGCCGGCATCTCGACCGGCGCGATCCTCCACGCCGCGCTGGGAGTGGCGCGCAAAGCGGTCAAGGCCGAACGCACGGCGAACATCGCGTTCATCGTCGCGGACGGCGGATGGAAGTATCTGTCGACCGGCGCGTACGGCGGTACGGTCGAGGAAGCGGAAGAAGCACTGGAAGGACAGTTGTGGGCATGACGACGGCGGTGCGCAGATCATGACTTCTTCGTTCGACTCCTCACGTTTCGGGTCGCCGGTACCGCGGGGCGGCACGACGCCGTCGCCGAAGTCGAGGCCGCTGTGGCTGCAGTCGGCGATCCTCGTCGGCGGCTTCACCATGCTGCTGTACGTCATCGAGATCGTCGACGTCCTGTCCGGCGAGCGGCTCGAGCGGAACGGTGTGGAACCGCGGTCGATCGACGGATTGTGGGGGATCCTGTTCGCCCCGGTGCTACACGACGATTGGGCGCACTTGTTCGCGAACACCGTCCCGCTGCTCGTCCTCGGGTTCCTCGTGCTGCTGTCGGGCATCGCCCGCGGTCTCGCGGCCACCGGGATCGTCTGGGTCGTCGGAGGTCTCGGCACGTGGCTGACCGGCGGGTCCTACTCCAACCACATCGGCGCCTCGGTCCTGATCTTCGGCTGGCTCGCGTACCTGCTGGTCCGGGGAATATTCGCCCGCAGCATCGGCCAGATCCTCGTCGGTCTGGTCGTGTTCGTCGTCTACGGCAGCTTGCTGTGGGGAGTGCTGCCGAGCGCGCCGGGCGTGTCCTGGCAGGGGCATCTGTTCGGAGCCATGGGCGGGGTCGTCGCAGCTTGGCTGCTCTCCTCGGATGCGAGGAAGCAGCGCACGCAGAAAGCGGTGGGGCCGCAGTCGTTCGGCTGATCGTCTCCAGGCGACGAATATGCGGTCTACCGGCGTGTACTCCGCAACGGACGGCTGGCCGAACGGCCTGCTGGTAGGCTCCTCGCGAGATCCGGGCACCGTAGGAACCGCGTAGCTCGGAGCTGCCGACAGTGGCATCACGGGGGCCGGTTGGTGTGGTTCGAACTCGCGGGTCCGCACGCACCGTGTCGCCGACTGCGTTGCCAGCGGCGGATCTCCGTCGCCGCACCCATCCGCACCCACAGGAGCAGATCATGGCTGTCACCATTCCGACCGTCGACGTCGACGGCGACTGTCCGTCCGTTCGCTGCGTAGTCGCAGAAGGCTGATCGCTGCCGTGGCACGGTTCGACTCGTACATCGACACGCTCGGAAACACCCCTCTCGTCGGCCTGCCCCGGCTGTCGCCCTCCTGGAACGGCAGCCGCCCGGTGCGTTTGTGGGCCAAGCTCGAGGACCACAATCCCACCGGCTCGATCAAGGATCGCCCGGCGCTGCGTATGATCGAGCAGGCCGAGCGGGACGGCCGGCTCACCCCCGGTGCGACGATTCTCGAATCCACCAGCGGCAACACCGGTATCTCGCTGGCGATGGCCGCAAAATTGAAGGGCTACGAGCTGATCTGCGTGATGCCCGAGAACACCTCGGCGGAGCGCCGCCAACTGCTCACGATGTTCGGCGCCCGGATCATCGACTCGCCGGCCGCGGGCGGTTCCAACGAGGCCGTGGCCGTCGCGATGCGGCTGTCGGACGAGAATCCGGACTGGGTCCTGCTCTACCAATACGGCAACCCCGCCAACGCGATGGCGCATTACGAGACCACCGGGCCGGAGATCCTGTGCGATCTGCCCGAGATCACCCACTTCGTGGCGGGCCTCGGCACCACGGGAACCCTGATGGGGACGGGCCGGTTCCTCCGCGAGCACGTCGCGGACATCGAGATCGTTGCCGCGGAACCGCGCTTCGGGGAGCTGGTGTGCGGTCTTCGCAACATCGAGGAGGGTTTCGTGCCGGAGTTGTACGACGAATCGGTCCTCACCCGGCGATTCCGGGTTCGCCACGCCGAGGCGATCCAGCGCACCCGCGAGCTGATCGCCGTCGAGGGAATCTTCGCAGGCACCTCCACCGGCGCGAATCTCCATGCGGCACTCGACGCGGCCCGGTGCGCCCTCGAGGCGGGGGAGCGCGCCGACATCGCGTTCGTGGTCGCCGACGGCGGATGGAAGTACCTGTCCACCGGTACCTACGACGCGCAAGTCCGGGTACTGGAAGAGGCATGGGAACGGTAACGGCGCCGGAAGTTCGGTAGATCGCCGTGGTCAGGTCACAGTTCCCCATCGGTTGTGAGGTCGACGCGCCAATTCGGTCGGAAGCTTTTTCCACGACGGGTCGTCGTGGCAGCATGGCGGGTATGCGCATTACCGTCCTGGGGTGTTCAGGGAGCGTCTCCGGACCTGACTCACCTGCATCGGGTTATCTGTTGACCGCGCCGGACACACCGCCGCTGGTACTCGACTTCGGACCCGGTGTCCTCGGTGCGCTCCAGCGGTTCGCCGATCCCGGCGAGGTCTCCGTCCTCCTCAGCCATCTGCACGCAGACCACTGCCTGGATCTCCCGGGACTGCTCGTCTGGCGGCGCTACCATCCGCGCCCGCCCCAGGGTCGCGCACTCGTCTTCGGTCCGTCCGACACCGCGCGCCGGATCGGCGTCGCATCCGCGGAGTGCGGCGGCGACATCGACGACATCTCCGACACGATCGACCTGCATCACTGGGTGGACGGCGAGCCGGTAGCGTTCGGTGACCTGACCATCACCGCGCGCCGAGTCAACCACCCGCCCGAGGCCTACGGGTTCCGCCTCACCAACGGTGCCGGACGCACCCTCGTCTACAGCGGTGACACCGGGATGTGCGACGAAGTGATCGAACTGGCCCGCGATGCCGACGTGCTGCTGGCCGAGGCGTCGTGGACGCACAGCCCGGACCGCCCCGAGGGCATCCATCTGTCGGGCACCGAGGCCGGTCAGGTCGCGCACCGCGCCGGTGTCGCCGAACTCCTGCTCACCCACATCCCGCCGTGGACGTCCCGTGAAGACGTCATCGCCGAGGCCAAGGCCGAATTCTCCGGCCCCGTCCACGCCGTGTCCGCAGGCGGCGTGTACACCGTCTGAAGCCGTGTGCCCGCGCCCCACAGCGGGGCGACTAGGCTCTGCGCTGTGACCACACGAGAAGACGGTAGGGCGGACGACGAACTCCGCGAGGTCAAGATCACCCGGGGGTTCACCACTCATCCCGCGGGATCGGTGCTGGTGGAATTCGGCAACACCAGGGTGATGTGCACGGCCAGTGTGGAGGACGGTGTTCCCCGCTGGCGTCAGGGCTCCGGACTCGGCTGGCTGACGGCCGAGTACGCCATGCTGCCTGCCGCCACCCACACCCGCAGCGGCCGAGAGTCCGTCAAGGGCAAGGTCGGTGGGCGGACCCAGGAGATCAGCCGGTTGGTCGGCCGCTCTCTCCGCGCCTGCATCGACCTCGCCGCCATCGGTGAGAACACCATCGCCCTCGACTGCGACGTCCTGCAGGCCGACGGTGGAACCCGCACCGCCGCAATCACCGGCGCCTACGTCGCTCTCGTCGACGCGGTGACTTACCTCCGCGCCGCCGGCCGCCTCGCCGACCCTCAGCCGATCTCGTGCGGTATCGCCGCGGTGAGCGTCGGTGTCGTCGACGGCCGGGTGCGCCTCGACCTGCCGTACGAGGAGGATTCGCGCGCCGAGGTCGACATGAACGTGGTGGCCACCGACACCGGCACCCTCGTCGAGATCCAGGGCACCGGTGAAGGCGCGACCTTCCCGCGAAGCACGCTCGACAAACTCCTGGACTCGGCGTTGGCCGGGTGCGAGCAACTCTTCGAGATCCAGAAGGCCGCGCTCGAACTGCCCTACCCCGGTGTGCTGCCGGAGCCGAAGGTCCCGGAGACGTCGAAGAAGAAGTTCGGGAGTTAGACCGGTGCCGGAAACCACACGGGTGTTGGTCGCCAGCCGCAACGCGAAGAAACTCCGGGAACTGCATCGCGTGCTCGCGGCGGCGGGTGTCGACGGAATCGAACTGGTCGGGCTCGACGCCGTGCCCGAGTACCCCGAGGCCCCCGAAACCGGTGCGACGTTCGAGGAGAATGCCCTCGCGAAAGCGCGGGACGGCGCGTCGGCAACCGGATTGCCCTGTGTAGCAGACGATTCCGGGATCGAGGTGGATGCCCTCAACGGCATGCCGGGCATCCTGTCCGCGCGGTGGTCGGGTACGCACGGAAACGATCCCGCGAACACGGCGCTCGTCCTGGCGCAGCTCGGCGATGTGCCCGACGAGCGCAGGGGAGCGGCATTCGTCTCGGCGTGCGCGCTCGTGGTGCCCGGCGGCGAAGAATCGGTCGTCCGGGGCGAATGGCGGGGGAGCATCGCCCGTGAACCCGTCGGCGACGGCGGATTCGGGTACGACCCCGTGTTCGTGCCCGAGGGAGACACCCGGTCGGCCGCGCAGCTGTCACCCGAGGAGAAGGACGCGTCCTCGCACCGAGGACGCGCCCTGATTCAGCTGGTCCCCGCCCTGGCCGCGCTCAGCGGACGCTGAGCGCAGTCAGAGACCGAAGTCGTGGCGGACCTGTTTGGTCCGCTGGTGCTCGACGTAGAACGACAGGAACGGAATGGTGCCGGCGAGGAGCGTCCCGACCGTTCGGCCCGCGGGCCAGCGCACCTTGACTGCCAGGTCGAGCGTCACCAGCAGATAGACGAAGTACACCCAGCCGTGGACCACGGCGATCCAGGTGGGCAGGTTGTCGACTTTGAAGATGTACTTGGCGACCACCTCTGCGGTCAGGACCAGCAGCCACACGCCGGTGGCGTAGGCGAGGACGCGGTAGCGCAGGAGTGCGGCAGCGATCTTCTTCTGCTTCGCGGTGTCTGCGACCGAACCGGCAATCGTCTCGTCTTGGCCCGTGCTCACGTGGTGCTCCTATCGGTCTCGCGAGCGGACAGCTCGGCGAGGTACTGGTTGTACTGCGAAATCTGCAGGCTCTCGAGGTCGTCCGGATCCTCGTCCTCGGCGATCGAGGGGCGAGCGGGCAGGATGTCTGCCGGGATCTCCCGCAGCTCGGCGGGAGCATCCGGGACGTCGGCCCTGTCGGCCGGTTCGGCATCTTCGAGTTGGACGAACCGGCGGTAGGCGTAGACGAGAAACGCCGCGAACAGGGGCCACTGGAATGCGTAGCCGAGATTCTGACCGGTGCCGCCCACCGCCTCGAAACGTGTCCACTGCCACCAGCCGAGTGCAAGGCACCCCGCAGCCCCGACGGCCACGAACAGAATCAGCGCGGGGCGGCGTTGCCTACGGTTTCCGGACACGTAACGACGGTACCTGAATCGCCGAATGCGCTGCTAGGAGAGGTTGCCGCTATGGCGGCGGTCACATTCGTCACCCGCGCCCGACGAGTTGCCGGACCTTGCGTGAACTTTTCGCCACCAGTGCCGTCGCGACAAGCTCCGCGTTGCGGAGCGCGGTATGAATCGACAGTTCGACCTGCTTCACGGCGCTCGGGTTCATCGCCTTCTCCAGTGCCTCTTCGAGCGCGGGATCATCGATGTCCGATGCCCGCAGGGCGTCCAGGTTCTCCTGCGCGAACTGCTTCGCGCCGTGATCGAGACGGGTGCGACCGATGACGTCGAGCGGGATCTCGTCCGGCAAGGATGGGCAGCGGTCCAGCGCGCCGGCGACACGCAGGTTGATCATCGTGCGCACGCACTTCTCGCACTTTCCACAGTTGTAGTCGGTTCCGTAATTCGTCCAGCAGACGTGCAGATTGTCGAGGGCGGCCGGTGACTGCGCGATCCCGGCAGCCTTCTGCGGCCGGGTGGCCTCGACTCCGTCGTGCTCGAAGCGCACCGCACTGCTGGCCCACAGGTGATCCAGGTCGGGGTGGCTGCCCCACGGCTCCTGGTTGGACTCGGCGTAGCTCGACGGAACGATCACGGTGTGAAGGTGCTCGGACAGCAGCAGTCCGACATGCGCGAGGACCGCGCCGTGCGATGCCCTGCCCCAGTCCACACCGTTCAGGAAGTGGAGATGACGGAGGTTCGTGCGCACCTCGATCAGCGGTTTGCCGAGGTCGGCGGCCGCACGACGCATAGCGGTCACCGTCTCGAGGAACAGCTTCTCGTTATCGAGCATGATGTCGAACCCGTGCACGAAGATGACGTGCGTGATCGTGTCGCTGTGCTTGATCGCCGAGTAGAACGAGTCGAGTCCGCCGCTGAAGAAGCAGCCGACTCCGCGCCCGTCCGGGCACTCGGCAACCGTCGACAGCTCGGCGTGGACTTCGACCGCCCGCATGTCGCCGTACCAGGAGTCGAGTAGCGACTGGGCCTTCTCGACGCCCGTCAGGACTGCGGAGTCAACCGGCTCGTCGGTCGACACCGGCATGCCCCGCTTCATCCCCACCAGTGCTGCGGGATACACCCACGGTTCGATGCCGTGCGCAAGCGAGATGTTGGCCGAGGTTTCGACCTCGAGCTTCTTACCACCCCACGAGACCTCGGCGCGTGCCTGGGAAGGCTCGCTGGGGAGAAGCGCGATTGTCACGGACTTCGACGACATGGCGGAAATACTCCTTTGACGAGAAGGCGTGCGGAAAGGCGGATCGCAGGGGATGTATTGCGGGCCGCCCCGAACCTGGTCGGAACACGGTCACTGACTCGGCAAAGACCGACAAAGTGCGCGAGGGGGGACTCGAACCCCCACGTCCTTTCGGACACCAGGACCTAAACCTGACGCGGCTGCCAAATTACGCCACTCGCGCGCGAAGCACAGACTACGCCATGACCGAGGCACCCCCGCACGCACAGTCAACCGGCGCGCTCGTCGCCGTCGCCGCTCTTGCGCCCCGCCCACGTTGCCGGTCTGGCTGTGGCAGTTGGGGCCCGTCGCAGCAGGTGAGCTGCAGCGCGACGGCTGTTCGCTGGGCGGCGGATCAGTATCTCCTGCCACGTCATTCGGTTTCGGACAGGTAACCCCCTGGTGTGCGCCTGACCCGTGAAGTGCGACGTGTCGCATGACGCCGGCGAAACTCGTCGATTCTGCAACCGCGTTCTCGAGCGCCTCTCGCGTGTACTTCATCGCGCACCCGCCACTCGCCGCTGCGCGCGCTGGTATCGCCAGACGGCGTGGGCGAAGGCGGCAGAGGTGATCTCCAGCCGTGCTGCTGCGGCGGCGACGAGGTCTTCGGCCTGTGTCGCGGAGGCGGGGGACTCGAGTTCGAGTGCCTCATTGACGAAGTCGCACAACAATTCTCGAGATTCGGGTGTGTGTATGCCGAGTTGCATGGCGAAGCACTCCCAGGTGGCGATGCCGAACCCGGGCACCCCGACGAGCGCGTTCCGCTGTGCGTCGTCGTCGCGGAGGTCGGCCGAGGTGATGCAACCCAGCTCGGTGAGCGCGCGTGCTGCCGTCGCGACGGCCTCCGCCTTGGTGGTGTAGTTCCCGGAGACTCGCTGTCTGTTGCCCAGGATCTCGAGAAGGCCCTCGGGGTCGTCGGCGTGCGCGGCGAGTGCGGTCAGGTCGTCGAGAGGCACGGTGCGGTGATCGCGCCAGCGGGTGATGACGGCGCGGACGCCCGAGGTGGGCGTGCCGTACGTGGCGCGGGCCGTGAACGCCGCATCGAGGAGACCGGCTTCGATCTCCTGCGGCCATCCCTCCGTCCAGTGCGGCCACGAGTCCCTCGGCAGCTCGGCGTCGATGTGGTCGAGTAGGGCGCGGACGTGTGCAGTGCTCATTTCTTCCCCCGGAGAATGGCTGTCGGTCGAACGTTGTTCGAACACTAGTGCGAGGTTCCGACATGTTCGCATTTGCTGCCGTCGGGGCCCGCCTCCTGGGGCGCAGACGTGCATGAACCAGGCACTTCGTCAAGGCGGTAACGAATTGATAACGATTAACGTGAGGCTTTCCTCAGGTTCTTGGACGTCCTTGCACCGCCACGTCCAGCGACGACGCGATCTACCCGTCGGTCACTTCGCGGAAGGTCTGTGAGCGACATCACGCGATATTTCTCCGATGCGTGGCCGTGACACCCCTGCGGCTTTTGAACGTGAGGAAATCCTCATGATTCTGTGTCAACCTTGAGCAGCCCGGAACAGCTGATCAGAGCCGATACAGCAGGCACACGACGCCGAGGGCGGCAGACACTATCCCCACCTCCCCCCAGAGGGGACCAGGAGAGGACATACGCGTGACGATTGACGACACGACACCCGCAGGAAACGGAAGCAACTCGAAGGGTTCGCGGCGCATCGGCGTAGACCGGGACGACACTCGGTCGTCGAGCAAGGGCACCCTCGTGGATCGTCTGCTCGGAGGTGAGCCCTACGCGCTCGCCTTCGGCGGTCAGGGTGCGCCTTGGCTGAGCTCGCTCGAGGAACTGAGCCGCGACAACGGACTCGAGCCGGCACTTACCACGATCGTCAACGACGCGGCTGACTACCTCGCCCCCGTGGCGCAGGAACTCCTCGTCGTGCGCCCGGTCGGTTTCGACCCCATCGCATGGATCCTCGAGCAGGAACTTGCCGACGAAGAGGACGGCGCTCAGGCGGCCGGACCCTCGGCGGCCGCACTCACCTCGGCGGCGGTGTCTCTCCCCGGCGTCTTCCTCACCCAGATCGCAGCGCTGCGTGCGCTGGCAGCTCAGGGTCTCGATCCCGCGGTGACGGCTCCCGTGTCGGTGATCGGCCACTCCCAGGGGCTCCTCGCCGCCGAGGCCGTTGCCGCCTCCGGTCAGAAGGACGGCGAACTCCTCGCTCTCGCTCAGCTGATCGGTGCAGCCGCCGGTCTGGTCGGCCGTCGTCGCGGAGTGATCGCGGCCGCCGACTCCACCCCGATGCTGGCTGTCTCCAACGTCGACCCGGAACGGCTCCGTCAGATCGTCGCGGAGCTCGCGGAAGGTCTCGAGCCCGAGCGCGCTGCCGTCCTCGGCATCCGGAACGCCCGTCGTCGCGTCGTGCTGTCCGGCCCGCCGGCACAGCTGGCACGCGTCCAGCAGCGTTGCGAGCAGATCGAGGCCGACGAGGCCCGTGAGCGCGACGCCAAGAAGCGTGGCGGCTCCATCTTCGCGCCCGTCTTCGAGCCCCTCACCGTCGAGATCGGCTTCCACCACCCCGCGCTCGCGGAGACGATCGACATCGTCGGCCAGTGGGCCGTGCGCTGCGGTCTCGACGAGGAGAAGGCCCGCGCCCTCACGAGCGCCTGCCTCGTCGATCCCGTCGACTGGGTCGACGCCGTCGACGGCACCATCGAAGCCGGTGCCGCGTGGATCCTCGACCTCGGACCCGGTGACCTCCTCACCCGCATGACCTCGGCCGGCGTCCGCGGCCAGGGCGTCGGCATCGTCGCCGCCGCGACCCGTGGCGGCAACCGCAACCTCCTCACCCCGGGCGCAACCCCCGAGGTTCCCGCCGCATGGACCGAATTCCTCCCGAAGCCGGTGTCGCTGCCGGGCGGTCGCATCGGAGTCGAGACCGCCTTCACGAAGCTGACCGGTCGTTCGCCGATCCTGCTCGCCGGCATGACCCCGACCACGGTCGACCCGAAGATCGTCGCCGCAGCCGCCAACGCAGGCCACTGGGCCGAGCTCGCCGGCGGTGGCCAGGTCACCGAGCAGATCTTCGCCGACAACGTCGAGAAGCTCACCGGGCTGCTCGAGCCGGGCCGCGCCGTGCAGTTCAACTCGATGTTCCTCGACCCCTACCTGTGGAAGCTCCACGTCGGTGGCAAGCGCCTCGTCCCGAAGGCCCGCGCCGCGGGTGCACCGTTCGACGGCGTCGTCGTCACCGCCGGCATCCCCGAGCTCGAGGACGCCGTCTCGATCATCGCGGACCTCACCGAGGCCGGCTTCAGCTACGTCGCGTTCAAGCCGGGCACGGTCGCGCAGATCCGCTCGGTCATCCGCATCGCCAACGAGGTTCCCTCGTTCCCCGTCATCGCCCACATCGAGGGCGGCCGCGCCGGTGGCCACCACTCGTGGGAAGACCTGGACGACCTTCTCCTCGACACCTACGCCGAGCTGCGTACCCGGCCGAACCTGGTCCTCTGCGTCGGTGGCGGCATCGGCACGCCCGCGCAGGCTGCCGACTACCTGACCGGTCGCTGGTCCGTCGCGCACGGTTTCCCGGCCATGCCGTTGGACGGCATCCTGGTCGGCACGGCCGCCATGGCCACCCTCGAGGCGACCACCTCTCCCGAGGTGAAGCAGCTCCTCGTCGACACCCCCGGTACCCCGGACTGGGTCGGTGCGGGCACCGCCGAGGGCGGCATGGCCTCCGGCCGTAGCCAGCTCGGCGCCGACATCCACGAGATCGACAACGCCGCGTCCCGCACGGGTCGCCTGCTCGACGAGGTCGCCGGTGATTCCGACGCCGTGGCCGAGCGCCGCGACGAGATCATCGAGGCACTGAACGTCACGGCCAAGCCGTACTTCGGCGACGTCGCGACGATGACGTACGAGCAGTGGCTGCGCCGCTACCTCGAGCTGGCCGTCGGAATCGACGCGGCGAAGGCATTCGACTGCGGCTCCGACCTCCAGGACGCCATCACCGAGGCCTCCGAGAGCCCGTGGATCGACATCACCTGGCGTGCGCGTTTCGGGGAGATGCTGCAGCGCACCGAGTCGCGTCTGCACCCGGTCGACCGGGGTCCCATCCCCACCCTGTTCGCCGACGACGCGATCCTCGAGCGTCCCGAGGCCGCCATTTGCGCCCTGCAGGCACAGTTCCCCGACTACGCGACCACGGTTCTGCACCCCGCGGACGTCTCGTTCTTCGTCTCGCTCTGCAAGACCCCCGGCAAGCCGGTCAACTTCGTGCCCGTCGTCGACGGTGACGTCCGCCGCTGGTGGCGTTCCGACTCGCTGTGGCAGGCGCACGATCCCCGCTACACGGCCGACCAGGTCTGCATCATCCCCGGCACCGTCGCCGTCGCGGGCATCACCCGCGCCGACGAGCCCGTCGGAGAACTGCTGGACCGCTTCGAGAAGGCCACCTACGACGAGCTGGTCACCGCCGGTGCCGCGCCGCAGTCGCTGCTCGCGCGCCGTCATGCGGACATCGCCCGCGGTCTCCTGGACACCGTCCTGTCGGCTCCCGACATCCAGTGGGCCTCGCGCCTGACCCTGAACCCGGTTCGCCGGCTCGGTGACCTCGACAAGTGGTCGGTCGAGTCCGACACCCGCGCGGTCCACGAGACCACCGGTGCCGAGCTGTCCGTGATCGAGGACCGTCAGGTGCTCCTCACCGTTCCGCTGGTGGCCGGCAAGTCCGTCGAGATCACCATCACCGTTCCCGCATCCGTCGCCGACGGTGGCGCCCCCGTGGTCACCGAGGCCGACGCGGAGAAGTCGATGACGGCGCTCCTCGCGGTCGCCGCCGGTCAGGAACTGCCCGCCGTCAAGAACGGTGTCGCGCGGCTCAACCTGGCGTGGACGCCCGACCTGATCGCCGACCACGCCGGTGTCACCGGCTCGGGTCTGCCCACCACGCTGAGCGTCAGCGGCAAGGCTGTCCCGGACGTCGTCGTCGGTGCCTGCTGGCCCGCCGTGTTCGCCGTGCTCGGTGCCGCGAAGACCGAGGACTCGCTCTCCGTCATCGAAGGCATGCTGGACCTGGTCCACCTCGACCACAGCGTCGACTTCGTCGGCGGACTGCCGTCGGAGACCAGCATTCTCGTGGTCAAGGCCGAGGTCGCCTCGGTTCTCGACACCGACCTGGGCCGCGTGGTCGAGGTCAAGGTCGAGGTCGGCGCCATGCTCGGAGAGGGCCTGGACGCGCCTGCCGTCGTGACCCTGTCGGAGCGCTTCGCGATCCGTGGCCGCACCGGCAAGGGCGAACTGTCCGACCCGGCCCGCGCCGGTGGCTCGCTCAGTGACGAGGCCGTCGACACCCCGCGTCGCCGTCGCCGCGACACCACGATCGTCGCTCCCCGCAACATGGGCTCCTTCGCCCAGGTGTCGGGCGACCACAACCCGATCCACACCTCCGACAACGCGGCACTGCTCGCCGGACTCGGCAGCCCGATCGTGCACGGGATGTGGCTCTCCGCCGCCGCCCAGCAGGTCGTCACTGCCGTGGACCCGGCCGAGACCAAGACGCCGCCGCGTCGTCTCACCGCCTGGACCGCACGCTTCCTGGGCATGGTTCGTCCGGGCGCCGAGATCGACGTCCGTGTCGACCGCGTCGCCGTGGACCGTGGCGCCGAGATCGTCGAGGTCGGATGCCGCATCGACGGTGAACTGGTGATGGTCGCGACGGGTCGCACCGCGGCTCCGAAGACCGTCTACGCGTTCCCCGGACAGGGCATCCAGCGTCCCGGCATGGGCCTCGACGCCCGCGCCCGCTCCAAGGCCGCCCGCGAGATCTGGGACCGCGCCGACAAGCACACCCGTAAGGCCCTCGGCTTCTCGATCCTCGCCGTGGTCCGCGACAACCCGACGGTCGTCAAGGCCCGCGGTGTCGAGCACAAGCACCCGGACGGTGTCCTGCACCTGACCCAGTTCACCCAGGTCGCGATGGCGACCCTCGGTGTGGCGCAGGTCGCCGAGCTCCGTGAGTCCGGTGCCTTCGTCGAGGGTGCGCTGCTCGCAGGCCACTCGGTCGGTGAGTACAACGCTCTCGCCGCGGTCGCCGGTGTGCTGCCGCTCGAAGCGGTTCTCGAGGTCGTGTTCCAGCGTGGTTCCGCGATGCACGCACTCGTTCCCCGCGACGAGGCGGGCCGTTCCGACTACCGGATGGCCGCCATCCGCCCGTCGCAGATCGGTCTGGCCGACGACGACGTCGAGGCCTTCGTCGCCGGTGTCGCCGAGGCGACCGGTGAGTTCCTGCAGATCGTGAACCTGAACCTGCGTGGCTCGCAGTACGCTATCGCCGGTACGGTCGCCGGACTCAACGCGCTGGAGGTCGAAATCGACATCCGCCGTGAGGCTTTCGGTGGCAAGCGCGCCTACATCATGGTTCCGGGCATCGACGTTCCGTTCCACTCCACGGTGCTGCGTGGCGGTGTCGACGACTTCCGCGGCCGTCTCGAGGAACTGCTCCCCAAGGACATCGACCCGGCCATCCTGATCGGGCGGTACATCCCGAACCTGGTTCCCAAGCCGTTCTCCCTGAAGAAGGAGTTCGTGCAGGAGATCGCCGACCTGGTCCCGTCGAAGCCCCTCGACAAGGTGCTGAAGGACTTCGACTCCTGGGCGAAGAAGCCGGTCGAGCTCACCCGCGTGGTCCTCACCGAGCTCCTGGCCTGGCAGTTCGCCAGCCCGGTGCGGTGGATCGAGACGCAGGATCTGCTGTTCGCCGACGAGTCCGAGGGTGGACTGGGTGTCGAGCGGTTCGTGGAGATCGGCCTGGGCTCCGTCCCGACCGTCGCGAACCTCGCATCGCAGACCCTGAAGCTGCCGGGCCGCTTCGGCTACCCGGTCGAGGTCCTCAACATCGAGCGTGAAGCCGCCATCGTCTACTCCACCGACGTCGATCCGGCGCCGGTCGAGGACGACGAGCCGGAAGCTCCCGCTGCTGCGGCTCCCGCCGCTGCCGCTGCTGCTCCCGCGGCTGCGCCCGCTCCGGCGGCCGCACCGTCCGGTGGACCGCGTCCCGACGACATCGCATTCAAGGCCGCTGACGCGACCAAGGTCCTGATCAGCCTGTGGACCAAGCTCCGTCCCGATCAGGTCGGCCCCGTCGACACGATCGAGGCGCTGTGCGACGGCGTGTCCTCGCGGCGTAACCAGCTGCTCGTCGACCTCGGCTCCGAGCTCTCGCTCGGCGCGATCGACGGTGCCGCCGACGCCGACATGGGCTCGCTCGCCGGCACGGTCGACTCGCTGGCCCGCACGTACAAGCCGTTCGGCCCGGTGCTGTCCGACTCGATCAACGATCACCTCCGCAAGGTCTTCGGCCCCTCGGGTCGTCGTCCGGCGGCGATCGCGGACCGCGTGAAGAAGGTCTGGGACCTCGGCGACGGCTGGGCGTACCACGTCACCGCCGAGGTGGCCCTCGGAACCCGCGACGGCTCCAGCATCCGTGGCGGTGACCTCGGTGGCCTGGCCGGCGGCGGACTCGCCGACGGTGCCGCAGTGGACGCCGTCATCGACAGCGCGGTGGCCGCAGTGGCCTCGCGCCGCGGGATCAGCGTCTCCCTCCCGTCCTCGGGTGGCGGCGCCGGTGGCACCGTCGACGCGGCAGCGCTGGGTGAGTTCACCGAGCACATCACCGGTCGCGACGGCGTGCTGGCCTCGGCCGCCCGCCTCGTGCTCGAGCAGCTCGGGTTCGCCGGCGACACGGCGGCGGCAGCGCAGCCGTCCGACACCGAACTCGTCGACCTCGTGTCGGCGGAACTCGGTTCCGACTGGCCGCGACTCGTCGCTCCGGCGTTCGACGCCAAGCGTGCGGTGCTGCTCGACGACCGCTGGGCCAGCGCCCGCGAAGACCTGGCTCGTCTGTGGGTCGACGCGGCCGGCTCCGAGTCTCTCGAGATCGAAGGCTTCGCCGGTGCAGGCAAGTCCGTTGCGGCGCAGGCCGCTTGGTGGCAGGCCCGCGCAACCGACGAGGGTCGTACGGCCCTGGCGGAGAAGTACGGGCGCATCGCGGAGGCGGCAGTCGTCGTCACCGACGAGACCCCGGAATGGGCAGACCAGGTCGCCGTCGTCACCGGTGCCAGCAAGGGCTCCATCGCGGCCTCGGTCGCGGGCAAGCTCCTCGCCGGCGGCGCGACGGTCTTCGTGACCACCTCGCGTCTCGACGACAAGCGTCTCGGCTTCTACCGCGACCTCTACCGCCGCACGGCTCGCGCCGGCGCCGCCCTGTGGGTGGTTCCCGCGAACATGGCGTCCTACACGGACATCGACTCGCTCATCGAGTGGATCGGTGAAGCCCAGTACGAGACGGCCGGTGGATCGAAGAAGCTCGTCAAGGAAGCGGTCACCCCGACGCTGCTGTTCCCGTTCGCCGCGCCTCGCGTGGCAGGCGACCTCGCCGACGCCGGCGCCCGCGCCGAAATGGAGATGCGTGTTCTCCTGTGGTCGGTGGAGCGCCTCATCGGCGGGCTGTCGAAGATCGGTTACGACCGTGACGTCGACACCCACCTGCACGTGGTCCTGCCCGGTTCCCCGAACCGTGGTCTGTTCGGTGGCGACGGTGCGTACGGCGAGGCCAAGGCCGCGCTGGACGCAGTGGTCGGCCGCTGGAAGGCCGAGCGCAACTGGGCCGAGCGCGTCACCCTGGTGCACGCTCTCATCGGCTGGGTCCGCGGAACCGGACTCATGGGTGGCAACGACCCGCTGGTCGAGGCCGTCGAAGGCGCCGGTGTCCGTACCTGGTCCACCCAGGAAATGGCGACCGAACTGCTGCAGTGGTGCGAGCCCGAGGCCCGTCGCCTCGCCTCCACCGAGCCGCTCGCGGCCGACCTGACCGGTGGGCTCGCCCAGGCGAACCTGGACCTGCCCGCCCTGGCGAAGCAGGCTCAGGAAGCTGCCGCTGCCGCCGCCGAGGCGGACGAGGACGCGGACGCGCTCGACACGATCGCCGCACTGCCGGCCCCGCCGCGGGCCTCCGCGTCGGTGGCACCGGCCTGGTCCGGCGTCACTGCGGCTCCCGAGGACCTCGTCGTCATCGTCGGTGCCGGTGAACTCGGACCGTTCGGTTCCTCGCGCACCCGCTTCGAGATGGAGGTCGACGAAGAGCTCTCGGCGGCAGGCGTTCTCGAACTCGCCTGGAACACCGGACTCGTCGTGTGGGAGACCACGCCGTCCGCGGGCTGGTACGACGCCGAGACCGGGGAACTGGTTCCGGAGGCCGAGATCGCGGACCGGTACCACGATCGGGTCGTCGAGAACTGCGGCATCCGCCGCTACGCGGACGACGGCTCAATGATCGAGAACACGGCACCGCTGCTCACGTCGGTCTTCCTCGACAAGGACCTGAGCTTCGTCGTCAGCACCGAGGCGGAGGCACTGACCTTCGTCGAGTCGGACCCGGAGAACACAGTCGCGACGCCGGTTCCGGACAGCGGTGACTGGCAGGTCACGCGCCGCGCCGGCACCGAGATCCGCGTGCCCCGCAAGATGAAGCTCACGCGCAGCGTGGGTGGTCAGATCCCGACCGGATTCGACGTCACCAAGTGGGGCATCCCCGCCGACATGGCCGACTCCGTCGACCGCGTGGGCCTGTGGAACATCGTCGCCACGGTGGACGCGTTCCTCACCGGTGGGTTCACGCCCAGCGAACTGCTGCGGTGGGTGCACCCCTCGCTGGTCGCCAACACCCAGGGCACCGGCATGGGTGGCATGACCTCCATGAGGTCGCTGTACATCGACACGCTGCTCGGCGAGAACCGGCCGAACGACATCCTGCAGGAAGCCCTGCCGAATGTGATTGCGGCACACGTGGTCCAGTCCTACGTCGGCGGTTACGGCGCCATGGTCCACCCGGTTGCGGCGTGCGCCACGGCCGCGGTGTCCGTCGAAGAGGGCGTCGACAAGATCAAGCTCGGCAAGGCCCAGCTCGTGGTCGCCGGCGGGTTCGACGACCTCAGCGCGGAGGGCATCATCGGATTCGGTGACATGTCCGCCACGGCCAAGACCGACGACATGCGGGCCAAGGGCATCGACGACCGTCGATTCTCGCGGGCCAACGACCGTCGTCGCGGCGGGTTCGTCGAGTCGCAGGGTGGTGGCACCATCCTGCTGGCTCGCGGTGACCTGGCACTCGAGATGGGACTGCCCGTTCTCGGTGTGGTTGCCTACGCCGGCTCGTTCGCGGACGGTGTCCACACCTCGATCCCGGCTCCCGGAATCGGTGCGCTCGGCGCGGGTCGTGGGGGAGCGGATTCGCAGCTCGCCCAGTCCCTCGGCAAGCTCGGTGTGAGTGCCGACGACATCTCGGTGATCTCCAAGCACGACACCTCCACCGCGGCCAACGATCCCAACGAGGCGGAGCTGCACGAGCGCCTCGCCGGGGCACTCGGCCGCAGCGACGGTGCACCGCTGTTCGTCGTCTCGCAGAAGAGCCTCACCGGACACGCCAAGGGTGGTGCCGCAGCGTTCCAGCTGATCGGTCTCTGCCAGGTGCTGGACCAGGGCATCGTGCCTCCGAACCGCAGCCTGGACTGCGTCGACGAGAAGATGGCCGAGTTCGAACACCTCGTGTGGGCCCGGGAGCCGCTCCGCTTCGGCGAGCAGTTCCCGCTGAAGGCCGGTCTGCTGACCAGCCTCGGCTTCGGGCACGTGTCGGGCATGGTCGCGGTCGTGCACCCGCAGGCGTTCGTCGAGGCCGTCCCGGCCGACAGGCGTGAGGCGTACCTCGAGCAGGCACGCAAGCGCACCGTCGAGGGTCAGCGTCGCCTGGCCAAGGCCATGGTCGGTGGCGGCAGCCTGTACGAGCGTCCCGCGGATCGCCGCTTCGGTGGCGACAGTGTCCCGGCCGCAGCGTCCCGTCAGCTGGAGGCGGACGTCCTGCTCACCGAGGCCGCGCGCCTGGGAGCGGACGACGTGTACAGCTCCGGTCTGCCCGGCTGCAAGTAGGAACGACGGATGGGAGTTCTGGGGATCGGCTTCGATCTCGTGACGGTGTCGGAGTTCGCCGAGCAGCTGGACCGGCCAGGGACGGCAATGCTCGACAACTTCACACCGGGCGAGCGTCGGGACGCCGTGACCCGGAGCTCCGATCCGGCTAGACATTTCGCCGCCCGGTGGGCTGCGAAGGAGGCAGTGATCAAGGCTTGGTCGACGTCTCTCTTCGCCAGCCCGCCGGTGCTGCCCGAGATGATCCACCACCTCATCGAGGTGGTGACCGATGCGTGGGGACGACCGAGTATCCGCTTACGCGGAGACGTCGCCGCGCATCTGACGGATGTGAGGATTCACATCTCCCTCACCCACGACGGGGACATGGCCGGCGCGTTCGCCGTCATCGAGTCCCTGTAGGCGCCTCCGGCGCTCGTGCGCCCTTCTGGTAGCTCCGGCAACCAGAAGGGCGCACGAGCGCGTAGCGCCTAGGTGGTGCGCGATTCCTTTTCGGCGACCAGCAGGTACGCCACCATCAGCCGTTTGAGTTCGGCGACGGCGTCCGCGTGGCTCTGGTTGTCCTGCACCGAGAAGTTGAGCATCGAATACACGACGTGGACGAGCACCTCGGCCATCATCGTGCGCCGCTCCCGCGACGTCTGCGGGGTCAGCGGCGCGAGCATTCGCGAGACCTGTTCCGCGAACGCCTTCTCGTGGATGGCGCCGGTGGCGCGCGTCGACGGGGTCGACTGCATCGCCAGCCACACCTCCCGCCGGGACGGATCGGACGTCCACAACCCCGCCATGTGATCGACGAAGGAATTGAGGAACCGCAGCCAGTCGAGGGACGGGACCTCGCCGTTGAACTGGGCGATCTCGTGCTGCACCCCGACGAGGTCCTGCCGGTTGAGCTCGCAGACGATCACGTACTTGTTCGCGAAGAACTGGTAGAGCGTGCCGATCGGGACGTCGGCGCGTGCGGCGACCTCCTCGCAGGTGAACGATTCGAATCCCACGTCCACCAGCAACTCCCGCGACGCGGTGAGCAGCGCGTCGAACTTGCGGCGACTACGTTCCTGGGTCGGACGTCTGCGGGGCAACAGCTCCTGCGGGTCCGACTGCAGCTCCAACGCCGGGTCCACACGGCGCGGCGCTTGCTTGCTGACTGAAGACTCCACCGCCCCAGGCTATCCGTCTTTCGTCCGGATTCCGAAGATCCCTCCCGGTGACGCGTCAGGTTTCACCGGGAGGTGGCGACTCGTCGCACCGTTCTCCGGGGGAACATGGTGACGGCCCACAACGGGCGGTGCGGGCGATTCCGACCCGCCACAGTGGCGGCTCACGGACGGCTGACGAGTCGCAGCCGCCCGTGCGCCGGTCAGACGGACAGGTCCCGCCGCAGCTTCGCGACGTGGCCGGTGGCGCGGACGTTGTACTGGGCCACCTCGATCTTGCCGTCCTCGTCGACGAGGAACGTGGAGCGGATGACGCCCTGCACCGTCTTGCCGTACATCTTCTTCTCGCCGAACGCGCCCCACGCCTCGAGCGTGGTCTTCTCGGGATCGGAGAGGAGCGGGAAGGTCAGTTCCTCGGCGTCGCGGAACTTGGCGAGCTTCGCCGGCTTGTCGGGGGAGATGCCGACCACGTCCAGGCCGGCGCCGTTCAGGTCGGCGAGACTGTCGCGGAAATCGCAGGCCTGTTTGGTGCAGCCCGGCGTGCTCGCCGCCGGGTAGAAGTACACGACGACCTTGCGGCCGCGGTAGTCGGCGAGCGACACGTCGTTGCCGTCTGCGTCGGGCAGCGTGAAGGTGGGGGCGGTGTCTCCGGGGGCGAGTCTGTTGTTGTCGGTCACGAGAAGTCAGGCTACCGGGCAGGGGCGACCGTGAGCCGAAGCGCGATGGGGGCCGAAGCGCGATCGGGGGAGACGGAGTCGCAGGTCGCGTGTTCTCGTCTACGGTTGACGCAAGTGTGGGATCGCCGCGGTAGCGTCGCTCTCGCTGATCGAACAAGTCGAACAAGTTGGAGGACACGTGCCCAGGGACACCGAGAGCATCGAGCGTGAGATCGAGAACGCGCGTAATCAGCTCGCGAGCACTCTCGACGAATTGACGGTCCGCACCAACCCGAAGCGTCTCGTGGAGAACACGAAGCGGACGCTGATCGCCAAGCTGAACGAGCCGGCGGTCAAGTACGGACTGATCGCCGTGGGTGCGGTGGCAGGGCTCCTGGTGCTCCGCAAAGCGTTGCGCTGAACGACCCTCACGATCGAACGGGCCGTCGGATGTGAAGTTCGCAGTGACTTCACGTTCCGGCGGCCCGTTCGTCATCCGGCCGCCCCGCGCTCACGGTGGGATGTGGTGACACGAGAAAGGCCCCCATCCTGGTGAGAGGATGGGGGCCTTCGTGCAAGTGCGCCCACAGGGACTCGAACCCCGGACCCAGTGATTAAGAGTCACTTGCTCTACCAACTGAGCTATAGGCGCTCGCTCTTGCGAGACAGAACATTAGCGGGTCGCTTCTCGGGAATGCAAATCGCCTGGTGGCGACTCCCCGTCGCGACCCACTCCCGGGGGTGGCGCGTAACAAGAGCGCCCCTGGTCACGATTGATATTCGAACGTTATTGAGCGGCCCGGCGCTTGGTTGGAACCGGTCTCCAGTGGCTGGCATCATTGGAAACCACACGGTCTCGACGTGCCGATTCGTCTTGCGAAGGCGAGGGACGTGCCGGCTTGAACGTGAATTCGGAGCGAGGACGTGAAGTGGGGTTATCCATGGGTGTGGGGCGTGGCGGGCGCATGCGTGCGCGATCGGTGAGATCCGTCTCGAGGACGGCGACGATCGTGGCGGCATCACTCGTATTCGCAGTGTCGATCGCGGGGTGCACGGTCTCCGGTGCCGACGTCACGTCGGAAGGCGAGGCGCCGATCGATTCCAATCCGGTCACCGAGCTCATCAAGCCGAAGCTGACGGCGTCGGCCGTCGACGGTGCGGTGGGATTCTCACCGGGACAGCCGGTGACGGTGACGGTGGCCGACGGCACCCTGGCCGCGGTCACCATGTTCAACCCCGAGGGCGTGCCGGTCGACGGTGCAATCGCTCCCGACGGATTGTCCTGGGTCAACACCGAGCCGCTGGGTTACGACAAGAAATACCGGCTCGAGGTGAAGGCGAACGGCCTCGGCGGCGGCACCACCTCGACGTCCGCGTTCACCACCAGCGCGCCCGGCAACGTCACCAAGCCGTACGTGATGCCGTCCGAGGGTGACGTGGTGGGCATCGGTCAGCCGATCGCGGTCCAGTTCGACGAGAACATTCCGGACCGCAAGGCCGCCGAGGCCGCCGTCACGGTGACGACGAATCCGCCCGTCGAGGGTGCGTTCTACTGGGTCAACAACCGCGAGGTGCGGTGGCGTCCGCAGAACTACTGGGCGCCCGGCACCGCCGTCGACGTCAAGGTTGCCGTGTACGGACGCGATCTCGGTGACGGCCTGTACGGCCAGGAGGACGTCCACACCGCCTTCACCATCGGCGACGCCCTCGTCGCGACCGCGGACGACAACACCAAGCAGGTGACATTCGAGCGCAACGGCGAAGTGATCATGACGATGCCCACGTCGATGGGCAAGGACGACACCCCCACCGACAACGGTGTGTACATCATCGGCGACCGGTTCGCGAACCTCGTCATGGACTCGTCCACGTACGGCGTTCCGGTCAACTCCCCGCAGGGATACAAGACTCCCGTCGACTGGGCCACCCGAATGTCGTACAGCGGCATCTTCTTCCATTCGGCGCCGTGGTCGGTGGGCCAGCAGGGCTACTCGAACGCGAGTCACGGCTGCCTGAACCTCAGCCCGTCCAACGCGAAGTGGGTGTACGACAACACCAAGCGCGGCGACATCGTGATCGTGAAGAACACGGTGGGCGGCACGCTGTCGGGCACGGACGGTCTCGGCGACTGGAACATCCCGTGGGATGTCTGGAAGGCCGGCAACTCGAACGCCTGACCGGCGGGCGTCAGGCCAATCGCAAAGAAGAAAGCCCCCGGCCGAGGCCGGGGGCTTTCCGTATGGGGTGAGTGACGGGACTCGAACCCGCGACAGCCAGGATCACAACCTGGTGCTCTACCAACTGAACTACACTCACCATGTGCTTCAGGCACCGTCCGGAGGCGGTTACTTCGGCGAGGAAGATACTAGCGCGTCCGGTGCCCGAGAAGCCAATCGGTATCTCAGGCGGGCCCGAGTTCCTCGACAACTGCGGCGATGTCGCTGGTAGAGGGACCGGGTTCGGCCACGAACGCCGTCTTCCGGTAATACCGGAGTTCGCGGATCGACTCCTTGATGTCGGCGAGGGCGCGGTGGGCGAGACCTTTTTCGGGCTGACCGAAGTAGATCCGCGGGTACCAGCGCCTGCACAGTTCCTTGATGGAGCTGACGTCGATCATCCGGTAATGCAGGTAGGTGTCGAGGTCGGGCATGTCGCGGGCGATGAAACCGCGGTCGGTGGCGATCGAGTTCCCGGCGAGCGGCGCCGTCCCGGCGACCGGCACGTGTTCACGGATGTACGCGAGTACCTGCTGCTCGGCCTCGGCGAGGGTGACCGTGGATTTCCGGACCTCGTCGGTCAGCCCCGAGTTCTCATGCATCTTGGTCACCACGTCGGGCATCGCCGCGAGAGCCTCGTCGTCGGCGTGAATGACGATGTCGACACCCTCGCCGAGCACGTTGAGCTCGCTGTCCGTGACCAGAGCCGCGATCTCGATCAGCTTGTCGGTACCGAGCCGAAGGCCGGTCATTTCACAGTCGATCCACACAAGTTTGTCCTGCACCAGGAACACAGTAGTCACGTGGCCGACGGGATAAGGTCTGCGGTGGACACTTTCTCCCGATGTGTGTGATCCGAGGAGGGCTTGGATGACCCAGCAATCGCAGGACGGCGGCGCGACCTCGACCCCGGCGGAGAGGGCGGCTGCAGCGAGAGCGGCGGCGGCCGACGCGGCCCGGATCGCGGCGGAGGCAGCGGCCGCGGCTGAGGCGGCGGAGCGGGAGGCCCGGGAGGCGGAGGCTGCGGAGAACCACGCTCCCACAGGTGCTGCCGTCCCGTCCGGTGCCGCAGCGGGTATCGCGGCCGGATACTCGTCGGACGGCGCGGCGCTGGAGTTGGGCACCGTGGTTCTCGGCGGTGTGGTGAATCTGTCGGCCCGGGTGCGCATTCCGCTTGCGACGCTCAACCGGCATGGTCTGGTGGCCGGTGCCACCGGGACCGGAAAGACCAAGACGCTGCAGGTGATCGCCGAGCAGTTGTCGGCGGCAGGGGTTCCCGTCGTCATGGCGGATGTGAAGGGCGATCTGTCGGGACTGTCGCGGCCCGGCGAGACCGGCGAGAAGATCGCGGCACGAGCGTCGGAGACGGGCGACGGCGAGTGGCGACCGGCGGGATCCCCGGTCCAGTTTCTGTCACTCGGGACGGACGGCCTCGGCATCCCCGTCCGCGCGACCATCACCGCGTTCGGGCCCATCCTGCTCGCGAAGATTCTCGGGCTCAACGAGACTCAGGAATCCACCCTGGGGCTGATCTTCCACTGGGCCGACACCCAGGGCCTTGCCCTGCTCGATCTGAAAGATCTGAGATCGGTCATCGCCCATCTCACCAGCGACGCGGGCAAGGCTGATCTGAAGGGTATCGGCGGTGTGTCCCCGGCCACCGCGGGGGTGATCCTCAGGGCCCTGGTCAATCTCGAAGCGGACGGCGGCGACACGTTCTTCGGGGAGCCCGAACTCGAGACCGAGGACCTGCTCCGGGTGATCGACGGCGCGGGGGTGATCACGTTGTTCGAGTTGGGCGCTCAGGCGGCACGCCCGGCGCTGTTCTCCACCTTTCTGATGTGGGTGCTGGCAGACCTGTTCCAGACCTTGCCGGAGGAAGGTGATCTCGACAAACCCAAACTCGTCTTCATCTTCGACGAGGCCCACCTGTTGTTCGCGGACGCGTCCAAGGCGTTTCTGCAGCAGGTCGAGCAGACGGTCAAACTGATTCGGTCGAAGGGGGTCGGTGTCTTCTTCTGCACGCAGTTGCCGACGGACGTCCCGAACGCGGTGCTGTCGCAACTCGGCGCCCGAATCCAGCACGCGCTGAGAGCATTCACGCCGGACGATCAGAAGGCGCTGGCCAAAACGGTACGAACGTACCCGAAAACTGAGAACTACGACCTCGAGAGCGCGCTCACCTCGCTGGGTATCGGCGAGGCGATCGTGACCGTCCTGTCCGAGCGCGGCGCGCCGACGCCGGTGGCCTGGACGAGGATTCGGCCCCCGCGCTCGCTGATGGACACCATCGGCAACGACGCCATCAGGGCCGCGGCGTCGTCGAGTCCGCTGTCGGCGAAGTACGGGCAGACCGTCGACCGGGAATCGGCGTACGAGAAGCTCACGGCGAAGGTGGCCGGTGCGCCGGCCCCGGATCAGGGCCTCGACCTGCCGTCCCTGCCCGACCTGCCGCCACCGGCCGCGCAACCGGAGGGCCCCACCATGGCCGAGCAGATTCTCGGGAACTCGGCGGTGAAGAGTTTTCTCCGCTCGGCCGCGTCGGCCGCCGGCCGCGAGATCTCCCGCAGCATCTTCGGTACGGGCACACGCCGCAGGCGGTGAACTCGGGGGCTAGCTGCCCAGCTTCTTGTAGAACGTCCCGACGATCGGCGCGACCACCGCGCGTGGGCTGTACTGCCCGGCAACGGACATCGCCTTGCTGATGAGACCGGGCACGACGCGCATCTTGTTGTCCGCCAGACCGTCGAGCGACACCTTGGCGGTGTATTCGCTGGAGATCCACAGGAAGTCGGGCACCAGCCTGTCCACGATCGACGCGTCCGCCGGATCGGGCTCCTCGGTGCGGACCGGGCCGGGCGCGAGCAGCGTGACGTTCACCCCCGTCCCCTTGAGTTCGCCGCGCAGCGACTCGGAGAACGTATTGACGAACGCCTTGCTGGCCGCGTACGTGGCGTTGTGGGGGATGGGCATGTTGCCTGCCGCGGAACCGACCATGAGGATGGCGCCGGACCTGCGGTCGATCATCCCGGGCAGCACCGCGAGCGTGAGGTCGTGCACCGCAACGGCGTTGAGTTCCACCTGGGCCCGTTCGTACGCGGGGTCGAGTCCGGCGACGGGACCGAACGTGGCGATGCCGGCGTTGTTGCACAGCACGCTGATCTCACGACCGGCCAGTTCGGTGACGAGGGCGGCCCGCGCGTCGCGATCCGACAGATCGCACGCACGCACGTCGACCTCGACGCCGTACTTGTCACGCAGGGTCGCGGCGAGTGACTCCATCACCTCGCCGCGGCGCGCGACGAGGACGAGGGAGTGGCCCCGGGAGGCGAGATCGGTGGCCAGCGCCTCGCCGATTCCGGACGAGGCACCGGTCACGACGGCGCGGGCACTGGGAGTGGGGTTCGGCAAGCTCACGGTCAGCAGCGTAGTGCGTCAGATGCGGGCCGCGAGCCGGGTGCCCTGCTCGATGGCACGTTTGGCGTCGAGTTCGGCCGCGACGTCGGCGCCGCCGATGACGTGGGTGGTGACGCCGGCAACGGTCAGTTCGTCGACCAGGTCACGCACCGATTCCTGCCCCGCGCAGATCACGACGTTGTCGACGGCGAGGGTGCGCGGCTTCTCGCGCTCGGCGCCGAACGTGATGTGCAGGCCGTCGTCGTCGATGCGTTCGTAGTTGACCCCGGACAATTCCTGCACGCCCTTGTTCTTCAGTGCGGCCCGGTGCACCCAGCCGGTGGTCTTCGCGAGACCGGCGCCGATGCGGCCGCTCTTGCGTTGCAGCAGGTACACCTCACGCGGCGACGGCTCCGGGATCGGTGTGGTGAGGGCGCCTGCCGCGGCCTCGGGTTCGGTGACACCCCACTCCTGCTTCCACTCCTTCAGATCGAGGGTCGGGGAGTGCTCGTGGGTGAGGAATTCGCTGACGTCGACGCCGATCCCGCCGGCGCCGATCACCGCGACCGACCGCCCGACGGGGGCGCCGCCCCGCACGACCTCCGGATACGTGAGGACCTTCGGGTGGTCGATCCCGGGAATGGACGGAACACGCGGCGTCACGCCGGTCGCGACGATCACCTCGTCGTATTCGCCGACCAGGTCGGTCGCGGTGACCCGGGTATGGAGCCGCACATCGACGCCGGCCAGCGGGAGTTGCCGGTTGTAGTACCGGATCGTCTCCGCGAACTCCTCCTTGCCGGGGATCTTGCGGGCGATGCCGAACTGGCCGCCGATCTCCGAATCGGCCTCGAACAGTGTCACCGCGTGGCCGCGCTGCGCCAGGCCGAGCGCCGCGGACAGTCCCGCGGGGCCGGCGCCGACGACGGCGACGCGCTTGGCCGTCCGGGTGGGGGAGAGCGTCAGTTCCGTCTCCCGGCCGGCACGCGGGTTCAGCAGGCACGACACGTGCTTGCGTACGAACGCGTGATCGAGGCAGGCCTGGTTGCAGGCGATGCACGTGTTGATCTCGTCGGGGGTACCCGCCTCGGCCTTCCGGACCCAGTCGGGGTCGGCGAGCATCGGGCGCGCCATCGAGATCAGCTGCGCGTCACCGCGGGTCAGGATCTCCTCGGCGACCTGCGGCATGTTGATCCGGTTGGATGCGGCGACCGGGATGGTCACGTGTTTCTCGAGCTTGCCGGTGATGTCGGCGAACGCGGCCCGCGGCACCGACGTCACGATCGTGGGAACACGGGATTCGTGCCAGCCGATGTCGGTGTTGATGACGGTCGCGCCCGCGGCTTCCACTTCCCGTGCCAGCGAAACGATCTCGTCCCACGTCTGACCGCCCTCGACGAGGTCGGCCATGGACAGACGGAAGATGATGATGAAGTCCGGGCCCACCGCCTCGCGGGTGCGGCGGACGATCTCGACGGCCATCCGACGGCGGTTCTCGGGAGTGCCGCCCCACTCGTCGGTGCGCTTGTTGGTGCGCTCGCACAAGAACTGGTTGATGAAGTAGCCTTCGCCGCCCATGATCTCGACGCCGTCGTAGTTCGCCTGTTGCGCGAGCCGCGCGCAGCGCACGAAGTTGCGGATCTGCCAGCGCACGCCGCGGCCGGTGAGTGCGCGGGGCCGGAACGGGTTGATCGGCGCCTTGATCGACGAGGCGGAGACGCTCAGCGGCTGGTAGCTGTACCGGCCGGCGTGCAGGATCTGCAGGGCGATCTTGCCGCCCTCGTCGTGCACCGCCTTCGTGATCGCGCGATGCCTGCGGGCCTCGACCCGGTTGGTGAGCTTGGCGCCGAACGGCAGCAGCCAGCCGGTCCGATTGGGCGCGTACCCGCCGGTGACGATCAGCGCGACACCTCCGCGGGCCCGCTCGGCGAAATATTCGGCCAGCCGGGGGACGTCTTTGGCGCGATCTTCGAGCCCGGTGTGGATGGAACCCATGATCACGCGGTTCTTCAGCGTCGTGGAACCGAGGTCGAGGGGGGCGAGGAGCTGCGGGAACTGTGTCACGGGCGGCGTGTCCTTACTGTGCGAGCGCGTCGAGTACTTCTTGGCACCAGTCGGCGAAACCCTCTTCGACGCGGATTCCGCCGCGCAGGACGAGGTACTGGTGCAGGGCCGCCCCGGAGAGCTGGTCCGGTGCGGGGAAGTCGCGTTTTTCGATCATGCGGTAGACCTCGAGCCGGGCGGCGTGGCCGTCGCGGTGGCGGGCCACCTCGGCGGTGAGTGCGGCTATGTCACCGTGCCGAGCGGCGCGGATCTTCACTGCCAGCTCGTTGCGCAGGTGATTGGGCTCGGTCGGCTCGGCGATCCAGCGTTCGAGTTCCGCGCGCCCGGCCGCACTGACCCGGTACACCTTCTTGTCGGGTCTGCCGTCCTGCGCCACGACCTCGGCGTCGACCCAGCCGGACTCGTCCATGCGTTTGAGGACGCGGTAGATCTGCTGGTGGGTGGCGCTCTGGAAGAAGCCGATGGACTTGTCGAACCGGCGCGCCAATTCGTAGCCCGAGCCGGAGTGCTCGGTCAGCGAGACGAGGAGCGCATGTTCGAGTGCCACGAACAGCAGTATGTATGCAACGAGGTGCGTATGCAACTGAGTGCACACTAAAGTCTCCCGGCCGAACGGGACGTTCGTCGCGTCGGACCGCACGAATGTGCCGTTCGCTCGCATAGGCTCGCGGGCATGAGCACCGACGTTCGTCCGCCGGCCGGGATCGGCGAGGCCGCGACGCGCAGACAGGTCGTCGCGTGGGGGTTGTGGGACTGGGGTTCGGCGGCCTTCAACGCCGTCATCCTCACGTTCGTCTTCTCCGTGTACCTGACGGACGCCGTGGGGGAGGACCTGCCGGGATCGATCTCCGCGAGCACGTGGCTGGGATGGTCGCTCGGCATCGCCGGATTCCTCATCGCGGTGCTCGCACCCGTCACCGGTCAGCGATTCGACGCCGCGGGGCGCCGCAAATGGGCGCTCGGCGTCCTCACCTTCGCGACCGTCGGCTGCATGGCGGCGATGTTCTTCGTCCGCGACTCGTACCAGTACCTCTGGCTCGGGCTGGTGCTGCTGGCCGCTGGTTCGGTGATCTTCGAGTTGGCCGGCGTCCCGTACAACGCGATGCTCAGGCAGGTGTCGACGCCGTCGAACATCGGCCGGGTGTCGGGGTTCGGGTGGGCGATGGGCTACTTCGGCGGGATTGTGCTCCTACTGCTGTGCTACTTCGGGTTCATCGCCGGTGACGGCGACACCCGGGGATTCCTCGGGCTCACCACCGACGGCGGACTGAACATCCGGATGGTGGCCGTGCTGGCCGCGGTGTGGTTCGCGGTCTTCGCGATTCCGGTGCTGCTGAAGGTTCCGGAACTGCCCCGCACGAACGCCGATCCGGGGGCCGACAATGCCGGTTTCGTCGAGTCGTACCGGGTGCTGTGGCGCGACCTGCGCGACCTCTGGGCCGCCGACCGCCGCACCGTCTACTTCCTGGTGGCGAGTGCGTTGTTCCGGGACGGGCTCGCCGGCGTCTTCACGTTCGGCGCCGTCCTGGCCGTCAACGTCTACGGCATCGGCGCGGGGGACGTGCTGCTGTTCGGAGTCGCGGCCAACGTCGTCTCCGCGCTGGGTGCGCTCACCGCGGGCCGGTTCGACGACCGGATCGGACCGAAAACCGTGATCGTGACCTCCCTGTCCGCGATGATCGTCGTCGGTGTCGTCCTGATGGCGGTCTCGGGTCCGGCCATGTTCTGGCTGTTCGGGCTCCTGCTGTGCCTGTTCGTGGGTCCCGCGCAGTCCTCGGCGCGCACCTTCCTCGCCCGGATCACCCCGCCCGGCCGGGAAGGGCAGATGTTCGGCCTGTATGCGACCACCGGTCGCGCCGTGTCGTTTCTGGCGCCGACCCTGTTCGGATTGTTCGCCTGGTGGTTCGCGGCAGACCGCGCCGGGATCCTCGGCCTGGTGATCGTGCTGGCGATCGGACTCGCCGCACTGACGGTGGTGAAAGCGCCCGAACGCGATTAGCGCTTCGCGCGACGATCGTCGTCGATCCGGAGTTTGTCCGGAAACAGCCTCCGCTGGGTCAGCCAGCCCGCCGCCGCCACGACGACCCAGATCACCGCGGCGAAGAATTGCTGGGCGCCCTCGTTCGGATCCTCGAGGAACCGCAGCGGGCCGATGGCCAGGCCGAGTCCGGTCAGCATCATGCTGGCTCCGCCGAGAGCGGTGAGCCAGAGCAACGCCCGCGCGCGGTACCGGTCGGCGATGAAACCGCAGGCGACGGCGAGCGCGACGATCACGATTCCGCTGAGGAGCCAGTTGGCGTCGTCGGGTTGCAGCACACGACTGAGCTTCGCCCCGATCACGGCGCCGGCGATGATGCCGAGAAAGAATGCGGCGAACTTGAAGATCAGGGTGGTGGCCACCCATGCCACGACCGCACTGATCGCCGCGACCAGAAACGTCGTCCCGAGCGACAGCGACAGCAGATCGGCGAGGAGCCAGCCGAGACCGAATCCCGAGGCGAGCACGGCGACGTGGAGTGAACCGACTCCGGCGAAGCACAGAACCGCGCCGACCAGAAGGATTGCGATGCCACTCATGGTGCCCTCCCAGGGTGCACGAGACGCGTAGTGCCATCAAACCAGAACGATCGCCCCGTCGAGGGGAACAGCAGATTTCAGCCCGGTGCCGTTCCGGTGCGGGTCAGGATCGCCTCCGCGAGGGCGTCGGGCCGCTGCTCCGGGATCCAGTGCGTGGCGCCGTCGAGGACGACGAACTCGTAGGGCGCATCGACGAACTCGCCGCACCGCTGGGCTCCCGCACGGCCCAGCGCCGTGTCGCCGGTGCTCCAGACGTACGTCGTGGGAACGGTGACGGCGGGTGTCTCCGCGAAGTCGCTCGTCATCGCGCGGTACCAGTTCAGCGCGGCGGTCAGCGCTCCCGGTTCGCTCAGCACGGCCACATGCTCGTCTACGAGGTCCGGCGCGACGACGTCCCCGAACATCGCGCGCAGCGCCTCTGCGTCGTCGCGGAGCAGGACCCGTTCGGCCTTGCCTTCCATTCGCAGAAGGCGGATGTACGAGGAGCGTTCCTTCTGATCGGCGTCCTCGCGCAACGCCCAGCCGAACGCGGCGGGATGGGGCACCGAGACGGTGGTGAGCGTCCGGATCCGGTCGGAGTGCCGTGCAGCCACGACCCATGCCACGGCAGCGCCCCAATCGTGGCCGACGAGATGCGCCGTGTCGAGGTCGAGGGTGTCGAGGAGCCCGATGACGTCCGCGACGAGGTGGTCGATCCGGTAAGAGTCCACACCGCCTGGCCGCGCACCGGGCGAATATCCGCGCTGGTTCGGCGCGTACGTCCGCAGACCGGACTCGTTCAGCAGGGCGCTGACCGGCAGCCAGGACGCGGCGCTTTCCGGAAACCCGTGCAGCAGAACGACGGGGGCGCCGTCGGCGGGACCGCTGATAGTGACGTCGAACGTCAGGTCGCCGAGAGCGATGTGGGTGTGGTCGGAGGGTGACGGCATGCCCCCACCGTACGGCTGCGGCCCTAGTTCGTTCCGGGGTTCCACTCGCTCATGCCGAGCATGATCAGGCGCAGTTGCTTCTCCGCGCGGGCCACCACCTCGGCCTCGCTTCGGCTTCCGGGGCGGTCGGCCTCGAGCAGGTCGACGACGACGGCGAACATGGTGGACACGATCAGGTCGGCGGCCGTCTCTAGGTCGTCGTGGTCCCAGGCCTGCAGGCCGTCGATGCGCGACAGGTCGACCGTGAGTTCGCTGACGAACAACGTCATCTCGGTCGCGATCGCCCGACGGACCTCGGGGACGCCGCCGTAGCGTTCGCGGCTGAGGAATCGGAACTGCGCCTCGTGGGTGCGAACCTGCCGCACGAGGATGTCGAGGGAAGCGCCGGCGCTCTTGGTGCTCGGGGTGCGCCGGGCGTCGCGCAACATCTGCCGCAGGATCCGCATGCCCTCCTCGACGAGCACCACCCCGAGTTCCTCGATGGACGCGAAGTGGCGGTAGAAGGCGGTGGGGACGATTCCCGCGGTGCGGGCGATCTCGCGCAGGCTGACGCCGGCGAAACTGCGGTCTGCCATGAGTTCGAGCGTGCCGTCGAGAAGTGCCTTTCTCGTGCGCTCCTTGCGGGCTGCCCTGCTCTCGGGTTCGGCGCCTGTCGACTGACTCACGGCAGTGAGTGTAGGCGCGGTGGTGTCCGCGCCCGCCGGGTCCGGGTGCTGGTGCTCGTCGTCGGGCATGTGTATCCGACCCCCGCCTCGGGTGTGCGTGCCGTCACATTTCGATTGACAGCTACCTGTCTCCCTCTGTCACACTATTGTCAGTGTACAACCGTGCACTCAAACGGAGGAGGCTGACGTGTCAGTTGCCCACACCAGTCGTCCGGCGGAGGGACGCAGGTTCTCGCTGCTGTCGTTGTTCGAGGCGATGGCCACTCCGCACCAGCTCGACCGCTACCTCGAACTCGTCACGCCCATGGTCACCGTGCGCGATCTCCGCGCCGAGGTGGTCCAGGTCCGGCGGTCCACCGCCGACACCGTCACCCTCACGCTGCGCCCCACGCGCCAGTGGCGCGGATTCCGTGCAGGACAGTTCGTGCAGGTGGGGGTCGTGATCGACGGGGTGCGGCACACCCGCTGCTACTCGCCCGCCAATGCACAGGCGTCCACCGACGGACACGTCGAACTGACGGTCAAGGCGCATCCCGGGGGGCTGGTCTCGCAGTACCTGCACGCCCACGCGAGCCCCGGCCTCGTGCTCGACCTGTCTCAGGCGGCGGGCGAATTCACCCTGCCGTCCCCTCGTCCGCGTCGCCTCCTGCTGGTCAGTGGAGGCAGCGGAATCACGCCGGTTCTGTCGATGCTGCGCACGCTCGTCGACGAGCAGCACGTCGGCAGCATCACTTTTCTGCACTACGCGTACACCGAGAAGGACGTCGCCTACCTCGACGAGTTGCGTGAACTCGCCGAGGCGCACACCAACGTCTCACTCGTGCTGGCGTACACCGATCAGGACGCCGGCGGGCATCTCCACGGATTCTTCGGTCAGGAGCATCTCGACGCCGTCGCGCCCTGGTACGCCGACGCCGAGACCTACCTCTGCGGCCCGCCCGGACTGATGCGCGGTGTCCGCGAGGTGTACCGCGATCTCGGCATCGAGGACCGGCTGCACACCGAGGAGTTCGCGCCCGCGGCAGCCCCGGTGGACGGCGAGGCCGGCGGCGAGGTGACGTTCGCGGCCAGCGGTGTCACCGCCGACAATTCGGGGGCGACGCTGCTCGAACAGGCGGAGGCCGCCGGGCTCCATCCCGAATACGGGTGCCGGATGGGGATCTGCTTCTCCTGCACCACGACGAAGAAATCGGGATGCACCAAGAACGTCCGCACCGGCGACACCGACGCCGATCCGGACAAGGCGATTCAGCTGTGCGTCTCGGTTCCGGTGGGCGACGTCGCCCTCGACATCTGATTTTCACTCGACATCAACGTCTGGAGACCGAACATGTTTGGACTCTCACTCTCGTTCCTCCCGTTCGTCGACGGCTCCGACGGCTCCCGCACCGACGCCCCAGTGGTGCTCAGCCACGACCAGGTCGAAGAGATCGGCAGGGAACTGGACGCCCTCCGCGACCGGACGGTCGCGGATCTCGGCGCCGAGGACCGCGAATACATCTACAAGATCATCAAGGCGCAGAGGGGATTCGAGGTCGCCGGCCGCGGTTTGATGTACCTCGGGTTCTTCCCGCCGGCCTGGATCGCCGGCGTCGGCGCCCTCGGTGTGTCGAAAATCCTCGACAACATGGAGATCGGCCACAACGTCATGCACGGCCAGTACGACTGGATGCGGGAACCGGGCCTGAACTCCCGGGTGTTCGAATGGGACACCGTCTGCCCGGCCGATCAGTGGAAGCACTCCCACAATTACATGCACCACACGTACACCAACATCCTGGGCCGGGACCGGGACATCGGCTACGGCATCCTGCGGATCGACGAGGCGCAGAAGTGGAACCCCTATTACCTGGGGAACCCGGTCTACGCATTTTTACTGATGATGCTGTTCGAGTGGGGCGTCATGATGCACGACCTGGAGGCGGAGAACGTGATCCAGGGCAAGCGGAAGTGGCACGACGTCAAACCGCTGCTGAAAGGCTGGTGGCGCAAGGCCGGCAGGCAGGTGCTCAAGGACTACGCGATTTTCCCGGCACTCACCGGGCCGCTGTTCGTGTCCACGCTGCTCGGCAACGTGGCCGCCAACCTGATCCGCAACGTGTGGGCGTACTCCATCATATTCTGTGGCCATTTCCCGACCGGCGTGCAGAGTTTCACCGAGGACGAGACCGCGGAGGAGACCCGCGGCGAGTGGTACGTCCGGCAGATGCTCGGCAGCGCGAACATCGAGGGCAGCCCGCTGTTCCACATCATGTCGGGCAACCTGTCGCACCAGATCGAGCACCACCTCTTCCCGGACCTGCCCGCCCATCGGTACCCGGAGATGGCACCCGTCGTGAAGGCGCTGTGTGAAAAGCACGGCCTGCCCTACAACACGGGTGGTTTCTTCAAGCAGATCGGCTCCGTGTGGGGGAAGATCTTCAGGTTCGCACTGCCGCCCGGTCTCGTCTCGTCCGACACCCCTCCCGGTGTTATCGTCGAGCGGCAGAAGACTGCAGCCTGAGAGGCGAAAAACATGGTGGGGAAGTTCGAGCGGCGCAAGGACACCGTGCAGGAACTGACGGAGTCCGCGGCTACACACGTCGGCCAGATCGCGACGATTATCGCCGGCGCCGTCCGGGACGTCACCCGGGAGATCGGCGACTGGGTGTCCGACGGCATCGAGATGCGTGAGGCCGCGAAGAAGGCCCGCGACGACCAGGGCGAGGACGAACCCGTCGACTGAGGATCTTCGCCGAGGTGGGCCACGACCGTCACCGGTCGTGGCCCCCCTTTGGTTCAACTATCAGATGACGCCGAGCGAGATCATGGCGTCGGCGACCTTCACGAAACCGGCGATGTTCGCGCCGTGCACGTAGTCGCCGGGCATGCCGTATTCGGAGGCCGTGGCCACGGTGCGTTCGTGGATGCCACGCATGATCGCGGCCAGGCGTTCGTCGGTGTAGCCGAATCCCCACGAGTCGCGGGATGCGTTCTGCTGCATCTCGAGTGCCGACGTGGCCACTCCACCGGCGTTGGCCGCCTTGCCCGGTGCGAAGGCCACGGCGGCATCGCGGAATACCTGGACCCCCTGCGGGGTGGTGGGCATGTTCGCGCCCTCGGCCACCGCCTGCACCCCGTTCGCGACCAGGGTCTTGGCGGCGGCGTCGTCGAGTTCGTTCTGGGTGGCGCAGGGGAGTGCCACGTCGCACGGCACATCCCAGATGGATCCGTCCGGGACGAACCGGGCGTGCGGCACCGCGTCGGCGTACTCGGTGATCCGTCCGCGGCGCACCTCCTTGATCTCCTTCAGGAGTTCGAGGTCGATGCCTTTCTCGTCGACGATGTATCCCGACGAATCGGAGCACGCGATCGCGATTCCGCCGAGTTGGTGCACCTTCTCGATCGCGTAGATCGCGACGTTGCCCGACCCGGAGACGACGACGGTCTTGCCGTCGAGCGAACTGTTCGCGGCCTTCAGCATTTCCGCGACGAAGTAGGCGACGCCGTACCCGGTGGCCTCGCGACGCACCTGCGATCCACCCCAGGTGAGGCCTTTGCCGGTGAGGACACCGGACTCGTAGGAGTTGGTGAGACGCTTGTATTGACCGAACAGGTAGCCGATCTCGCGGCCGCCGACGCCGATGTCGCCGGCCGGGACGTCGGTGTACTCGCCGATGTGGCGGTGCAATTCGGTCATGAACGACTGGCAGAACCGCATGATCTCGGCCTCCGAACGGCCCTTCGGGTCGAAGTCGGAGCCGCCCTTGCCGCCGCCGATCGGGAGTCCGGTGAGGGCGTTCTTGAAGATCTGCTCGAAGCCGAGGAACTTCACGATTCCCAGATTCACGCTGGGGTGAAACCGCAGGCCGCCCTTGTAGGGGCCGAGCACGCTGTTGTACTGCACGCGGAAGCCGCGGTTGACGCGCACGTTGCCGGCGTCGTCGACCCACGGCACCCGGAAGATGATCTGGCGCTCGGGCTCGCACAGTCGCTCGATCAATCCGGAGTCGGCGTAGTGGGGGTGGTGGTCGAGCACGACCTGGAGCGACTCGAAGACCTCGGCGGCCGCCTGGTGGAACTCGGGTTCTCCGGCGTTCCGCAGGCGGACCTGCTCGTAGATCTCTGCTACCTGGTCGCGCGTTGACACAGACCCACCTGCCTGACGTGTGAGGAATTCGTTACCTGACGTTTACTTTGGAAACTATAGACCGGGTGTCGGGTGTCCTGTATCGCGCTGTGTGTGCGGCTCAGGGCTTGCGCAGGGGTGCGCGGGAATGCACTGCGACCGCGGTGTGCTCGACGGCCTCGCCGCAATGCGCGCACCGCTGCTCCAGTGCCAGTGAGTGTCCGCACTCGTGGACGAGGACGGACGGGGCCTCGTCGACCGCCCACTTGCTGCCCCATTGGAACAGCGAGAGGAGCAGTGGCCGCAAGTCCTCGCCCGCCGGGGTCAGGTGGTATTCGAAGCGGGGAGGGTGCTCGGAGTACTGCCTGCGCTCGATGACGCCGACCTCCTCGAGTTTGCGCAGACGCGCGGTGAGGATGTCGCGGGAGACGCCGATGTACCCGGCGATCCGGTCGAACCGGTGCACCCCGTAACTCAGTTCGCGGATGACCAGCATGGACCAACGGTCGCCGATGAGTTCCATCGTGGCGGCGATGGCGCAGGGTCTCGGTGCCAGTGGCATGCGGTCCATCACGATCTCGGGTGTCGCTGGCTCGGTGTCGCCGGTGTTCATGTACTCCATCATAGAGGGTTGTGTTTTCCAACTAATAGGGGTTAGTGTCGGAAATCGCAGTTAGTTGGAAAATCGGACTTACTAATTCGAAGGGGTCGTCATGACCACGATTCAAGATCGAACGGTGCTGGTCACCGGGGCCAATCGCGGGCTCGGACGTGCCTTCGTCGCCGAGGCGCTGGCGCGAGGAGCGCGAACGGTCTACGCGTCGGCACGGGACGTCTCGACGATCGACGGGCACCCGCGGGTGGTACCCGTGCACCTGGACGTCACCAACCCCGAATCGGTGTACGCCGCGGCGGAGATCGTCGGCGATCTCGGTGTGCTGATCAACAACGCCGGCATCTTCATCGGCGAGTCCCCGTTGACGGGTGATCTCGACGGGATGCGCCGTGAACTCGAAACCAACCTCTACGGACCTCTCAACGTGACCCGCACGCTAGCGCCGGTCATCGCGTCCAACGGGGGTGGCGCGATTCTCAACGTGCATTCCGTGCTGTCGTGGTTGGCCGTCGGCGGCTCCTACAGCGTCTCGAAGGCCGCCCTCTGGAGTGCCACCAACGCCATGCGCGCCGAACTGGCGGCACAGAACATCCAGGTGGTCGGGCTGCATCTCGGGTACATGGACACCGACATGACGAGCGGACTCGACGTCGAGAAGATCTCGGCGGCCGAGGTCGCGCGACTGGCGTTCGACGGCATCGAGTCGGGTGCGGACGAGGTCCTCGCCGACGACACCACCCGTGCGGTCAAGGCGGCACTCTCGGGCGACCTCGACGTTCTCTATCCGCAGTCGGCGGAGCGGGGGGCCGCGTAGTGGACGTGTTCGGCGGTGACGTGTCGACGGTCGAGGGCGTGGCAGACGCGGAGTGGGGAGAGGTGCGGTCGAAGATCGTCGAGTGGCACGACCCGGCCGGGCCGGCACGCAGGGCCCGGGAACTCGACGGTCTCACCTACCTGCGGGCGATCCTCGACGAACGCGTTCCCGCGCCGCCCATCGCCAGCCTCATGAACCTGCGATTCCTGGAGGCCGAACCCGGAAGGGTGGTATTCGCGCTCGATCCCGACGAGTCGCAGTACAACCCCATCGGCGCGATCCACGGCGGTGCCGTCTGCACGCTGCTCGATTCGGTGGCCGGATGTGCGGTGCACTCGACGCTGCCGGCGGGGTGGGGGTACACCTCGGTCGAGATCAAGGTCAACTACATCCGCGGAGCGACCCGCGATTCGGGTGCGTTGACGGCCACCGGCGTCGTGAAGAAGTCGGGTCGCCGCATCGCGTTCGCGGAAGGGGAGGTCACCGATTCGCAGGGCCGCCTCGTCGCCACCGCCACCAGCACACTGCTGGTGTTCGAGATTCCGCCGGAGGCCTGACGCCGGATGTGCGGGAACCCGCCACTCGCGGAGGGGAGTGGCGGGTCCCGATGCACCGTTGCCCCGTCGGGTTGGGGCGATGCGTGAACAAGACTAATCGGTCGGTTTGCTACGCGCGAGTACGCCACCCGGGCCGGGCCCTCGAAGCTGCCCGGCGGCGGACCGAAATTTGATGTACTGAAGCGTCCTCATCAGCGTCATCCCCGCAGCGGTCAAGGAAGGCACCCCCATGGGCACGATCACCACGCAGGACGGCACCGAGATCTTCTACAAGGACTGGGGAACCGGTCAACCCATCGTGTTCAGTCACGGGTGGCCGCTGTCGGCAGACGACTGGGACACCCAGATGCTGTTCTTCCTCCAGCACGGCTACCGCGTCATCGCCCACGACCGGCGCGGGCACGGACGCTCCACCCAGACCGGCGACGGCCACGACATGGACCACTACGCCGACGACCTCGCGGCGCTGACCTCGCACCTCGACCTGCAGGACGCCATCCACGTCGGCCACTCGACCGGTGGCGGCGAGGTCGTGCACTACCTCGCGCGGCACGGCGAGAGCAGGGTATCGAAGGCCGCTCTGATCAGTGCGGTGCCCCCGCTGATGGTGAAGACGGAGGCGAACCCGGGCGGCCTCCCGAAGGCCGTGTTCGACGATCTCCAGGCGCAACTCGCGGCCAACCGTTCCGTCTTCTATCGCGACCTGCCGTCGGGGCCCTTCTACGGCTTCAACCGGCCGGGCGTGGAATCGTCGGAGGCCATCATCGAGAACTGGTGGCGCCAGGGAATGATGGGCGGGGCCAAGGCGCACTACGACGGAATCGTCGCCTTCTCGCAGACCGACTTCACCGAGGACCTGAAGAAGATCACCGTGCCGGTGCTCGTGATGCACAGCGAAGACGATCAGATCGTCCCCTACGCCGACGCGGGCCCCCTGTCCGCGAAGCTTCTCGCGAACGGGACGCTGAAGACGTACAAGGACTTCCCGCACGGCATGCCCACCACTCAGGCGGAGACGATCAACGCCGACCTGCTGGAGTTCTTGAAGGGCTGACGCCGAGCCCCCGATTCCTGTGTGCCCAGGTGATCGGGGGTGTTCGCCGTAGCGGCACTTCGCCGAATGAGTGCCCCCGGCAGGATTCGAACCTGCGACCAAGAGATTAGAAGGCTCTTGCTCTATCCCCTGAGCTACGGAGGCGCGCCGCAAATATTACCTGTCGCCCGGAAGGCGCCGACCGGGGCTGTGGTCTGCCCGCGTCAGGAGCCGACGGCCACGGCGGCGAGCAGCAGTGCCGCCAGAACGACCTCGACCACGAAGTAGAACCACACGGGGTAGAAGCGCGGCGGCCGGTCGGCGACGGCCGACACGATCCTGCCGAAGGCCATTCCCAGCAGGGCGACGGCCACCGTCACCGCCGCGACGGACCGGATGCCATAGGCATCGAATGCGGCGAAGAAGAGCAGCCCCGCCGTCGCGACACCGAACCCGCCGTAAACGGCGCGCACCTCGGCGCGGGCCGTCGCCGAATCCGCAGTGAGTCGGAACGGGGCGACCAGCAGGCCGGGCGCGGCGAGACCGTATACGCCCATGCCGGCGAAGAACAGTGCCACGACGATGATCAGAAACTCCGCCATCTCAGCCTCTCGTTCCCTCGGGACACGTCCCGTCGACGGTAACCGGAACTTGCGCCGGACCCTCGTGTCTCCGACGGCCTGTCGTAGGTCCTACCCTTGAGGTATGGCTACACCCCAGCTCGCGGCGTCCGACCCGGCTTCGAAACCCCCGAATCGTGCCGATTCGACCGCCCTGTTCGTCGTCGGCGGCGTCCTCGCCGGTCTGGTTGCGGCAATCGTCGTCGGACTTTCCGCTGCTCAGGCGCTCGTGCTGCTGGGAATTCCGGATCCGGGTCCGATCACCACGTACGGACTGCCCGCCATGCGGGCCGTCTCCGAGGTCGCTGCCGTCGTCACCATCGGATCGTTGCTGCTCGCGGCGTTCCTCGTGCCGCCGCAGAAGTCCGGGGTTCTGGACGTGGACGGCTACCGCGCGGTGCGGACGGCGTCGTACGCCGCCATCGTGTGGGCCGCGACGGCCCTTCTCCTGGTCCCGCTGACGCTGTCGGACACGTCGGGGCAGCCCTTCGCCGAGGCGGTCAAGCCGGCCAACATCTTCAACTCGATCGATCAGGTCGAACTGGCCGGGGCCTGGCGCTGGACCGCGATCATCGCCATCGTCCTCGCGATCGCCGCCCGTCTGGTGCTGCGGTGGTGGTGGACGCCGATCCTCCTGGTCGTCGGCATCCTCGGTCTGATGCCGCTCGCATTGACCGGCCATTCGTCGTCGGGTGGTTCACACGACATGGCGACGAACAGCCTGATCCTGCACCTCGTCGCGGCCTCGCTGTGGGCCGGCGGACTGTTCGCACTCCTCGCCCATGCGCGGCGCCGGGGCGCCTACACCGATGTCGCGGCGCGGAGGTTCTCCACGATCGCGACCACCTGCTTCGCGGTCATGGCTGTCAGCGGTGTGGTGAACGCACTCGTCCGTGTCCCGATCGACGACCTCCTCGACACGACGTACGGGCGGCTGGTGGTCGCGAAGACCGTGGCCCTGGTGATCCTGGGCGTCTTCGGCTGGGCGCAGCGTCGACGGGCGCTGCCCGCGCTGCGGAAGGACGCGACGAGCCGCGGCAACCTGATCCGATTCGCCGGCGCAGAGGCCATGGTCTTCGCCGCGACGATCGGCCTCGCCGTCGGGCTCGGCCGCACGCCGCCGCCCGCTCCGACCGCCGCACCCACCCTCACGGAGGTGGAACTCGGCTACAACCTCGCGGGACCGCCGACGTTCGCCCGGCTGATGCTGGACTGGCGTTTCGACCTCCTCTACGGCACCGCCGCGATCGGGCTCGCCGTCGTGTACGCGCTCGGGCTGCGTAAACTCCGACGCCGCGGTGACGGCTGGCCGGTCGGCCGGACCGTCGCTTGGATGTGCGGATGCGTGGTGCTGCTGATCGCGACGTCCTCGGGTGTCGGCCGCTACTCGCCGGCCGTGTTCAGCGTGCACATGGGCGCTCACATGGCGCTGTCCATGCTGGCCCCGGTTCTTCTGGTGCTGGGTGCCCCGATCACACTCGCCCTGCGCGCCCTCGACCCCGCGGGCAGAAACGGCGTGCCGGGATTGCGGGAATGGATCCTGACCGCGTTGCACAGCCCGTTCTCCCGGTTCATCACCCACCCGGTGGTCGCGGCGGTGCTGTTCGTGGGCGGCTTCTACGCCCTGTATCTCGGGGGGATCTTCGCGGCGACGGTCGACTCCCACTCCGCGCACGTCCTGATGAATCTGCATTTCCTGCTCAGCGGCTATCTGTTCTACTGGGTCGCGATCGGCATCGATCCGTCGCCGCGCAAGCTGCAACCGGTGACGAAGCTCGCGATGGTGTTCGGCTCACTGCCGTTCCATGCCTTCTTCGGTGTCGCGCTGATGAGCATGGGCGCCGTGATGGGCGAGTGGTACTACCGATCGCTCGGACTCGGCTGGAACGCCGACCTGGTGGGAGACCAGCAGCTCGGCGGCAGCATCGCCTGGGCTACCGGTGAGATCCCGCTGGTTCTGGTGATGATGGCTCTGCTCATCCAGTGGTCCCGCAGCGACGGGCGCACCGCGCGGCGGGTCGACCGGGCCGCCGACCGCGACGACGATGCGGATCTGGCAGCGCACAACGCGATGTTCGCGGAGCTGGCGCGACGGGACCGTGAAGCGGGCCGCTGACCCCTAACACGCCACCCCGACAGGTTCGGGCATCCCGCTACCGTTTCCGGGGTGTCATCCACAGCCCCTCCGGTTGTCCACAGATGTCGGATCCCGGCCGACCACGGCGCGCGGGGACGGCACGCTGTGAGTGGCGGCACCGTGCCGCACTCACAGGGGGTAGAGCGTCATGTACGAAACACACGGCACCGTGGTCGGAACGGTGATCACCAGCCCGGTCACCCGGTCGAACGCCGCCGGTGACGAGTTCCTCAGCTTCCGGATGGCGAGCACCGTCCGGCGCCGCGACCACACGACGGGGGAGTGGCGCGACGGGAGCACGCTCTACCTGACGGTGACCTGCCGGCGCAGGCTCATGGCCGGCGTCGCCGGGGCGATCGCGAAGGGGGATCCCGTCCTCGTGACCGGCGACCTGCGCACCACCGAATACACCACGCGGGACGGCGTCGCCCGCTCCGACCTGGAGTTGAGCGCGACCGCGATCGGACCGGATCTGGCCCGCTGCACGGTTGTCCTCGAGCGCACACCGAGAGGCGTGGGCGTCGGCGCGGACGAAGGCACGGCGTCGCCGGTGACGGACGAGGTCGCCACCCGGTCCCTCGTCGCGTAGCGCGTCGGCGGGCACCCGCGCCGACCTCGCAATCCCGGCGCCGGTGCCCGCGGATTCGTCCTCGCCGCCCCTCGGCACGTCCGCGACCCTCCGCGATGTGGGTTCATCGCGCTCCACCATTAGGCTGGCCCCATGGCTGAGTTCATTTACACGATGAAGAAGGTGCGCAAGGCGCACGGTGACAAGGTCATCCTCGATGACGTCACGATGAGCTTCTACCCCGGCGCCAAGATCGGTGTGGTCGGCCCGAACGGCGCGGGTAAATCCAGCATCCTCAAGATCATGGCGGGGCTGGATCAGCCGGGCAACGGTGAAGCGTTCATCGCTCCCGGTGCCACCGTCGGGATCCTCATGCAGGAACCGCACCTCGACGAGACCAAGACCGTTCGCGAGAACGTCGAAGAGGGCATGGGTGAAACCATGGTCCAGCTCAAGCGGTACAACGAGATCGCCGAGCTGATGGCCACCGACTACTCCGACGAGCTGATGGAGGAGATGGGCGAGCTCCAGGAGAAGCTCGACCACGCCGACGCGTGGGAGATCGACTCCCAGCTCGAGCAGGCGATGGACGCACTGCGCTGTCCGCCGCCGGAGGAAATGGTCACCCACCTGTCCGGTGGCGAGAAGCGCCGCGTCGCCCTCTGCAAACTCCTGCTCAGCAAGCCCGACCTGCTGCTGCTCGACGAACCGACCAACCACCTCGACGCGGAGAGCGTCCTGTGGCTGGAGCAGCACCTCGCCGCCTACCCCGGCGCCATCCTGGCCGTCACGCACGACCGGTACTTCCTCGACCACGTCGCGCAGTGGATCTGTGAGGTCGACCGAGGTCGCCTGTACCCGTACGAGGGCAACTACTCCACGTACCTGGAGCAGAAGGCCGCGCGACTCGAGGTCCAGGGCAAGAAGGACCAGAAACTGCAGAAGCGCCTCAAGGAAGAGCTGGCCTGGGTTCGCTCGGGTGCGAAGGCCCGTCAGGCCAAGAACAAGGCCCGCCTCGACCGCTACGAGGAAATGGCCAACGAGGCCGAGAAGACCCGCAAGCTCGACTTCGACGAGATCCAGATCCCGGCACCGCCGCGCCTCGGCGACGTCGTCGTGGAGGTGTCGAACCTCGACAAGGGCTTCGACGGCCGGGTTCTGATCAAGGACCTGTCGTTCACGCTGCCGCGTAACGGCATCGTCGGTGTGATCGGCCCCAACGGTGTCGGTAAGACGACGCTGTTCAAGACCGTCGTCGGCCTCGAACAGCCGGACGCGGGCGAGGTGAAGATCGGTCAGACGGTCAAGCTCAGCTACGTCGACCAGAACCGCACCGGCATCGACCCCGACAAGACGGTGTGGGAGGTCGTGTCCGACGGTCTCGATCACATCGTGGTCGGCCAGACGGAGATGCCGTCGCGCGCCTACATCAGCTCGTTCGGGTTCAAGGGCCACGATCAGCAGAAGCCGGCCGGCGTCCTGTCCGGTGGTGAGCGCAACCGCCTGAACCTCGCGATGACGCTGAAGCAGGGCGGCAACCTGATCCTGCTCGACGAACCGACCAACGACCTGGACGTCGAAACCCTCGGTTCGCTGGAGAACGCGCTCGAACAGTTCCCCGGCTGCGCCGTCGTGATCTCCCACGACCGCTGGTTCCTCGACCGCACCTGCACGCACATCCTCGCGTGGGAGGGTGGCTTCGGCGACAACGAAGCTGCCTGGTACTGGTACGAGGGCAACTTCGAAGGCTACGAGGCCAACAAGGTCGAGCGGCTCGGACCGGATGCGGCACGTCCGCACCGCGTGACCCACCGCAAGCTCACGAGGGACTGACCTGTGGGGCAGAAGGCCTTCACGTACGAGATCCAGGTGCGGTGGGGTGACTCCGACCGGCTGGGTCACGTCAACAACACCCGATTCGTCGAGTACATGCAGGAAGCGCGTATCCATTTCCTGACCAGCGAGCTGCGCGCGAACGGTGAGCGGCCCGGTGCGATGGTGGTGCGCAAGATGGACGTCGAATTCCTGCGCCCCGTCACCGACGCCTCGGGTCCGTTGCAGATCGAGGTGTCGGTGCTGCACGTCGGTACGTCGTCGTACACGATCCGGCACGTCGTCACGAATCGTGACGGGGTCCGCTGCGCGACGGGCGACGCCCTTCTGGTGGCGTTCGACGTGAAGACCGAATCCTCGCGGCCGCTGTCCGACGCGGAGCGGAGCGGGCTGGAGAGGTACCTCACGCCGGCGACCACCGGCTGAACGTTCCGGCGCGCGGGGTGCCCGAAGTTCACCCTCTGTTCCCATCGCCGCGGGCTAGTCTCGAGAGAGTTGCCCGCGGCGATCGGAACGAAGAGGAAGTGAGCCCCGATGACGGAATCGGCAGAACTGAAAGATGCGGAGTGGGCGCGGAATCTGCCCGAAGGTCTCCGATCTCAGGTGCCGACTCTCGCTGCCGTGTACTTCCGGCACGTCGACCGCGGCGACAGCGAGAGCGCCGTCAACGGGGCCTCGGGTGTCGTGCTCGGCGCGCACCTGACGCTGGCCCTGCAACGCCCACCCGAGCGGGCCGTCACCCGCGTCTACCGTCCCGGCGACGGGCACGAACTCGGTGCGTCCCTGCAGATCGTCAACGATGACATGCCGCTGCTCGTCGAATCGATCACCGCGTTGCTGAACCGCCTCGGCATCGGAATCAGCGAATTCGTCCATCCGATCATTTCGGTCCGGCGCGATCCGATCGGCGCACTGCGCGAAATCCTCATGGGAGACAAGGCCAAGGATGCCGACGGAGACGGCATCTCCGAATCGTGGATTCACGTCCAACTCGACCCGCGTACCGACTCCGCGGTTCTCGACACGCTCGAGAAGGAAGTCGGCACCGTCCTCGGCGACGTGCGCCAGGTGGTCCGGGACACCGACATCATGCGCAAACTGGAGCGGACGCTCGCCGACGAACTCGAGGCGTCCGCGCCGCGTCCCGGTGTGTCCAAGGAAGACCTCGAGGACTGCGCCGATCTGCTGCGGTGGATGTCGCAGGGCAACTATGCGGCCCTCGGGTACCGGCGCTTCCAGCTGGGGGAGCCGGACGGTTCCGGGGCCCGGAGTCTGCAGGTGGTGCCGGGCAGCGGTCTCGGACTGCTGCGCTCCGACACCGTGACCGAAGGCCCGCTGAGTCTGCCCCCGGCCGCCGAGATCCCCGACCGGCCCCTGCTCGTGTTGACGCAGGGCTCGTTCCCCGCGACCGTGCACCGGGCGGTCTACCCGTTTTTCGTCGGCGTCAGCATCCTCGACGAGGACGGCAACATCACCGGTGAGCACCGCTTCCTCGGCGTGTTCACCGTCACGGCGCTGCACGAGAACGTCCTCGACATTCCCGTGATCGCCCGGCGGGTCCGCAAGGTGATCGAGCGGGCCGGGTTCCAGTTGAACTCGTATTCGGGTCAGGCGATGCTGGAGGTCATCCAGTCGTTCCCCCGCACCGAGCTGTTCTCGAGCGATGCGGACACGCTGTACGACACGGTGACCGCCGTGCACAGCATCGGGCTCCGGCGCCAGGTGCGCCTGTTCGTGCGCGAGGACTTCCTCGGTCGTTTCGTCTCCTGCCTGATCTATCTTCCCCGCGATCGGTACACCACTCGGGTCCGGCTCGCCATGCAGGACATCCTGCTGCGGGAATTCGGCGGCGGCACATTGGAATACACGGCGCGCGTCACCGAGTCCGACCTCGCTCTGCTGCACGTGACGATCCGCAAGAGCGCCGGACAGGCGGGGGCGAAACTCAACCTGTCGGACGCCGATCGCGAACGGGTGCAGGCGATGCTGGCCGAGGCGAGCCGCAGCTGGGACGACCATCTCGGCGACCTCCTCCCGGTCACCACGGATGTGGATCCCGTTCTGGCGCAGCGTTATGCCGCCGTTCTGCCCGAGGGGTACAAGGAAGATTTCGACGCCGCGCGCGCGTTGTCCGACCTCGCGAGGCTGGAGGCCCTCGCGGAGGGGTCGATCGACCTGCTGCTCTACCGCGACCGCGGGGCAGAGGTCGGGCGCTGGCGGTTCACCCTCTACGTCGGGGGTGACGGCATCTCCCTCAGCCAGGTGCTCCCGGTGCTGCAGAGTCTGGGGGTGGAGGTTCTCGACGAGCGGCCCTACCTGATTCCCCGTCCCGACGGGATGAACTGCTGGATCTACGATTTCGGATTGTCGGTGCCCGCGGAATTGCTCCGCTCCTCGGTGGAAGACGACCTGGACGCGGAACTCGCCGCCGAGGAGGCGTCCGCTGCCGAGCCGAAGCTGCAGGAACGGTTCACGGATGCGTTCACGGCGGTGTGGTTCGGGCGGGCGGAGGCCGACCGTTTCAACGAACTGATCCTGCGGGCGGGCATGTCGTGGCGTCAGGCGGTGATTCTGCGGGCCTACACGAAGTACCTGCGTCAGGCGGGATTTCCCTACAGCCAGTTCCACATCGAGGGGGTCGCGCTGGCCAACCCTCGTTCGGCGTGCACCCTGGTCGAGTTGTTCGAGGCGATGTTCGACCCGGAGACGCCCTCGCCCGACCGGGTGTCCGAGCTCGAAGCCCGCCTCAAGGAGTACATCGACTCCGTGGTCAGCCTCGATGCGGACCGCATCCTGCGTGGTCTGTTCGGGCTGATCAAATCGACTCTGCGGACCAACTATTTCGTCATCGGCGCGACCGGGGACCCGCAGACCTACCTGTCGATCAAGCTCGATCCCCAATCGATCCAGGAATTGCCGAAGCCGCGGCCGAAGTTTGAGATCTTCGTCTACTCGCCCGACGTCGAGGGTGTGCACCTGCGGTTCGGGTCCGTCGCTCGCGGCGGACTGCGCTGGTCGGATCGGCGCGAGGATTTCCGCACCGAGATCCTGGGGCTGGCGAAGGCTCAGGCCGTGAAGAACGCGGTGATCGTCCCGGTCGGGGCGAAGGGCGGTTTCGTCGTCAAGAATCCGCCGACACCGTCGGGGGATGCGGCGGCCGATCGCGCGGCCGCGCTCGAGGCCGGCCAGGACTGCTACCGCACGTTCATCTCCGGGCTCCTCGATCTCACCGACAACGTCGATCAGGCATCGGGGGAGATCGTGCCGCCTGCCCGGGTGGTGCGGTTGGACGGCGACGACCGGTACCTGGTCGTGGCCGCGGACAAGGGCACCGCGAAATTCTCCGATCTCGCCAATTCGGTTGCGGAACAGTACAAGTTCTGGCTCGGGGACGCGTTCGCCTCCGGTGGCTCGGCCGGATACGACCACAAGGAGATGGGCATCACCGCGCGCGGTGCCTGGGAAAGCGTGAAACGGCATTTCCGCGAGATGGGGATCGACACCCAGGCCGAGGACTTCACCGTGGTCGGTGTCGGCGACATGAGCGGCGACGTCTTCGGCAACGGCATGCTCCTGAGCCGGCACATCCGGTTGGTCGCCGCGTTCGATCACCGGCACATCTTCCTCGATCCGGACCCCGACGCGGCGCGGTCCTTCGAGGAGCGCTCGCGGATGTTCGCACTGCCGCGGTCGTCGTGGGCCGACTACGACACCGCCCTGATCAGCGAGGGCGGGGGAGTGTGGGACCGCACCCGCAAATCGGTCCCGATCAGCGCCGCCGCACGCTCGGCGCTCGGGCTCGACGACATGATCACCGAGATGTCGCCGCCGGAACTGGTCCGGGCGATCCTGCATGCCCCGGTGGATCTGCTGTGGAACGGCGGGATCGGTACCTACGTCAAGGCGTCCACCGAGACCAATGCGATGGTGGGCGACAAGAGCAATGACGCGGTGCGCGTCGACGGCAACGACGTGCGGGCCCGGGTGGTCGGCGAAGGCGGCAACCTCGGGGTCACCCCGCTCGGCCGCATCGAGTACAGCCAGAACGGTGGCCGGATCAACACCGACGCGATCGACAACTCGGCGGGCGTCGACTGCTCCGATCACGAGGTGAACATCAAGATCCTGCTGGATTCGCTGGTGAGCAGCGGCGGGTTGCCGAGGGAGGAGCGTAATCCGCTGCTGGCGTCGATGACGGACGAGGTGGCGCACCTGGTGCTCGCGAACAACATCGCGCAGAACGATCTGCTCGGCGTCTCGCGTACCAGCGCGGTGCCGATGCTGAGCGTGCATCGCCGCCAGATCGAGCACCTGGTGTCGCGCCGCGGCCTCGACCGCAAGCTGGAGGCACTGCCCACCGAGGACGAGATCGCGCGCCGCAGGCAGGCGGGGCAGGGCTTGACCTCTCCGGAACTGGCAACACTCACCGCGCACGTGAAACTCGCGCTCAAGGACGATCTCCTCGCGACGGATCTCCCGGACAGCGAGACGTTCGCGCCGCGGCTGCCGCGATACTTCCCGACCGGACTGCGCAAGCGGTTCCGCACGGCGATCAAGGCGCATCCCCTGCGCAGGCAGATCGTGGCGACGATGCTTGCGAACGAGACCATCGACAATGGCGGCATCACCTTCGCCTATCGATTGGCCGACGAGGCGGGTGCGAGCAGCACCGACGCGATCCGCGCGTACGCCGCGGTCACCGAGATCTTCGCCCTGCCCGACCTGTGGTCGAGGATCCGGTCGGCGAACATCGCGGCAGACCTCGAGGACGAGCTGATCCTCGAATCCGGCCGGGTCCTGGACCGCGCGTCCCGGTGGTTGCTGACCAACCGGCCGCAGCCCCTCGCGGTGGGCGCGGAGATCGCCCGGTACTCGGCGGATTTCCGGGCGCTCTCGCCGCGGGTGCCCCAGCTGGTCAGGGGGCATCAGCTCGCCGACGTGGAGAACCGGGCGCGGCCGCTCGTGACTCGCGGGGCCCCCGAGGACCTCGCCTTCGAAGTCTTCCGGCTGCTGGACAAGTTCTGCCTGCTCGACATCATCGACGTCGCCGACATCGCCGAGCGTGACATCGACGAAGTGGCGGAGCTGTACTACGAACTCGACGCCCACCTCGGTGTCGACTGGCTGCTGAGCGCGGTGTCGACCCTGGCACGCGGTGACCGCTGGCACTCGCTGGCCCGCCTCGCGTTGCGCGACGACCTCTACAGTTCGCTGCGCCAGCTCACCATGGAAGTGCTGATGGGCGGTGAACCGCACGAGACCCCGCAGGAGAAGATCGACGACTGGGAATCGACGAACGCGTCCCGGCTGGCCAGGGCGAGGTCCGCTCTCACCGAAATTTTCGAGTCTGGGACCCTTGACCTCGCGACGCTCTCGGTGGCGGCGCGTCAGGTACGCAGCATGGTGCGAGGTGTGGGCACCCGATCGGAGGTATGACGTTGAGCGAGGGTTTTCACGCGGAGGTCGAAGTTCGCTGGTCGGACATGGACGTCTTCCAGCACATCAACCACGCTCGGATGGTGACGTTGCTGGAAGAGGCGCGGATTCCCTGGCTCTTCGAGGACGATCGGCCCACCGTCACCCTGCGTGACGGCGCGGTCATCGCGGATCTCCACGTGCGCTACCGCGGGCAGCTCCGGCACAGCGATTCACCGCTCGACGTCCTGATGTGGGTGGAGAAGGTCCGGGCCGTCGATTTCACGATCGGCTACGAGGTCCGCCCCAAGGGTGTCGACGTCTCGGTCGCGCCGTCCATCGTCGCGTCGACACAGATCGCGGCGTTCGACATCGACACCCAGAGGCTGCGCAGGATCACCGACGTCGAGCGTGCGTATCTGGAGAGCTGGCAGCGTGCATGAGCGCGTCCTGTCGATCCCGGACGCGACGGAGCGTGGTGATCTCGCCACGTTCCTCACCCGCGTGGTCCGGTTGGACGAGTCCGCGGTGGTCCGTTTTCGGCAGCGCGGCGCCGGACGCCTGACAGTCTGGGCGGCAACGGGTTTCGACGCGCTGGCGGTGCGCACGGTCGCGGGGACGATCACCCCGGACGACACATCGGCGGCCGGCGACCAACTGCTCGCCGCGCTCGACGCGGCGACGACCGCCGACATCGACCCCGGGTTCTCGATGGATTCGGCGTGGCGGGGCGCGCTTCCGCCGACGGAGGGTTTCGTTCACGTCGACGACGTCCCCGCGCGCGTGCTCGTCGACCTCGCCCAGCGCGGTGCGGCACTGGCGCAGGAGCACGGCAGCAGCCACGGCCCGCCCGCCTCGCTTCTCGACCAGGAAGTGCTGCAGGTGCACGGCGCGGAGCAGTCGGTCGGCATCCCGATGCGGGTGGTGTTCGCGCTCACCGCGATGGGGTTCGTTCCGCAGGCGGGTTCGGATCGGCTGACCGCCGACCTCGACCCCGAGCGGATCGACGCCTCCGAACTGGTCCGGGTCCGGGCCACGGGGTCGTGGTTGCGGGTGGATGCCCGATTCGGTTCGATCTACCGGCACCGCGGCGGCGGGATCCCGTTGTCGGTGGCCCGTAGCGGGTCGTCAGCCGGCCCGTAATGTGCTGGTGGCCAGAACGGCAAGTGACGCGACGACGGCCGCCATGCCCAGCCCCGCGACCACGGTCAGCTGCTCACCGAGCACCACGGTGCCGAGGAGCGCTGCGACCACCGGCTCGGTGAGCGTGAGGGTCGCGACCGTCGCGGGCGGCAGCCGCCGCAGCCCGGCGGCGAACAGCAGATACGCCAGCACCGTCGGGACGATCGCCAGGTATGCGGCGGCGGCCGCGCCCGCTCCGGTGTCGAGCCCGCCGGGCCAGGTGGCGACGAGGACGGGGATCAGGAACAGACCCCCGAGACCGAACATCTGCCCCATCACGGCCTCGGGGCTCGCGCCCGCCGTCAGCAGTGACGACCCCGCCACCGTGTAGGCGGCGTACCCGAGACCGGCGATCAGCGCGGGCAGTGCGCCCGCCGGCACCCCGGACGCGTCGGAGCCCTCGGTGGTGCCCGCCACGATCAACCCCATCCCGGCGACCGCGATGACGGTCGAGACGGCCCACACCGGACCGGGCCGCCGGCGATGCACCACCCACTGCAGGGCGCCGGTGAACGCGGGGCCCGAGCCCAGCGCGATCATCGTGCCCGCCGCCACCCCGGCGCTCTGCACACCGGTGAAGAATCCGAGCTGGTAGGCCGCGACCCCGATCCCGCCCCACACTGCGGGTGCATACCCGCGGAACCCGGAGCGGGCACCGAATCCGAGACCCCCGCGCACCGCCGCGAACGCGGCGAGAAGCGCACCCGCCGCCACGACCCGCACCGAGCCGACGGCCAGCGGGTCGAGATCGTATCCGAGTGAGCGGGACGCGAGCGCCTGCGCGGTTCCCGTCGTGGCGAACAGGATCGAGGCCGCGACGACCGCCGCGACCGCGGGAGTCCGGGTCAGATGAGCCACGCAGCCGCGTTCGGCGGGAGCTGTCCCTCGATCAGCGGGGCGCTGCTCAGCAGCACCTCACCCGGCGGCAGGGAGATCGGCGTTCCGGTGGCGTTGAGGGCGCAGATCAGGCCGCCGCGTCTGCGGAAGGCGAAGCACCCGGCGGGGCTGCCGTACCAGTCGACGCCGGGACCGGAGAATTCCGGCCGGAACGAGCGCAGTTCGAGCGCGGCCCGATACAGCGAGAGCGTCGACGTGACGTCCTCGAGCTGCGCCTCGACGGTGAGCCGCGACCAGTCCGGTGGCATCGGCAACCACGGCTCGCCCGTGCTGAATCCGAACGGGGGCGCGGCGCCCTCCCACGGCAGGGGGACGCGGCATCCGTCGCGGCCGCGTTCGGTGTGATCGGACCGTTCCCACACCGGATCCTGCAACGCCGAATCGGGCAGGTCGACGTTGGGCAGGCCGAGTTCGGCGCCGTTGTACAGGAACGCTGCTCCGGGTAGTGCCAGTTCGACCAGTGCCATCGCCCGGGCGCGTGCGGTGCCGATCTCGCCGCCCCCGTACCGCGTGACTTCCCGTTCCACGTCGTGGTTGGACAGGGTCCAGGTGGGGGTGCCGCCCACCTGGTCGACGGCGGTGAGGGAATTCTCGATGGCTTCCAGCACGGACTCCGCCGAGAACTCGGCCTCCGCCAGCCGGAAGTTGAACCCGAGGTGCAGTTCGTCGGGCCGGATGTACTCGCCGAAGCGTTCGTTGTCGCGAACCCAGATCTCGCCGACGGCCATAGTGCCCGGGTACTCGTCGAGGACCTTGCGGATGCCGCGGTGGATGTCGTGGACCGCGGGATTGTCGAACCGCGGATCGTCGTCCGAGTTCTGCAGAAGTTCGTTGGCGGACCAGTCGTGGTCCGGCAGCCCCGCCGGCTTGGCCATGCCGTGTGCTACGTCGATGCGGAATCCGTCGACACCCCGGTCCAGCCAGAACCGGAGCGTCTTCGTGAGATCCTCGACGACCTCCGGGTTGTCCCAGTTCAGGTCGGGTTGCTCTGTCGCGAAGATGTGCAGGTACCACTGGCCGGGCGTGCCGTCGGCCTCCGTGATCCGCGTCCACGCCGGACCGCCGAAGATGCTCGGCCAGTTGTTGGGCGGCTCCGTGCCGTCCGTGCCGCGGCCGTCGCGGAAGATGTACCGGTCCCGTTCCGGGCTGCCGGGCGGCGATGCGAGTGCGGCCCGGAACCATTCGTGCTCGACGCTGGTGTGGTTGGGCACCAGGTCCATCGTCACCTTGATCTGGCGTGCGTGCGCGGCCTCGATCAGTGCATCCATCGCCTCGAGGTCACCGAAAAGCGGATCGATGTCGCGCGGATCGGACACGTCGTAACCGTGATCGGCCATCGGTGAACGCATGACCGGGCTCAGCCACAGGGCGTCGACGCCGAGGAGTTCGAGGTAGCCCAATTTGTCCCGCACGCCGTGAAGGTCGCCGACGCCGTCACCGTTCGCGTCGGCGAACGAGCGGGGATAGATCTGGTAGAAGACGGCGTCGGACCACCAGGGTGCCGGCGAGGTGTCGTCGGCGGGCGTTTCGGCGGGAGTGCTCACAAACGCCCATCGTGCCAAACGATCGTCCGCATCACGACTCGACCGGCGGAATCGGCGTGGGGCAGTTCAGAACGCCGAGTTCACCATCGACGCCGCCGCCATGTCCATGTACTCGGTGAGGGCCTTGCGGTGGGCGTCGTCGAGGGTGTCGGAGTCGATCGACGCGATGGCCGTGTGCATGCACCGCAGCCAGGCGTCCCGCTCGATCGGTCCGATCGTGAACGGCTGGTGGCGTAGGCGGAGCCGGGGGTGGCCGCGCTCGTCCGAATAGGTGTGCGGTCCACCCCAGTACTGCTCGAGGAACATTCGCATCCGGCGCTCGGCCGGACCCAGGTCCTCTTCCGGATAGAGGGGCCGCACGATGTCGTCCTTGGCGACTTCCTCGTAGAAGCGCGCGGTGAGTTTGCGGAACGTCTCCGCTCCGCCCACCGCCTCGTAGAAGGTCTGCTGCACGTCAGTCATGGCGCCTTCCATTGTGCACGTGTGGGCGCGAACGGTCTCCGTCACCGTCTGTTCACCGAATGGCCTGCATTTTTGTCGGAAATGAAGGTGCACGAGCAGTCGATTCATGGTCCACTTGGTGGCAATCTCCCGGAGGTCGCATGAAGAATCGACACAGCGCCCGCGCGCACCGACAACTCGTGCCCACTGATGCCCGGGGTGCCGGGGTTTCAGGGGCGTTTGCTTTACAAGTGATCTCGGAAGGCTCCGCGCGCAGCGCAGAGCCTTCTTTCCCGGGCGAGAATGCGGTTCCGCTCTGGATCAAGCGCCGGGTGCTTCTCCTGAATGTCACCTACGAGCCGCTCACCGCCCTTCCTGCCCGCCGCGCCGTGGTGTTGATGACCTGCGGCAAGGCCGATACCGTCCACGAGGATCCGCAGGCGCCGGTGGTCCACTCCGAGCAGTGGTCCGTGCAGGTACCGTCCGTGATCCGCCTTCGGAACTACGTCCGCGTCCCGTATCGCGCCCGCGTTCCGATGACTCGCGCAGCCCTCATGCATCGCGACCGGTTCCGCTGCGCCTACTGCGGTTCCAAGGCGGAGACCGTCGACCACGTCGTTCCCCGCAGCCGCGGCGGCGAGCACTCGTGGGAGAACTGCGTGGCCTGCTGCGCACCCTGCAACCACCGCAAGGCGGACAAGTTGCTGAGCGAACTGGGCTGGACGCTCCGGGCGTCGCTGGTGCCTCCGTCGGGCCCGCACTGGCGACTGCTCGCGTCCACCAAGGACCTCCACCCGTCGTGGATGCCCTACCTCGGTGAAGGCGCCGCCTGAGCGTTCCGCGCGTCCGCTTCGCGAAGTTCGGCCCTGACGCTTCCCTTCGTACGGTTCTGGGCTACCGTTTGCGTTGTGAGCATTCTCGAGACAGTGCTGATATTCGTAGGAATTCCGGCGTTGATCACCGCCTTCTTCGCGGGGATGTCGTTCGTCGGCAAGAAGACGCCGGGCCCCGTGCCGCCCGCGTTCCACCTCGGCGAGGAATGGACGCATGCGCCGGTGCTGTGGAGCGCCGTCGACGAGGTGACCACGCACGGTCACCACGGCGGCCATCACGACGCGCACGCCGGTTCGGCAGACCTGATTGGAGGCTCGGCAAGTGGCAAGTGGTGACCTGATCCCCGCCTCCGCGGTATCCGCGGAGAACCTGCCCGTGGGCAGTGTCGTGACGGCCAGTGGCCGCATCTCGGGCGTGCACCGTGTCGGTGAGCCGTTCGTCGACGACCTGCCGTTCACGACGGATGAGCTCGTTCGCCTCGACGACGCCCTCACCGAAGGCACCCGCGCCACGAAGGTGCGTTTCAACGCGTACGTCGGCGACCTCGGCGCCGACACCGCGGCGGGTGCGGACGCGCTGTTCCCGACGACTCCCGAGGCGGAGCGTTCCGTCCTCATCGCGGTGTCGCCCAACCAGCGGACGGTCGAGATCCGCAGCGGCAGGGCCGTGGCTCACCGGGTCACCGACCGGGTCGCCCAGCTCGGTGCCACGGCGGCTGTCTCGTCGTTCGGTGACGGAGACCTGATCGACGGTCTCGTGAGCGCCATCCGCGTGATGAGCGCGGCAATCGCCTCGCCGTAAGAAACCCGCACAGATCAGCGCCCGCGCGGCCCGATCCGGTTCAGTCCTGCTGAACCGGATCGGGCCGCCGGTGGTTTCGGTGGAAACCGTACTCGACTTCTGTCGGTGGTCGATGCGAACATATGTTCGTGTCCGATTCCACGCGCCCGCGCATCTCGAGTGGCGCCGACGCGACCATCCTGCACGCCGACCTCGACGCCTTCTACGCGTCGGTGGAGCAGCGGGACGATCCCAGCCTGCGCGGGGTGCCGGTGATCGTCGGGGGTGGTGTCGTGCTGGCCGCGAGCTACGAAGCCAAGGCCTACGGGGTGCGCACGGCGAGCAGCGGTGCGCAGGCCTTGCGCCTGTGCCCGCACGCGGTCGTGGTGCGTCCGCGGATGTCGGCGTACGCGGCCGCCAGCAAGGCGGTGTTCGAGGTCTTCGGCCGGACGACGCCCCTGGTGGAGGGTCTGTCGATCGACGAAGCGTTCCTCGACGTGGCGGGGCTGCGCAAGATCGCGGGCGCCCCGGTGGACATCGCGGCCCGCCTGCGCCGCGACGTGCGCGAGCAGGTGGGGTTGCCGATCACGGTCGGAGTCGCGAGAACGAAGTTCCTCGCCAAGGTGGCGAGCGCGGTGGGCAAACCCGACGGACTGCTGCACGTACCGCCGGACCGCGAGATCGAGTTCCTCCACCCGCTGCCGGTCGAACGGCTGTGGGGAGTCGGGGCCGTGACGTCGGTCAAGCTGCGCGACGCCGGAATCGCCACGGTCGGCCAGCTCGCCCACTATCCGGAAGAGCTGCTCGTCTCCGTCGTCGGGCCTGCCGCGGGTCATCATCTCCACGCTCTCGCGTGGGCACGCGACCCGCGGCCGGTGCAGGTGGGACGCAGGCGACGATCCGTCGGCGCGCAGCACGCCCTGGGGCGGAGGCCGAAATCGCGGGAGGATGTGGACGCCGCCCTGGTGACCTTGGTCGACCGGGTGGCGGGCCGGCTGCGCCGCGGCGAGCGGGTGGGACGCACGGTGGTGCTCCGCCTGCGTTTCGACGACTTCACCCGGGTCACGCGGTCGCACACCCTCGCGCAGCCGTCGGCGCAGACGCAGACGATCCTCACAACGGCCCGGGGCCTGCTGAGCACGGCGTGGCCGATGATCGAATCCAAGGGCGTCACCCTGGTAGGGATCGCGGTGGCGAACCTCGAGGACGACTGCCCGCAACAGCTGGCGCTGCCGTTCGATCCGTACACGAGCAGCACTCTCGACACCACGCTCGACAGCGTCCGCGACCGCTTCGGCTCCTCGGCCGTCACCCGTGCAGTGCTGCTGGGCCGGGACCCGGGCGTGACGGTGCCGATCCTGCCGGATTAGCCCGGCAGGATCGGCCACGGATCAGCTCGCGTCGAACTTCCGGGCCGCCAGCGAGCGCACGATTCCGGCGCGCCCCTCCACCACCAGGCGGCGCAGGGCCGGCGGGTGGTCGCCGGCCAGGAAGTTGTCGGCCGCCGTGACGGACTGCTCACTGATCGACCACGACGGGTACAGCCCCACCACCACCGTCTGCGCGACCTCGCTCGAACGCCGCTCCCACACTGCGGGAATGTCCGCGAAATAGCGGGCCACGTACGGTTCGAGGATCTCGGACTGGCCGTGGCCGGCGAACGCGCCGATGATCGAGCGGGCCGTGATGTTCGGCACCGAATCGTCGCCGACCACCCGGTTCCACGCCTGTTCCTTCACCGCGGCCTGCGGGCGGATGGTTGCCGCCGCAGCGGCGTTGCGGGCGCCGGCTGCGGTGGGGTCACGTTCGGCTTCGGCGTCGATGAACGGCGTCTCGATGCCGTCGGCATCGATCTCGCCGGCGCCGGCGAGGGCGGTGACGAGACGCCAGCGCAGGTCCGTGTCGACGACGAGGCCCGGCAGCCCGACCGTGTCCGGCGCGGCGTCCAGCAGTTCCTGCAGCACCTCCGTGTGCCACGCCGACAGCTGCGCGCCCGCCAGCGCGTTGACGAACGCCAACTGATGGTCCGAACCGGCCTCGGCTTCCCGCGCCAGTTCGAGGAGCCGGTTCGCGAAGTCGGGCCAGCCGTGTTCCTTGGCCCATTCCGGTTCGGCGTAGCTGTGCAGTGCGGTCTGGGCCTGCATGAGCAGACGCTGGACCACCCCCACCTCGGTCTCGGCGCCGACACCGCGCTGCACGAGGGCAATGAAATCGCGCGCCTTGAGTTCCGCCTGCCGCGTCATCTCCCAGGCTGCCGACCACACCAGGGTGCGGGGCAGTGGCTCGTCGATGTCGCCGATGCGGTCGATGGCGGTGGCGAGCGAATCGGGATCGAGCCGCAGCGAGCAGTACGTGAGGTCGTCGTCGTTGACGAGGATCAACTGACCGCGTTGGACACCGACGAGTTCGGCGACGTCGGTGCGTTCGGTGGCGTCGAGGTCGAGTTCGACCCGCTTGGTGCGGACCAGCTTGCCGTCCCGGTCGTCGTACACACCGACCGCGATGCGATGCACCCGTCGCTCACCGGCACCCGGCGCGGCGCCGTCCTGCAGCACCGTGAACCGGGTGAACGTGCCGTCCGCGTCGACGTCGAAGTCGGGGCGCAGGATGTTGAGCCCGGTGGTCTTGAGCCACTGCGCACCCCAGTCGGACAGGTCGCGCCCCGACGACTTCTCGAGCGCCCCGAGAAGGTCGTCGAACGTGGCGTTGTCGAAGGCGTGGTCGCGGAAGTAGTCCCGCAGACCGGACAGGAACGGCTCCAGTCCGACGTAGGCGACGAGCTGCTTGAGGACGGAGGCGCCCTTCGCGTACGTGATGCCGTCGAAGTTCACCTCCACCGCGGCGAGGTCCGGGATGTCGGCGGCGATGGGGTGCGTGGACGGCAACTGATCCTGCCGGTACGCCCACGACTTCTCGACGTTCGCGAACGTGGTCCAGGCGTTGGTGTACTCGGTGGCCTCGCTCTGGCAGAGCACGGAGGCGAACGTCGCGAACGACTCGTTGAGCCACAGGTCGTCCCACCAGCGCATGGTGACCAGGTCGCCGAACCACATGTGCGCCATCTCGTGCAGCACGGTCTCGGCGCGTCGCTCGTACGACGCCCGCGTCACCTTGGACCGGAAGACGTAGTCCTCGAGGAACGTGACGGCGCCGGCGTTCTCCATTGCGCCCGCATTGAATTCGGGGACGAACAGCTGGTCGTACTTCCCGAACGCGTATGGGGTGCCGAATTTGCGGTGGTAGAACTCGAAGCCCTGCTTGGTCTCCGTGAACAGTCGCTCGGAGTCCATGTGCTGCCCGAGGGAGGCGCGGCAGTAGATCGCGAGGGGGATGTCGCCGTGTTCGTCGGAGTAGTTGTCGGTCCACTCCGCGTACGGGCCCGCGATGAGCGCGACGAGATAGGTGCTCATCTTCGGTGTGGTGCGGAAGATGTGCCGGCCGGGTTCGGCCTTGACCGTCTCGACGGTCGCGGAGTTCGAGATCACCTTCCAGTCGGCGGGGGACGTGACGTGCACGTCGAACGTCGCCTTCAGGTCGGGCTGGTCGAAGCACGCGAACATGCGTTTGGCGTCGGCGGTCTCGAACTGCGAGTAGAGGTAGACCGCGTCGTCGGTGGGGTCGACGAAGCGGTGCAGTCCCTCACCCGTGTGTGAGTACGCACAGTCGGCCTCGACGACCAGTTCGTTGCGTTCAGCGAGGTCGGTGAGCGTGATGCCGGTGGATTCGTCGTAACCCGAGACGTCGACGGGGGAGCCGTTGAGCGTGGCCGAATGCACACGGGCCGCGACGATGTCGACGAATGTCGACGCGCCGGGGGTGGCAGCGAACGTGACGGTGGTGCGAGACGAGAACGTCTCGACCCCGGGCTGACCTGTCCCGTCGGTGAGGTCGAGTTCGATCAGGTAGTTGTCGACGGTCAGCAGCCGGGCTCGTTCGGCTGCCTGTTCGCGGGTCAGGTTCGGTGGGGCCACAGAGGTCTCCTCGTGATCGGCGGCGGTGCTCGTACTCGATGCTGCCATCCCATCACGAGTGGGACCGGGGTGTTAAGCGGAGAGGTCGGTCAACGGCACCCCGGAGTCGGCCAGCCGGTCGGGATCGACAGGCGCAGACGAGGACACCAGTTGCTTGATCTGATCGGTGGCGTCCCAGATGTTGACGTTCATCCCGGCGAGGACGTGATTGTCGGCGCCGAGCCAGAACGCGAGGAACTCGCGTCCGGGAAGGTTCCCGCGCACCACCACCCGCTCGTAGCCGTCGACCGGGGCGTAGCCCGTGTACTCCATGCCCAGATCGAACTGGTCGGTGAAGAAGTACGGCAGCCGGGTGTATTCGGCCTTCTGGCCGAGCATGGTCGCGGCGGCGACCGCCGGCTGATTGAGGGCGTTCGCCCAGTGCTCGACCCGGATCCGGGTGCCGAGTCGCGGATGCAGTTGCGCGGCGATGTCGCCGACCGCGACGACGTCGGGGTCGCTGGTCTGCAGTCCGGGGTCGACGAGGACTCCGCCGTCGACGCCGAGCCCGGCCCGCTCCGCGATCTCGGTGTTGGGTGCCGCGCCGACCGCGACGAGGACGGCGTCGGCGGGCAGGACCGTACCGTCGCCGAGTCGCACACCGGTGGCCGTGCCGTCCTCGACGACGATCTCCTCGACCGTGGCGCCGAGGTGCAGCTGAACGCCGTGTTCGCGGTGCAGTTCCGCGAACACGGCGCCCATCTCGGGGCCGAGCGAGCCGAGGAGTGGAAGCTCGGCGGCCTCCACGATCGTCACGTCGGCGCCCTTCTGCCGCGCCGAGGCCCCCACCTCGAGGCCGATCCAGCCCGCGCCGATCACCACGAGCCGCCCGCCGTCCGAGACCGCATCGATCAGCCGATCCGATTCGTCGACGGTGCGAAGGTAGTGGACGCCCGCGGCGTCGGATCCGGTGATCGGTGGCCGGCGTGAGCGAGAACCCGTGGCGAGTGCCAGCTTGTCGTACCCCAGCGGAGAACCGTCCGGCAGCGTCACGGTGTGGGCGGCGAGGTCGAGGGCGGTGGCGGTGGTCCCGAGCCGCAGGTCCACGTGATGGTCGCGGTACCAGTCGCCGTGGTGCACGGTGAAGTCGCCGAGAGCCTTCTTGCCCGCGAAGTGCTCCTTCGAGAGCGGAGGTCGCTCGTAGGGGAGATGCTCCTCCTCCGACAGGAGGATGATGGATCCGTCGAAATCCTTGTCACGCAATGCTTCTGCGGTCTTCGCGCCGGCGAGGCCACCGCCGACGACAACGAACGTGCGAGTGGAGGACATGTGGGGATGCTCCCTTCCGGTCGACCACTCCGACCCTACTGCCGTGCGCGGGGTCTCCGGGAAGGATTCCCGACGGGGCGGTGTTGACTGAACGGGATTGTGTAATCACCGACAAGGAGCGATGAAGTGACTGCTGGGACGAAGCCTGGGACCGCCAAGGACACCGCCGACTTCTGGTTCGACCCGCTGTGCCCGTGGTGCTGGATCACGTCGCGGTGGATTCTCGAGGCCACGCAGGTGCGGGACCTCGACGCGAATTTCCACGTGATGAGCCTGGCCGTCCTCAACGAGGGCCGGGATCTGCCGGACGACTACCGCGACCTCATGTCCAAGGCCTGGGGGCCGGTGCGGGTGCTGATCGCGGCCGCGCAGAAGCACGGCGACGAGATCCTGTCGCCGCTCTACACCGCGATGGGCACGCTCATCCACAATGAGGGCAACAAAGACTTCGCCGACGTGATCGTCAAGGCGCTCGCCGAGGTCGGACTGCCGGCCGAACTGGCCGACGCCGCCGATTCGGAGGACTACGACGCCGCGCTGCGGGAGAGCCACGCCGCGGGGATGGACGCCGTCGGGCCGGACGTCGGAACCCCGACGATCCACGTCAACGGTGTCGCGTTCTTCGGACCCGTGCTGTCGCGGATTCCGCGGGGCGAGGACGCAGGAAAGGTATGGGACGGCGCCGTCGCGCTGGCCGGCTACCCGCACTTCTTCGAGCTCAAGCGCACCCGGACCGAGGATCCCCAGTTCGATTGAGCCTCGATCCCTTCCGGGTCATCGGACGAAGGGCCCGGCCGGATCGGCCGCGTACTGCACCAGCTGCGGATCGCGGTAGATCTGGCCGGGTTTGACGAACAGATGACCGTGCCGGGTCCGGTTGCGCAGGGCCGCGGCGCGCCACGTGAGCACCGGATGACCCGACAGCAAATTGACGAACCAGGGGAAGAAGCCCCGTTCGGTGGTGGCCCGGTCGGCGAGTTCGTCGAATCCGACGATGCTCACGAGATACTTGCCGGCGCCGAGAACGCCCATCGCCCCGCGCGCGCCCTGTGGCCGCACGCAGAAGCCGTGATTGTCGGCGGTGTATTCCATGGAACGGAACAAGGCCGACCCGATCACCGGAATGTAGTTGGCGGCGAACTGCCCGAGTTGCCGCCAGTAGGAGGCGTGACCGGCCGCGATGTGACCGACTTCGTGGCCGATGATGAAGGCGAGCGCGTCGGGTTCGCGGGCGTCGCCGCCGATCTCGAACAGGTCGCTGTACACGACGACGAAGCGGCGGAATCCGTGTCCGGACGCGAATGCGTTGATCCGGCCGTTGCCGAGCACGACGTAGGCGTCGGGCGGTTCGGTCATCCTGAACCGCGCGGCCGCTTCCGCCACCATCCGGTATCCGTCGGGGAACTGGGTGGGCGTCATCTTGATCCCGTTCACCTGCTGCGAGCCGTAGAGCTGGCCGCGCCCGATGGCGATCAGGATCGGCGCGACCAGGACGACGAGCACCCAGGTGGACACGACGCCGAGAAACAGAGCCGTGATCGCCGCGACGTAGGCGACGACGGTGAGAACGATCGCGGCCACGAGCAGCGGGATCTCCCACGTGTGCCGGGCGGGCCGGTCGTGCGGCAGGAGGCCCGGCAGCGGGGCCGGCGGATTCCACCCCGTCCCGCCGACCCACTGCGGGTTCGCCGGAGCCGGCCGATGTCCCGGATACGCCTGTCCCCAGTTCTGTCCGTTGTCGGGATACATGCTGATCACGATAGGCGTCCCGGGCCCCTGACACGATTCGCGACGACGCCTGACAGAATCACCAGTCATGCGCGTATACCTGGGTGCCGACCATGCCGGATTCGAACGTAAGAACGAGATCATCGAACACCTGAAGGCCGCAGGCCACGAGACCGTCGACTGCGGTGCTCACGTCTACGACGCCCTCGACGACTACCCGGCCTTCTGCATCGAGACGGCACGCCGTGTCGTCGCCGACGAGGGCAGCCTCGGCATCGTCCTCGGCGGCAGCGGCAACGGCGAGCAGATCGCAGCGAACAAGGTGAAGGGCGCGCGATGTGCCCTGGCGTGGAGCGTCGAGACCGCGCAGCTCGCCCGGCAGCACAACAACGCTCAGCTCATCGGGCTCGGCGGTCGCATGCACTCCCTCGAGGAGTCCCTCGCGATCGTCGACGCCTTCCTCGCCGCCGAGTGGTCGAACGAGGAGCGCCACCAGCGTCGCATCGACATCCTGTCCGAGTTCGAGAAGACCGGCGTCGCCCCGGCCCTGCCCGAGGCCTGATCGCCCTTGCCCGAAGGTCACACCCTGCACCGGCTGGCCCGGCTACACCAACGCCGGTTCGCTGGTGCGCCGGTGCGGGTGCTGAGTCCGCAGGGCAGATTCGCCGAGGACGCGGCTCTCGTCGACGGCCGCGTCCTGATCAGGTCCGAGGCCTGGGGTAAGCACCTGTGGCACCACTACGAATCCGGGCTCGTGGTGCACGTCCATCTGGGCTTGTACGGAGCGTTCACCGAATCGGCGGTTCCGATGGAACCGCCGGTCGGACAGGTCCGGATGCGGATGGTCGGCGCCGAATTCGGCACCGACCTGCGCGGCCCGACGGCCTGCGAGGTTCTCCATCCGCCGCAGGTCGCGGCCATCGAGGCCCGCCTCGGGCCGGACCCGCTGCGGAAGGATGCCGACCCCGACACGGCGTGGAAACGCATCTCGGCGTCGAAGACCCCGATCGGGGCACTGCTGATGGATCAGGCCGTGATCGCGGGCATCGGAAACGTGTACCGGGCGGAGGTCTTGTTCCGGCACGGGATCAACCCCGATCGGCCCGGCCGGTCGGTGTCGCGCGCCGAGTGGGACGCGCTGTGGGCCGACCTCGTCGCGCTGATGAAGGTCGGGGTACGCCGCGGCAAGATGCACGTGGTCCGTCCCGAGGACGACCACGGCGATCCCTCGTACGCGAAGGACCGTCCCAGGACCTACGTCTATCGGCGGGCCGGGTCACCGTGCCGGGTCTGCGGCACCCCGATCGCTCATTCGGTCATGAAGGGCCGCAACCTGTTCTGGTGCCCGGGCTGCCAGCCCGCCTGACGGTCCGCTAGAAGTCGAAGCCGCCGCCGAAGTCGAATCCGCCGCCGTCGCCGCCGCCGAAGTCGAATCCGCCGCCGTCGCCGCCGCCGTCCCCGCCCATGTCGCTGCCGGCATCTCCACCGGTATCGCCACCGTCTCCGCCGGTGTCCTGTGCCGCGTCACCCGCACCGCTCTCGAAGCCCTGTGCGTCGTACGGCACACCTGCCATTCCGGAGAACATCGCCGAGAACAGGAACATCGAACCGAGGCCCCACGCGCCGGCCACGAGAGCCGGTTTCCACCACGGTTCGGAGTACCAGCCGGCAGGAACCGGGCGTCCCGCGACGCGGCCACCCGGGTAGTAGTTCGGTGTCCTCGAGGACGGGCTCGGGGAGGCCGCCACCTGCCGCCCCTCGAACTCGACCTCGCGGTCCTCGGTGACCTCGCCCGCGGACTTCTGACCGTCGATCGTCGGAATGTCCGGGCCGGGGTCCATGCCCATCGCAGTCCGGGCGGCGCGGATGTAGTAGAGACCCTCGAGTGCTGTCTGCTTGGCGAGTCGCGCCTGGACCGGGGTCGCCGCCTGATCGATCTGGGAGCCTGCCGCGGTGTAGCGCTCGGACGCGTCGGCGAGGGCCTGCTGGGAGGCGGTGTCGGACCCGGTGAGGCTGTACACCTGCCCGCCGAGTCGTTCGATCGCCTGTCGTGCGTCCGCCTTCGCGTCCTCGAGTTGGTTCGCGGTGTGCCCGGCGCGGTTGCTGCGGCTCTTCACCACCAGGAAGGCGACCGCCGCCACGATCACGAGAATGAGTAGCAGTTCCACGGTGGCCTCCAGTGACTGCGACAGCCACGAGTAGGGGACAAATCGGACATCTCCCAGAGTACTGATCGAAATCCGGGTTACGCGTTCGGCGAACGGGGGAGGGGCGAGCGCCGGGAGCGGTGCGAGGGAAGTCTGCCACGACTGTGACGCATGTCATAACACCTGGGGTGCGCCTGGTGGCCGGGGAACGAAAAAAAGGAGCGTTCCCCGGGGTGGGAACGCTCCTGTGTGGAGGGGATGACGGGAATCGAACCCGCGTAATCAGTTTGGAAGACTGAGGCTCTACCATTGAGCTACATCCCCGTGCATACGACTACCTGGGATCGCCATGCATGTCGTCTGCGATGTCAGACTGTACCCAACCTCGCTTTGGATTTCATAATCGGGGGGCCGTAGGATTCTTCCTCGGGTCCTCGCGAGGTTGGCGAGAGCCGGCTTCGACCGGGGTGTAGCGCAGCTTGGTAGCGCATCCGCTTTGGGAGCGGAGGGTCGCAGGTTCAAATCCTGTCACCCCGACCAGAACCACAGGGCAGGCAACTGCCGCACAGTAGAAGAGCACGACCACACGAAGGAGCCAGTCCGTGAAGAGCACCGTCGAGCAGCTCAGCCCGACGCGAGTCCGTATCAACGTTGAGGTGCCCTTCGAGGAGCTCAAGCCTGATTTCGACAAGGCCTACAAGGCCCTCGCGCAACAGATCCGTCTCCCCGGCTTCCGTCCGGGCAAGGCACCGGCCAAGTTGCTCGAAGCTCGTGTCGGTCGTGGCGCCGTCCTGGAGCAGGTCGTCAACGACGCACTCCCGTCCCGCTACTCCGAGGCCGTCACCAGCGCCTCGGTGAAGGCGATCGGACAGCCCGAGATCGAGATCACGAAGATCGAGGACGGCGAGCTCCTGGAGTTCACCGCCGAGGTCGACGTCCGCCCCGAGATCACGCTGCCCGACTACAGCGAACTGAGTGTCACGGTCGATCCGATCGAGATCACCGACGAGGCCGTCGAGGAGCAGCTCCTGTCGCTGCGTCAGCGGTTCGGCACCCTCACCGGTGTCGAGCGTGCGGTCGAGGACGGAGACTTCATCTCCATCGATCTGTCGGCCACCGTCGACGGTGAGGCAGTCCCCGAGGCCACCGCGAGCGGTCTGTCGCACGAGGTCGGTTCGGGCCAGCTCATCGAGGGTCTCGACGAGGCCGTCCTCGGCGTCAAGGCCGGCGAGTCCAAGGAGTTCACCTCGACGCTCGTCGCCGGTGACCACGCGGGCAAGGAAGCGGTCGTCACCGTCACCGTCGGCACCGTCAAGGAGCGCGAGCTGCCTGCCGAGGACGACGAGTTCGCACAGCTGGCCAGTGAGTTCGACACCCTGGACGAGCTGAAGGCCGACCTGCGTGAGCGCGTCGGACGCGTCCGCAAGGTCGAGCAGGCCGGTCAGATTCGCGACAAGGTCCTCGAGACCCTGCTCGAGACCGTCGAGGTCCCGCTGCCCGAGGCCGTCGTCAAGGCCGAGGTGGACGCTGCGCTGCACGACGCCGTGCACGGCCTCGACCACGACGAGGAAGCGCTGAACAAGCTGCTCGAGGAGCAGGGTACGAGCCGTGACGAGTTCGACAAGGACGCCAAGGAGAGCGCCGAGCGCTCGGTGAAGACCCAGCTGCTGCTGGACGCCATCGCCGACGCCTCCGACGTCACCGTCGGGCAGGACGAGCTCACCGAGCGCATCCTGTTCCAGGCGCAGCGCTACGGCATGGCGCCGGAGCAGTTCATCCAGCAGATCCAGCAGGCCGGTCAGCTCGGCGCCGTCTTCGCGGACGTGCGTCGCGGCAAGGCTCTCGCCGGTGTCGTGGAGCAGGCCACCGTCACCGACACCTCGGGTGCCTCGGTCGACACCGCCGAGCTGTTCGGCAACGGTGAGGCCGAGACCGAAGAGGCCGCGTCCACAGACGAGGTCGCGTCGGATTCCGCCGAGGGCGAAGACCAGAAGTAATGCTGGTCGCGGGGTGTTTTCCTCGCGTTCGGCTGTGAGATGTTTTCCGCTTTGAGCGAAGTAGGGCGGCACCGGGACTCCGGTGCCGCCCTACTTCGTTAGTGTCTGTGTCAGCAATCAACGATTTACGGAGAAGGCAGGTACCGTGACTTCCAATCACCTGGAGACTTTGCAGAGTCCCGCCATGACTTCAGCCACCGCTGGGTTGAACCTCAGCGATTCGGTGTACGAGCGCCTGCTGCGCGAGCGCATCATCTTCCTCGGTACCCAGGTCGACGACGACATCGCGAACAAGCTGTGCGCTCAGATCCTGCTGCTGTCGGCAGAGGATCCCAGCCGGGACATCTCCCTCTACATCAACTCGCCCGGCGGTTCGGTCAGCGCCGGGATGGCGATCTTCGACACGATGCAGTTCGCCGAGTGCGACGTCGCGACGTTCGGAATGGGCCTGGCAGCCTCGATGGGCCAGTTCCTGCTCTCCGCCGGGACCAAGGGCAAGCGGTACGCCCTGCCGCACGCGCGAATCATGATGCACCAGCCGTCCGCCGGAATCGGTGGTACCGCCAGTGACATCGCGATCATGGCCGAGCAGTTCGCGCACACCAAGCGCGAAATGGCCGAGCTGATCGCCGAGCACACCGGTCAGACGGTCGAGCAGATCACCGCCGATTCCGACCGCGACCGCTGGTTCACCGCACAGCAGGCTCTCGAATACGGTTTCGTCGACCACGTCGTCTCCCGCGCGGCGCAGGCGGGCGGGACCGGGCAGTAGCAGCCCGGCTTCCTCACTGACCGCTCCCACTCATCCTTTGGAGAACTGATGTCCAACCTGTTCGATCCCCGCAGCCTGGGAGGCCAGGCGCCTGCAGGCCCCCAGTCGCGCTACATCCTGCCGTCGTTCATCGAGCACTCGAGCTACGGCGTCAAGGAGTCCAACCCGTACAACAAGCTGTTCGAGGAGCGCATCATCTTCCTCGGCGTGCAGGTGGACGACGCATCGGCCAACGACGTGATGGCTCAGCTGCTCGTCCTCGAGTCGCTCGACCCCGACCGCGACATCACCATGTACATCAACTCGCCGGGTGGTTCCTTCACCTCCCTGATGGCGATCTACGACACCATGCAGTACGTGCGCGCCGACATCACGACGGTGTGCCTCGGCCAGGCGGCCTCGGCCGCCGCGGTGCTGCTCGCGGCCGGTAGCCCCGGCAAGCGTCTCGCCCTGCCGAACGCTCGTGTCCTCATCCACCAGCCGGCCACCGGCGGCATCCAGGGTCAGGTCTCCGACCTCGAGATCCAGGCCGCCGAGATCGAGCGGATGCGTCGCCTGATGGAGACGACCCTCGCGAAGCACACCGGCAAGGACGCCGACGTGATCCGCAAGGACACCGATCGCGACAAGATCCTCACGGCCGCGGAGGCCAAGGATTACGGAATCATCGACGACGTGCTCGAGTACCGCAAACTCAGCGCCCAGAAGTGATTTCCTGCCGCCCCGGCTCGGGCGACACGCCGTGACGGCGCAGTTGCCGCGAGCCGGGTGCGGGATCGGCAAGGCTGGCGTTCCCGAAGTTCGGTGAGCGAATCACCGACAACCAGTCGACCTCGCTCGCGATCTGCGGGTACGGTCACATAACGGGCTTTCGTTTTCGATCGGTGCGCGTAGGGCGTGGGATCGGTTCGATGGTTGCACGTAGACGAAGGAAGTAGGGACCTGACGAGATGGCACGCATCGGTGACGGCGGGGATCTGCTCAAGTGCTCTTTCTGCGGTAAGAGCCAGAAGCAGGTCAAGAAGCTCATTGCTGGGCCTGGGGTGTACATCTGCGACGAGTGCATCGACCTGTGCAACGAGATCATCGAAGAGGAGCTGGCAGAGTCCAGCGAGGTGAAGCTCGACGAGCTGCCGAAGCCGGCCGAGATCCGGGATTTCCTCGAGAACTACGTGATCGGCCAGGACGCCGCCAAGCGAACTCTCGCCGTTGCGGTCTACAACCATTACAAGCGCATTCAGGCCGGTGACAAGGGCCGTGACGCGCGGGGCGAAACGGTCGAGCTGGCGAAGTCGAACATCCTGATGCTCGGTCCCACGGGCTGCGGCAAGACCTACCTTGCCCAGACGCTCGCGAAGATGCTCAACGTTCCGTTCGCGATCGCCGACGCGACGGCGCTCACCGAGGCCGGTTACGTCGGTGAGGACGTCGAGAACATCCTCCTCAAACTCATCCAGGCCGCGGACTACGACGTCAAGCGCGCCGAGACCGGCATCATCTACATCGACGAGGTCGACAAGATCGCTCGCAAGAGCGAGAACCCGTCGATCACGCGTGACGTGTCCGGTGAGGGTGTGCAGCAGGCGCTGCTGAAGATCCTCGAGGGCACCCAGGCCAGCGTGCCGCCGCAGGGTGGTCGCAAGCACCCGCACCAGGAGTTCATCCAGATCGACACCACGAACGTCCTGTTCATCGTGGCGGGCGCGTTCGCCGGTCTCGAGCGAATCGTGTCCGATCGGGTGGGCAAGCGCGGCATCGGTTTCGGTGCCGAGGTGCGGTCCAAGGCGGAGATCGACACGCAGGACCACTTCGCGGAGGTCATGCCGGAAGACCTGATCAAGTTCGGGCTCATTCCCGAGTTCATCGGTCGTCTCCCGGTCGTGGCGTCGGTGACCAACCTCGACAAGGAATCGCTGGTCCAGATTCTGTCCGAGCCGAAGAACGCGCTGGTCAAGCAATACAACCGGCTGTTCGACATGGACGGCGTGGAGTTGGAGTTCACCACCGACGCGCTCGAGGCCATCGCCGATCAGGCGATCCTCCGCGGCACCGGTGCTCGTGGACTTCGCGCGATCATGGAAGAAGTCCTCCTTCCGGTCATGTACGACATCCCGAGTCGTGACGATGTCGAGAAGGTCGTGGTCAGCGCCGAAACGGTCAACGACAACGTGCTCCCGACCATCGTTCCGAGGAAGCCGGAGCGGGGAGAACGCAGAGACAAGTCCGCCTAGTCGGGGGCGCGCTGTATCCTGGGTGCGAACTAACTCACTAGTTCGTACAAATGGAGGTAATGCGCGCGATGACCGCTCCCGGACCGATCTTTGTTCTCAACGGCCCCAACCTGAACCTGCTGGGTCAACGGCAGCCCGAGGTGTACGGACGGGAGACGCTCGACGACGTCGTGGAGCTTTGCCGTGCCGCCGCAGCGAAGGCGGGACGTGAGATCGTCGCGCGGCAGTCCAATCACGAGGGCCATCTGATCGACTGGGTGCACGAGGCCCGGACCACGGCGTCGGGCGTCGTGATCAACCCCGGCGGCTTCACGCACACGTCGGTGGCGTTGCGCGACGCCCTCGTGACGCTCGAGGTGCCCCTCGTCGAGGTGCACATCAGCAACGTGCACGCCCGTGAGGAGTTCCGGCACCACTCCTACGTGTCCGGAGTCGCGACCGGTGTGATCGCCGGTCTCGGCATCCTCGGCTATGCGCTGGCCGTCGACTTCATCTGCACCAAGGGCTGACGGCGCCATGGGACGACAGGTTCGTACGAGCGTTGCCACGGTGTCCTTGAGCGGATCGCTGGAGGAGAAGGTCACCGCGATCGCGGCGGCCGGGTTCGACGGATTCGAGGTGTTCGAACCCGATTTCGTGAGCTCGCCGTGGTCGCCGCGTGAGCTTGCCTCCCGCGCAGCGGATCTCGGACTCACCCTCGATCTGTATCAGCCGTTCCGCGACCTCGATTCGGCGGACGACGCGACGTTCGCGCGCAACCTGATCCGTGCCGAGCGCAAGTTCGACATCATGGAGCAGCTCGGCTGCGACACGCTGCTGGTGTGCTCGTCGCCGCTGCCCGAGGCGGTGCGGGACGACGCCCGGCTCACCGAGCAGCTCCACACCCTCGCCGAGCGCGCACACAGCCGGGGGCTCCGCATCGCCTACGAGGCGCTGGCCTGGGGCACGCACGTCAACACGTACCGCCACGCGTGGAAGATCGTGCAGGACGCCGACCATCCCGCGCTCGGCACCTGCCTCGACAGCTTCCACATCCTCTCCCGCGGCGACGACCCGTCCGGGATCCGCGACATCCCCGGGGAGAAGATCTTCTTCCTTCAGCTCGCCGACGCGCCTCGGATGTCGATGGACATCCTGCAGTGGAGCAGGCATCACCGAAATTTCCCGGGGCAGGGCAACTTCGATCTCGCGACATTCGGTGCGCATGTGCAGGCGGCCGGATACACGGGACCGTGGTCGCTCGAGATCTTCAACGACACCTTCCGGCAGTCGTCCACCGGGCGCACGGCCGCCGACGCGCACCGGTCGCTGCTGTACCTCCAGGAGGAGGTCGCGCGCGTGCAGGCCGAGCACGGTGAGGACACCGGTCGCGGTCTGGCGCTGTTCGAGCCGCCGCCGCGCGCGCCGCTCGAGGGCATCGTGTCGCTGCGGCTCGCGGCCGGTCCCGGTAAGGATTCCGACCTCCGGCAAGCGTTGCAGCACATCGGATTCCGTCTGGTGGGCCGGCACCGCAGCCACGACCTCCAGTTGTGGCGCCACGGCCGGATGACCATCGTCGTCGACGCCACCGCCGGCACGGTGTGGACCGCTCCGGGTCTGCCTGCGCACCTCCCCGTGCTCACTCAGATCGGTATCCGGTCGAGCGATCCCGACGCGTGGGGTGAGCGCGCCGCGGCGCTCGAGGTTCCGGTGCACGAGGTCCTGCTGCCCGGTGTGGACACGGCGCCCGAATCGGATGTGGTGCGTCTGAAGATCACCGATGCGACGTCATTGGACCTGCGCGGTCCGGGCAGCGCCGCGTCGTGGCAGTCGGCATTCGAGCTGTATCCGACGGAGTCGCGCTGGCAGGACGAGGTTCCCGTGTTCACCGGTGTCGACCACGTGGCGCTCGCCGTGCCGTCCGATACCTGGGACGGCATCATGCTGCTGCTGCGTTCGGTGTTCGCGATGGCGCCGCACGAGGGCCTCGACGTCACCGACGCGGTCGGAATGATGCGCAGTCAGGCGCTCACGATGGATCAGACCGGCGCCGACGGCGTCGACCGTCCGCTGCGGATCTCCCTCAACATGGTGCCCGGGGCGGTGTCGGGGAACTCCCCCATCGCCGCGGCGCGCCGGGGCGGCATCAGTCACGTCGCGTTCTCGTGCACGGACATCTTCACCGCGGCGGCGACCATGCAGTCCAACGGGTTCGAGCCCCTGGTGATCTCGCCGAACTATTACGACGACCTCGAGGCCCGCTTCGGTCTCTCCCGCGAACTCCTCGACCGGATGAGCGGTTCCGGCATCATGTACGACGCGGACGCCCACGGCGAGTTCTTCCACCTGTTCACCCAGACGGTGGGCGCCGACCTTTTCTTCGAGGTGGTGCAACGCGTGGGCGGCTACGAGGGCTACGGGGACGCGAACTCCGCAATGCGCCTGGCTGCCCAATTGCGGGCGGTCGGCTGAGCAGCCGACCCGATGACAACGGCGCCCGTGCACACTACGAGGTGTGGACGGCGAACGGAACCAAGATCGACCCTGCGGGCCGGCTCCAGTCGCGTGGGGCGCCCGTCCCACAGGGTCAGGGCGGCTACGCGCCTACAGCACCGCTGATCTCGCGCCGTCAGGGCTGGTTGTACGGGGTAACCACCCGGATCGGGGAGGCCGCGGTCGCGACTTCCCCGAGCGCGCCCCGTGCCTGAAGCAGCATGCGGCACGCCAGATGTGCGTCGGCTCGGAGATCGTGGTGCAGCACCGCGGAGAGCGTGCCGGACCGCAGCAGTCGCGTGTTGTCCTCGTCGAGGTCGTGGGCGATGAATACGCGGCAGGTGCGGCCGGTGCGCTCGAACGCGCGGGCCGTGGCCACGTTCCCGCCGCCGATCGAGTAGACGGCGGCGATGTCGGGGTGCCGGTCGAGCGCCGCCAGTACGAGGCTCTCGATGGTCGCGTCGAGTCCGTCGCTCTCCGCGATGTCGATCACCGGGCGGTCGGTTCCGAAGGTCCGCAGCGCGGCGCGGAAGCCCATCTCCCGTTCCTCCTCGCCCCGGAAGGCGTTGCTGCTCAGGGTGATCAGCACGGCGGACGGGGTGTCGCCGAGCCATTGGTCGACAAGATACGCGGCCGTTGCACCCGCGGCCCTGTTGTCGATGCCGACATAGCCGGCGCGGGTGCTTCCCGGCACGTCGGTGGCGTAGGTGACCACCGGTATCCCTGCCGCGGTCAGCCGGTCGATGGCCTCGACGACCTCGACGGAATCGGGGGCCTTCACGATCACGCCCTGCGACCCGCGGAGGGAGATCCGGTCGAGGGTCTCCACCATTGCCGGGATGGACCCGGTCTGCCGAAAATGGAACCGCGACCGCACGACGGCGGGGGCGAGTGCCGGAAGTTCCGCCTCGACGGCCGCGCGGAACGCGGTCGAGAAGCGCTCGGGCGTCTGCATGACGACGTCGACGAGGAATTTCCGTCCGCTCAGCTTCAACTGTGTGCGCTGCTTGTCGAGGTCGAGAATCGCTTGGTGGACTTCGGCTTTCGTCGAGTCTCGCACGCCCGGCCGCTGGTGGAGCACGCGGTCGACCGTCGCCTCGCTGAGTCCCGACTGCTGGGCGATCTCGCGCACTTTGTAGCGGTGCTTCACGGCCGACTCCTGAGGTGAAAATGATGGGTTTCTGGTGTTGTCTGCGGCTCAGATCACCGTAAGACTATCTCCATGACCATGACGACTCTTCCGCCGACCGGACGCCGTGAGTGGATCCGCGACTCGGACTGCGACCTCGACGCCTTCCGGTCGTCCGTCGACCGCGCGACGGATCTCGCCGACTACCCCCTCGCGCATTCCGTGGAACAGAACGTCCTGCTCTACAGCAGCGACGCGCTGGCTCCGCACCTCGCCGACGAGGATTCGCGCCGCACCGTGCAGACCGAACTCGTGCGTGCACTCACCGACGGACCCGGGATCGTGGTGTTCCGCAACGCATTCCGTGACGCATCCGTCCTGGATCGCGCCACGGAACAGTTCGACCTCCTCATCGCCCGGCAGCGCGCGTCCGGAGAGGTGGCGGGCGACCACTTCGGCAAGCCGGGCGCGAACGACCGCATCTGGAACGCTGCCCAGAAGCTGGCGCTGAGTGCCCCCGACGTGTTCGCCGACTACTACGCGAACGACATCCTCGCGCTGATCTGCCAGAGCTGGCTGGGGCCGTTGTATCAGGTGACGTCGCAGGTCAACGTCGTCAATCCCGGCGGCACCGCGCAGGTGCCGCATCGCGACTACCACCTCGGCATCGTTCCCCCGCACGAGCTGACGGCGTACCCGGCGCACCTGCACCGGATGTCGGCGACCCTGACGCTGCAGGGCGCGGTGGCGCATTGCGACATGCCCGTCGCGAGCGGGCCCACTTCGTACCTGCCGTACTCGCACCAGTTCGAGCCGGGGTACGTGGCGTTCTCCCGCCCGGAGTTCGTCGAGTACTTCCGGGACACCCACGTGCAGTTGCCGCTCCGGAAGGGTGACGCGGTGTTCTTCAACCCGGCGCTCTACCACGGGGCGGGCCAGAACCGCTCGGAGCGGATCAGGCGGATGGCCAACCTGCTGCAGGTCTCGTCGCCGTTCGGCAGGGCGATGGAGGTGCTCGACCGGGAGGCCATGTCGAACGCGGTCTACCCGACGTTGCTGGCTCGGCAGAGTGCCGGGGCGATCGAGCGCACTCTTCGCAACGTCGTCGTGGCGACGGCCGAGTGCTACCCGTTCCCCACCAACCTCGACCACGATCAGCCCGTGCACAGTCCGGCGCCGGCCACCCAGGTCGACACCGTGTGGGAAGCGTTGCAGGAGAACGCCGACCCAGCCGTGCTCGCCGCGCGGCTGAGTGCACAGTCGGCACGGCGGCAGCCGTGAGTGTCACTACAACAGCACCGTCCGGTGCGATTGGACGAAATACGACGATGACGATTCGACTCGCAGGTGCGCCCATTTCGTGGGGAGTGAGTGAGGTGGAGGGGTGGGGTCACCAGCTCGATCCCGACCGGGTCCTCGCCGAGATGCGTGCCGCCGGTCTCGCCGCCACCGAACTCGGTCCCGATGGGTTCCTCCCGTCGGATCCGCACGAGCTGACGGACACCCTTGCCGGCTACGACCTGACGGCAGTCGGCGGGTTCGTGCCGGTACTGCTGCACGATCCGGATCACGACGTGCTCGCTGCCACCGGCGGGGCGCTCGACGCGCTCGTCGCGTCGAAGTCGGACGTGATCGTCCTGGCGGCGGTGACGGGAGCCGTCGGCTACGATTCGCGACCGGAGCTCGACGACGTGGGGTGGAAGACGTTGCTGCACAATCTCGATCGTCTGTCGTCCGCCGCCGCCGACCGGGGCCTCCGCGCGGTGATCCACCCGCACGTGGGGACGATGATCGAGAACCGCGCCGAGGTGGACCGCATTCTCGACGGATCGTCGATCCCGCTGTGCCTGGACACCGGGCATCTGCTGATCGGTGGCACCGACCCGCTCGACCTCGTCACGTCGGCACCCGAGCGGATCGCCCACGCGCACCTCAAGGACGTCGACGCGGCGCTCCTCGGACGGGTCCGGGCCGGTGAGCTCACCTACACCGAGGCCGTCGCGCGGGGGATGTACACGCCTCTCGGCACCGGAGACGTCGACATCGCCGGGGTGGTCGCGCGGTTGCAGAAGCAGGGCTACGACGGCTGGTACGTCCTCGAACAGGACACGATCCTTCAATCCGCGCCCGCGGACGAGGGCCCCGTCCGCGACGTCGTCCGGAGCGTCGAATACCTGCAGAGCATCGTGCAGTGAGACCGTTGCGGATCGGCGTGCTCGGTGCGTCGCGCATTGCGAAGGCGGCGATCGTCGGACCGGCCGCGGAATCGGGACACCGGCTCGTCGCGGTCGCCGCCCGGGACCGCGGCCGGGCCGAGGTGTTCGCGGCGACGTACGGCGTCGAGCGGGTCCACGACTCGTATGCGGACGTGATCGCCGACCCGGACGTCGACCTCGTCTACAACCCGCTGGCGAACGCGCTGCACGCCCCGTGGAATCTGGCCGCGGTGCAGGCCGGCAAACCGGTGCTGACCGAGAAGCCGTTCGCCCGCAACGCCGCCGAGGCGGAGAGCGTCCTGACGGCAGCGCGGTCTGCCGGCGTCACGGTGACCGAGGGATTCCATTACCTGTTCCACCCCGTCACGCGCCGGATGCAGGCGTTGCGCGCCGGCGGAACCCTCGGGCGGTTGCGGCGTGTCGAGGTCGTCATGCGGATGCCCGAGCCGAAGCCGGACGATCCCCGGTGGTCGCTCGAACTCGCCGGCGGCGCGGTGATGGACCTCGGATGCTACGGACTGCATGTCCACCGATTGCTGGCGTCGCCGAACGACGGCCCACCGTGGGTGGTCGCCGCCCGCGCATCCGAGCGGTCGCCGGGCATCGACGAGTGGTGCGACATCGACCTCGCGTATCCCGGCGGTGCCACCGGGTCGAGCATCAACTCCATGATCGCGGACGAGTTCGAGTTCACGTTGCGGATCGTCGGCGAGCGGGGAGAAGCCCTCGCGCACAACTTCATCAAACCGAGCGAGGACGATCGGGTGACCGTGACCACTAGTGCCGGTTCGGTGGTCGAGCATCTCGGCACGCGAACGTCGTACGCGTACCAGCTCGACGCCGTGGCCGAGCACGTGCTGCAGGGAGCGGCGCTGCCGATGAGCGTCGGCGACTCGCTGGCGAACATGACGATGATCGACGACGCGTACCGGGCGGCCGGGTTGCCGCTGCGCTGATACCGGAGCCCGCCGGCGCGGCTACGCGCGGGCCGGACCGGTGGTGCCGCGCACCACCAGACGGGGCTCGATCACGAAATCCTGGGGGTCGAGGTCGTCGTCCTCGAGTCGGCCCACGGCGAACTGCACGGCGTGCCGCGCCAACCCGGCGGTGTCCTGCCGCACCGTGGTGAGGTCGATCCGCGACAACTGTGCCAGGTGGCCGTCGTCGTACCCGACGATCGAGATGTCGCCCGGCACGTCGACGTGGGCACGGGTGAACACGTCCAGGAGGCCGATGGCGCACCGGTCGTTGCCCGCGAGCACGGCAGTGGGCAGGCGGTCCTCGGACAACAGGGTGTTCGCGGCGGCGACACCGGCCTCCTCGGTGTGCCGACCGGGGACCACGCGGATGTGGTCGGCGAGATCGTGCTTGCGCATCGCCGCGAGGTAGGCGCGACGACGCTCGGGTGATCCCGGGTCGGCGCCGCCGTCGACGTGGACGATCTCGCGATGCCCGAGGTCCACCAGGTGGTCCACGGACTGCCGGATCCCTTTGGCGTCCGCGGTCCGCACGGTGTCGACCGCGGTGTGGGGGAGCGCGCGACCGACGACGGTGACGACGGCGCGGTCCGTGAGCGTGCGCAGATACTCCGCATCGGAGTGCGGTCCCAGCAGGATGAGGCCCTCACACCGGTGACTGAGCAGCGCTTCGATCGCCTTGTGCTCGTCCCGGGTGGGTGCGCTCGCGGAGAGCAGTACCTCGTATCCGGTGGCTTCGGCCTCGGCGTAGATGGTGCCGATCAGGTCGGCCTGGAAGGTCTGGTGGACGTCGATGAGCACGCCGAGGGTGCGACTGCGTCCGCGTGCGAGCATGCGGGCTGCCCGGTCGAGCCGGTAGCCGAGTTCGTCCGCGGCCCGCAGGACGCGGTCGCGGGTCTCGTCGGAGGCGCCCGGTTTGTCGCTGAAAATCAGTGACACCAGGGTGCGCGACACACCGGCCCGGGTCGCGACGTCGGCCATCGTGGGCCGCCGATGCAGTCCTGCCGGCAGCCGCTCCGAACCCTCGTGCGACGCGGTTCGCTCGTCGAACATCTCGATCTCCCTCGCTCGTGTCGTCGGGGGCGTGCACTGCACCGTCGCGACCTCGCCCTTGACACTTTCTGTGATTCACCTCATAGTAGAAAACTGAAGCGCGTTAGTGAAGCGCTTCAGTCCAGGAGAGAACGCCTCGTCGGCTGCATCGAGCCGAGCGCATTCGGGCGAGAGCGACACGTCGACCGATCGTCCGTGTCGCGATGCGTGAGCATTCCCAGAAAGGCCACACCTGATGTCGACAACCAGTACACGCGGAAGCGGCGGCGCCGCGCGGAACGAGCGCAGTCACAACCGTTTCCTGACGAAGCTCACCGTCATCTCCACGCTCGGAGGTCTGCTGTTCGGCTACGACACCGGGGTGATCTCCGGGGCGCTGCTCTACATGAAGGACGAGCTGAACCTCAGCGCGGTCGGCGAGGCCACGGTCGTGAGTTCGCTGCTCTTTCCCGGCGCCGCCGTCGGCGCGCTGTTGGGAGGTCGGTTGTCCGACGCACTCGGCCGCAAGCGCACGTTGCTCGTCTGCGCGGGCCTGTTCCTCGTCGGTGCCCTCGGGTGTGCGATGGCCCCCAATGTCGAGGTTATGGTGCTGGCCAGAATCATTCTGGGTTTCGGTGTGGGCGCTGCCGCCGTCACCTGCCCGCTCTACCTGGCGGAGATGGCCCCGGTGGAACGGCGCGGCCGGATGGTGACCATCAACGAACTGATGATCGTCACCGGGCAGATGCTCGCCTTCTCGATCAACGCGCTGCTCGATCACCTCATCGAAGACCCGACGGTGTGGCGGTACATGCTGGCCATCGCCTCGGTCCCTGCCGTTCTGTTGCTGCTCGGCATGCTCGCGCTTCCGGATTCGCCGCGCTGGTACGCGTCGAAGGGCCGGCTCGCCGACACACGCCGCACCCTCGAGATGAGCCGCAGCGAGTCGGAGGCCGCCGACGAGTACGCCAGCATCAGCTTCCACGCCGCCCGCGACAGGAACTCGAAGGTCAGCGGCGCCGTCCACTACCTGCGCGACTACCCCTGGATGCGCCGGATCCTCTGGGTCGGCTGTGGTCTGGCCATCGTGCAGCAGGCAACGGGCATCAACACGGTCAACTACTATGCGCCGACGATCCTCGAGCAGAGCGGGCTGGGCGTCAGTGCGTCCCTCGTGGCCACCATCGCGGTCGGTGTCACCTCGGTGGTCATGACGATTCTCGGAATCGTCCTGCTGGGCTTCGTGAATCGTCGCAAGATGCTGCTCACCGGTTTCATCGGCGTGGCGTCCTCGCAGGCCGCGCTGTCACTCGTGTTCCTGCTGCCCTCCTCCACGGGCCGCAGCTACATCATCCTGGCCGCGATGATGGTGTTCGTTGCCTTCGTCCAGTGCTTCATCGGAACGTGCGTGTGGCTGCTGCTCTCGGAGATCTTCCCGATGGCCATTCGCGGGTTCGCCATGGGCATCGCCGTATTCGTGCTCTGGACGACCAACGCCTTCATCTCCTTCGTCTTCCCGATCCTGAACTCCGTCCTCGGATCCACCGGAACATTCGGCCTGTTCGTTCTCGTCAACCTGATCTCCGTGTACTTCGTCTACCGATTCGTTCCGGAAACCAAGGGGCGCAGCCTCGAAGAGCTGGAAGACCGCCTCGGCGCGGGCGCGCCCGCCACCTCCGCTGCGGGGAGCACCGCCGCGATCGCCACCCACTGAGCGCACGGTTTCTCACACACCGGTACCGCCGCCTTCGGGAGGCGGTACCGGTGGTGGTGCTGTGTGGCACGCGTCCCGTGCAGTTCGTTCAGGTACACGGCGTCCTGCAGGTCGTGGGAGCGCTTGGTGAGTAGTTGGAGGGCACGCGAGTGCCGCGGCGTTCGTCTTCATCGCAGCAGAGATCGTAGAACTCGGTAACCGCCACGACTTGCCGGTACTGAGCTTGCGCCAGCACCGCTTTGCCTGTTCGCAGCCCCTCGATCGCCGCGATCCCGGCGGTATCGCATCCAGTACCGCCGCGCTGGACCTGTTGTCCCCCATAGTCTTCAACCCCCCGGGTATCGAACGTATCTTCGATAATACCTGGGGTCACCGACAAGCGCGGCTCCGCCGCTCGTGAGTACTCAACGAGTCCAGCGACTCCTCATCCACGCACGGGCGCGGAGTGCCTCGCGAGTGTTGCGGCCCCGATTCGCTGGGCGGATTCGCCGAGTTGGGTTTCGCGGATGCGGGCGAGGGGGCGGTGCCCGGAACCGGTCGAGAGGGAGGCGTAGACGTCGCGGGCGTGGTCGAGGAAGAGCGGAGCCGAACCGCTGACGCCGCCGGCGATGACGACGAGGTCGGGGTCGTAGACGTCACCGACCATGGAGAGTCCGACGCCCAGCCAGCGCGCGAATTCTTCCATCGTGCGGATGGCGAGCGGGTCCCCGTCCCGCGCTGCGCTGGCGATACGACGACCGGTGAGCGATCCCGGGTCGCTCGCCACCTCACGGGCGAGGACCGTCGAACTGGTCGGGTCGGCGGCGAGCATTTCGATGGCCGTGTCGACGAGAGCGGTTCCGCTGCAATATCGTTCCCAGCACCCGCGTTTACCGCACGCGCAGGGCCTGCCGCCCGGGACGACCTGGAGATGGCCCAGCTCGGGAGCCACGCCGTGACTGCCTCGGTAGAGCGCGCCGTCGATGAGCAGCGCCGCGCCGATGCCGGTGCCGACCGCGACCATCACGACATTGCGACCGCCGGCGGCAGCGCCGAACCGGTGTTCCGCCCACGCCGCCGCGTTGGCGTCGTGTTCGAGGACCACCGGCAGCCCGAGGCGGTCGCTGAGGTCGTTGGCCACCGGCACGTTCTTCCACGGCAGGTGCGGGGCGAAGCGCACGGTAGTCAGGTCGGGGGTGATGAATCCGGCGACGGCGAGCCCGACCGCGGCGATCTCGTGCCGGGAAGCGAGTTCGCGGACGGCGCGGTCGAGCGCATCCTCGAGGGCTTTCGCCGACTGCGGGGTGGGCGCCTGGACGGAGTCGAGTACCTCGCCGGTGTCGTCGACCACACAGGCCCGGATACTGGTACCACCGACGTCGATACCGACGGTGAGAGCGGAAACATGCACGAAGCCGACGGTACTCACCGTGCCGGGGCCGTCGCCGCCTCGGGTACCACCAGGGAATCTTCCCAGGCATCGAGCCGGTTGATGGCCGTTCTCGCGACCACTTGTTGTTCCGTGACGGCGAGATGCCCTCGTGTCCGGCCGAGGAACGACCAGGTCCAGGACATGGCGGTGGCGAGCCGGCTCTTGAAGCCGACGATGTAGACCAGGTGGATCAGGAGCCACAGCAGCCACGCGAGCAGCCCGGTCAATTGCAGACGGCCCACCTTCGCGACGGCGTGGAAGCGGGAGATCATGGCCATGCTGCCCTTGTCCGTGTACTTGAACGGGGTGCGTTGGGGCTTGTCACGACCCTTCCGGTGGGCGCGCACCTCCGCCGCGATCAGCGACGCGGCGTAGCGGCCGCCCTGAATCGCGACCTGGGCGACGCCGGGAAGCCCGTCCCGGTTCATCATGTCGCCCACGACGAACACGTTGCTGTGGCCGGGCAGCGTCAGGTCGGGCTCGACGAGGACGCGGCCGGCGCGGTCGGTGGCGGCACCGGTCTGCTCGGCCAGTTGCCGGCCCAGTGGGCTGGCGGCGACACCTGCGGACCAGATCTTGCAGGCGGCCTCGATCCGCCGCTCGACGCCGTCCTGGTCGCGGACGGTGAGTCCGTCGTCGTCGACGTCGGTCACCATCGCGCCGAGCTGGATCTCGACTCCGAGTTCGCCCAGCGTGTCTGCGGCAGCGCGGCGCAGTTTCTCGTCGAAGGGCGGGAGTACGGTGGGCGCCGCGTCGAGCAGGATGATGCGCGCGTCACGGGGATCGATGGTGCGGTAGGCGCCGGCGAGCGTGCGGTGGGCCAGTTGGGCGATCTCACCCGCCATCTCGACTCCGGTGGGCCCTGCCCCGACCACGACGAACGTCAGGAGTCGTGCCCGCTCGGCGGGGTCGCTGCACACCTCGGCGCTTTCGAACGCGCCCAGGATGCGGCCGCGCAGCTCGAGGGCGTCGTCGATCGTCTTCATGCCGGGTGCGTGCTCGGCGAAATGGTCGTTGCCGAAATAGGATTGGCGTGCGCCGGCCGACACGACGAGACTGTCGTACTCGGTGACGGTGGTGCGGCCGCGGTGCGTCGACGTGACGGTCCGGTCGGCGACATCGATCTTCTCGACTCCACCGATCAGGACGGACGCGTTCTGCTGGTCTTCGAGGACGAGCCGGGTCGCGGGAGCGATCTCGCCCTCCGACAGGATTCCCGTCGCCACCTGGTACAGCAACGGCTGGAACAGGTGATGCGTCGTGCGATCGATCAGAGTGACATCGACGTCCGACCGTCTCAGGGCCTTGGTGGCGAAGAGACCGCCGAATCCCGATCCGATGACCACGACCCGATGGCGCTGGGCGAGAGAGGTGTCGCTCATGAAGTTCCTTTCGATCGAACGAACTCCGCGCCGGACCGCGGACGGTCCGGCGCGGAGAAGAAGTACTTACGCGTTCTGGGGGAATCCGAGGTTGAGGCCGCCGTGGCTGGGGTCGAGCCAGCGGGTGGTGACGACCTTGCCGCGGGTGAAGAAGTGCACACCCTCGGTGCCATGGGCGTGGGTGTCGCCGAACAGGGAGTTCTTCCAGCCACCGAAGGAGTAGTAGGCCATGGGGACGGGGATCGGGACGTTGATGCCGACCATCCCGACCTCGACCTCGTTCTGGAACCGGCGGGCCGCGCCGCCGTCGTTGGTGAAGATGGCGGTGCCGTTGCCGAACTGGCTGGAGTTCACCAGTTCCAGGGCCTCGTCGTACGACTCCACCCGGATCACGGACAGGACGGGTCCGAAGATTTCGTCGGTGTACACGCTCATGTCGGTGGTGACGTGGTCGATCAGGGTCGGTCCGAGCCAGAACCCGTCCGCCCCGCCGTCGGCCTGCACGGTGCGCCCGTCCACGACGATCGTCGCGCCGGCGGCTTCGCCGGCGTCGATGTAGGAGGCGACCTTGTCGCGGTGCACCTTCGTCACCAACGGTCCCATGTCCGAATCCTTGGTGCCGTCGCCGATCTTCAACGTGTCGGTGCGCTCCTTGATCTTGGCGACGAGTTCGTCGGCGATGTCGCCGACCGCGACCAGTGCGGAGATGGCCATGCAGCGTTCCCCGGCGGATCCGAAGCCGGCGTTGACCATGGCGTCGGCGGCCAGATCCAGGTCGGCGTCCGGCAGGACGATGGCGTGGTTCTTCGCCCCGCCCAGGGCCTGGACGCGTTTGCCGTGGGCGGTGCCGGTGGCGTACACGTACTGTGCGATCGGGGTGGACCCGACGAAGGAGATGGCCTTGATGGCCGGGTGGGTGAGCAGTTCGTCGACGGCGGTCTTGTCGCCTTGGAGGACGTTGAACACCCCGGCGGGCAGGCCGGCCTCGGCCCAGAGTTCGGCCATCCAGAGCGCGGCGGTGGGGTCCTTCTCGGACGGCTTGAGCACGACGGTGTTGCCGGCGGCGATGGCGACGGGGAAGAACCACATCGGGACCATCGCGGGGAAGTTGAACGGGGAGATGATCCCGACCGGCCCGACCGGCTGGCGGATCGAATGCACGTCCACGTTGGTGGACGCGTTCTCGGTCATGCCGCCCTTGAGCAGGTGCGCGATGCCGCACGCGAATTCGACGACCTCCTGACCGCGGGACACCTCGCCCAACGCGTCGGAGACGACCTTGCCGTGCTCGGAGGTGATGATCTCCGCCAACTCGCCCTTGCGCTCGTTGAGCAGTTCCCGGAACTTGAAGATCACCTGGGTGCGCTTGGCGAGGGAGGTGTCCCGCCAGGCGGGGAACGCGGCGGCGGCGGCGTCGATCACCGCGCGGGCGTCCTCGACGCTGGCGAGCGCGACCTGACCGGTGACCTCACCGGTGGCGGGGTTGGTGACGGGTGCGGTGTTGCCGCTGGTCCCGGTGAAGCCCTTACCGTCGGACCAGTGGGCGATCTCGCGAGTGATGTTGGTGCTCATGTGTTGTCCTTTCACCGCGTGCGCGCGATGTAATCCTTCATGGTCTTCAGTTGGTAGCGGGAGACGTCGTGCGCGTTCTCGTCCTCGGCGAAGACGCTGGACACCATCACGGTGTCGGGTTTGTCGTAGAAGCCGAGTTCGGACAGTCCACCGAAGAACTCGTCCCAATCGAGGTCGCCGTCACCGATCTTGAGGTGCTGGTGCACGCGAACGGCATTGCCGGGCGGATTGGTGATGTACCGCAGTCCGTGCGAGCGGTGGTGATCCATCGTGTCCGCGACGTGGACGAGTCGCAGCATGTCGCCGGCCGCGCGCATGATCTCGAGCATGCCCGCTCCCATGTGGTACGAGTGGCACGCGACGTATACCAGTCCGAAGTTCTTCGAGTTGATGCCGCGGATCATGCGGATGGCGTCGAGGCCGTTCTCCACGAAATCGTCCGGGTGCGGATCGATGCGGACGTCGATTCCCTCACGCTCGATGATCGGGACGAGTTCCTCCATCGACCGGTAGAAGGCGCGCTCCGATTCCTCGGCCTTCTCCGGGCGACCGCTGAACTCGGTGTTCATCACGTTGACGCCGAGGTCGACGGTGATCTGGATGGCGCGCTTCCAGTACCGCACGGCTGCCTCGCGGGCGTCCTCGTCCGGGCCGGACCACCGCAGCACCGGCAGCACCGACGCGATCCCGACGCCGGCGTCGCTGCACGCCTTCCGGAACTGCCGGACCAGTTCGTCGTCCGCCTTCGGGTGGTTGAAGAACGGGATCATGTCGCGATGCGGCGTGAGCTGCAGGTGTTCGAAGCCGAGTTCCGCGACCACGGCCGGCAATTCGAGAAGGGAGTGGTCGTGGTGGAACGGAGTGGGGTCGAGTGCAATCTTCATGGTGATCAGGCCCTCTGTCCGGCGGGTCGCTCCGCAGGCTCCGCTCCCGGAATGGAGGAACGGTCGACCATGTCGACGGTCACGCGTTCGCCGGTCTCGAGCGACTTCACGCCGGCTGCGCACACGGCGGCGGCGGCGTAGCCGTCCCACGCACCGGGTCCGTCGATGAAGATGCCGGTCTCGGCGCTCGTGCGGACGGCGTTCACCCAGCGCTGGATCTCGGTGTCGTAGGCCTGGCCGAAGCGCTCCTTGAACGACGGCGTGATCTCGCCGCCCCACATTCCGGCGCCGGATCGGCCGCTGCCTGCCCCGGTGCCGTATTTGCGTACCAGTCCGACGTCGAGACCGATGAATGCCGACCCCTTCTCGGCGACGATCTCGGTACGCACCTCGTACGCGACGCCGGTGGTGACGAACACCTCGGCGTCCACATGGCGTCCGGACTCGGTGGTGAAGTAGGCAATCTGAGGGTCCTGCAATCCTTCGGGCGCACCGGGGTTCGCGGCGGGCCGGATGATGTGGACCGACGTGATCTCCTCGTCGAACAGGAAGCGGGTCACGTCCACCTCGTGGACGAGCGAGTCCTTGACGATCATCGAGCTGTCGAAGCCGGGAGGCACGACCGGGTTGCGGTGCACACAGTGAGCCAGGAGCACCCGTCCGAAGGCGCCGTCGTCGATGAGCGTCTTCAGCTGCTCGTACTCGTGGTCGAAGCGTCGCATGAACCCGACCTGGATCAGCTTCTTGCCGAGTTCGGCTTCCCGCTTGACGATCTCGAGGGAGGTGGCGACGTCGGTGGTGAGCGGCTTCTCGCACATCACCGGCTTGCCGTGCTCGAGGCAGGCGAGAAGCTGTTTCTCGTGTGTCGGGCCGGGGGTGGCCAGGACGACGGCGTCGACGTCCGGGTCGGCGATCGCATCGAGCGGGTCGGTGACCACGCGACATCCGGGGATGCCGGACGCGATCTCTTCGGCCTTCTCGGTGAAGTAGTCGTTGACCACGGCGACGGTCGCGCCCTTGATGCGGTCGGTGATCCGCGCCACATGGTCGGCGCCCATCATTCCGACACCCAGGACGGCGACGCGCAGTTCGTTGCTCTCGGACATGGCTGGCTAGCTCCTGACGGGGTCGGTTAGACGAACTTGACGGACGGGATCCCGCAGGATCCCAGGTACTTACGAGTGCGCTGGGCGATCGGCAGAGGAACGTCCACGGCGCAGGGGTAGAGATCCTGCTCGACGATCGCGAACACGTCGATGTCGAGCTTCTCGATCGCGGCGAGCAGCGGCGGCAGGTCGGGGATGCCGAGCGGGGGCTCGATCATCGCGCCGAGCTTGACGGCCTCGCCGAACGGCAGGTCCTCGGCCTCGACCTTGGCGCGGACCTCCGGATCGACCTGCTTGAGGTGCAGGTAGCCGATCCGCTCGGGTGCGCGTTCGATGATCGCGAGGTTGTCGCCGCCGCAGTAGCTGATGTGGCCCGTGTCGAGGCACAGGTTCACGTACTCGCTGTCGGTGCCGTCGAGGAAGCGGTACACGTTCTCCTCGGTGTCGACGTGGCTGTCCGCGTGCGGGTGGTATTGCGCCTTCACGCCATACTGCTCGAACATCTTCTTGCCCAGCTCGTTCATGCCGCCGGTCTTCTTCTTCCACTGCTCCGCAGTGAGATTGCGGTCTTCGAGTACCTCGCCGGTGCCCGGGTCGCGCCACATCTCCGGGATCACGACGACGTGCTTGCCGCCGACGGCGGCGGTGAGTTTCGCGACATCCTCGATCTGGGTCCACACGGCGTCCCAGGAGTTGTCCTGGTGCAGGTGCTCGAACACGGTGCCTGCCGACAGCTTCAGATTGTGGGCCGCGAGTTCGTCACGGAGCTGCTGCGGGTCGGTGGGCAGGTAGCCGTACGGCCCGAGCTCGATCCATTCGTAACCGGATGCGGACACCTCGTCGAGGAACCGGCCGTACGAGGTCTGCTGCGGGTCTTCCGGGAACCACACGCCCCAGGAATCGGGGGCCGATCCGACGCGAATGACGCTCATCGGGAAATCCTTTCGAAAGTTCTGCGGGGGAGGGGTCAGTTGCCGGACGGGCGGAGGAACGGACGCTGGATCTTCTTCCACTGCGCGTACGTCTCGTAGGCGGTCCGGGTCGATTCGAGGGTGCTGGTCGAGCTGACCGGCACGTCCCACCAGGATTCGCTGTCGGGTGCGGCGATCCGCGGGTCCGTCTCGACGTGGATGACGGTGGTGTTGTCGCCGGCCTTGGCCACCTTGACGGCGTCGGCGAACTCGGCGGCCGTGTTCGCACGGATCACGTCGGCGCCGAGGCTCGCGGCGTTGGCCGCCAGATCGACGGGCAGGATGTCGCCGTCCAGCCGGCCGGTATCGCCCCGGTACCGGTAGTCGGTGCCGAAACGCTGGGAACCCAGCGACTCCGACAGCGATCCGATGGAGGCGAAGCCGTGATTCTGCACGAGGACCACGATGACTTTGACGTTCTCCTGCACGGCCGTGACGAGTTCGGTGGCCATCATCAGGTACGAACCGTCGCCGACCATGATGAACACGTCGCGGTCGGGGCATGCCATCTTGGCGCCGATGCCGCCCGCGATCTCGTAACCCATGCAGGAGTAGCCGTATTCGACGTGGTAGCCCTTGGCGTCGCGGGTGCGCCACAGCTTGTGCAGATCGCCGGGCATCGAACCCGCGGCGCAGACCACCACGTCGCGCGGATCCGACAGCGTGTTGGCGAGACCGATGACCTGGTTCTGGTTCAGTCCGAGCGAGTCGTCGTCGATTTTGTAGACCGAGTCGACGGTCGACTCCCACTGCGCCGCCAGTTCTTCGGTGCGCGAACGGTACTCGTCCGAGACGCGGTAGTCGCCCAGTACGTCGGCGAGGGCCTCGAGTGTCTCGCGGGCATCCGCGACGACGCTGACGCCGCCCTGCTTCACCGAGTCGATCGACGCCACGTTGACGTTGACGAACCGCACGTCGGGGTTGTTGAAAGCAGTGCGCGACGCGGTGGTGAAGTCGCTGTAGCGGGTGCCGATGCCGATGATCACATCGGCCTCGGTGGCGAGAGCGTTCGCCGCGGTCGTGCCCGTCGAGCCGATCGCCCCGACCGACTGCGGGTGGTCGTACGGCAGTGAACCCTTGCCTGCCTGACTCTGGCCGACCGGAATGCCGGTCGACTCGGCGAACGAGGCCAGTGCCTCGGTGGCGCCGGAGTAGATGAGGCCACCGCCCGCGACGATCAGCGGCTTCTTCGCCGACCGGATGACGTCCGCGGCCCGCGCGATCACGGACTTCTCGGGGAGCGGCCGGGCGACGTGCCATGTGCGCTCGGCGAACATCGACTCCGGCCAGTCGAACGCCTCCGCCTGCACGTCCTGAGGGATGGCGACCGTGGCCGCACCCGTCTCGACGGGGTCGGTCAGCACGCGCATCGCGCCGAGCAGCGCCGACGGCAACTGCTCGGGCCGCCACACGCGGTCGAAGTAGCGCGACAGCGGCTTGAACGCGTCGTTGACGGTGACGTCCCCACTCGACGGCAGTTCGAGTTCCTGCAGCACCGGTGCGCTCGCGCGGGTGGCGAACGTATCGGCGGGCAGCAGCAGGACGGGCAGCCGGTTGATGGTGGCGAGCGCTGCACCGGTCAGCATGTTGGTCGAACCGGGACCGACGCTGGCCGACACGGCCCAGGTCTGCAGGCGATCCTTCTGGCGTGCGTAGGCGACCGCACTGTGCACCATCGCCTGCTCGTTGCGGCCGAGGACGTACGGCAGTTCGGGTTCGGTGCCGGCGTCGACGGCGTCGATCTCGGCCTGCAGCAGAGCCTGGCCGAGTCCGGCAACGTTGCCGTGGCCGAAAATGCCGAAGCAGCCGGCGAAGAACTTGGTTCGTTCGCCGTCCCGCTCGACGTACTGGTTGGCGAGGAATCGGATGGTCGCCTGAGCCACCGTGAGGTGGACGGTGCCCTCGGCGTTGGGGTTCTTGCTCGCCGACATCGGCGCGGTGGACACCACGGTCATGCTCCTTCGGACGGTGCGTGGAGGGGGAGGCGGGGATCGACGGTCTGGTGTTCCCAGCTGCCGCGCAGCCAAGTGTGTGCCGGGTCGTCGCAGATGTTCCAGGCGCGGTCGTCGCCCGGACCGGCCATCACGTTCAGGTAGTACATGTGATGTCCGGGCGCGGCGATCGACGGTCCGTGGTAGCCGTGCGGGACGAGGACCACGTCGCCGGATCGCACTTCCTCGAGCACCTCGATGGGCCGCTCGGGAGTGCCGTACACACGATGGTAGCCGAACCCGGTTCCGCCGAAATCCACTGCCGTGGAGTTGGCTTCGGCGATCTCGAAGTAGTAGATCTCCTCGAGCTGGGATTCGACGTCGCTGTTCTCGTCGTGCTTGTGGCTCGGGTACGACGACCAGTTGCCGCCGGGGGTGATGACCTCGCACGCGATGATCGAATCGGCGTCGAAGCGGTCGGCGGTGCCGAAGTTGTGCACCTGCCGGCTGCAGTTGCCCGCGCCGCGCAGTTCGACGGACACGTCCGCGGCCGGCACGTACCGGAACGGGAACTTCTGCCGGGCGCGGGCGCCGCACAGGGCGAAACGGCCACCGGTCGCGCTCGCCACCGTATACGCCGAATCCCGCCCCACATAGACGAAGTCGCTCGGCCCGTCGAACACTGACCGCCGCCCGGTCAGGACGAACTCGGTGCCCTCACTCGACACGGACGCCGACCCGGCGAGGGGTACGACGACGATCTCGTCGTCACCGGTGGTGAGTTCGGCGGACCCCCCGGGTGCCAGGGTCAGCACCCGCAGGCTCGATTCCGTCCAGCCCGCCGACTCGGGAGTGACCTCGAGGTCGAACGGTCCGGTCGCCCCGGACCCGACCGGTACGTAGTACTTGCTGTTCATCGTGGGCCTCTCCGGCGTGCGTCAGTGAACGAGGGATACGGCGGTGTCGACCGCGGCGGCGACGTCCTCGTCCCGCGGGTACAGCAGGGTGCGTCCGACGATCAGGCCGCGGACCGACGGCAGCGCGAGGGCCTTGCCCCAGCTCGCGAACGTCTCCTCGGGAGCCGTCTGCGGATCTCCGCCGAGCAGCAGCGTGGGCAGCGTCGTCGCGTCCATGACACGTTCCATCTCGTCGACCACCGGAAGCTTCATCCAGGTGTACGCGGACGTGGAGCCCAGGCCCTGGCTGATGTGGATCGACTTGATCACGGCGTCGGCGCTGAGATCGTTCTTGACCTTGCCGTCGACGCGCCGCGACAGGAAAGGTTCCACCATGGCCATCAGCCCCGCCTCGGCCAGTGCGTCGACGGCCTGAGCGCAGGCGGTGAGCGTCGACAGTGTGCCGGGATCGTCGAGGTCGATGCGGCACAGCATCTTTCCGCCGTTCATGCCCGCTTTCGCGGTGCCGGCGGCGGTGTAGCCGGTCATCCGGTCGTCGAGTTCGAAACTCGCGCCCGCCAGGCCACCGCGGTTCATCGAGGAGATGACCACCTTGTCGTCGAGCGCGCCGAGGAGCACCAGGTCGTCGAGGATGTCGGCGGTGGCGAGTACGCCGTCCACGCCGGGATTGCGCAGCGCGGTGCGGAGACGGTCGAGGAGGTCGGTGCGACTGTTCATCGCGGTCGGACGGTCGCCGACCGACAGCGCACCGCGGGCGGGGTGGTCGGCGGCGACGATCATGAGCCGGCCGTTACCGCGCACGGTGGGCCGGGCGATCCGGGTTGCCCAGGCACGGTCGATGGCGGCCGGGTCGTTGGCGCGGACCTCGGTGACGTCGGCGTAGGACGCGCAGACGGCGCGGTGAGCGAGAGTTTCAGACATTGACAGCCTCCGAAGCGGTGGTTTCGGCGAGCTCACGGACCTCGTCGGCCGTCGGCATCGCGGTGGAGCATTCGAGCCGGGAGGCGACGATCGCCCCCGCGGCGTTGGCGTAGCGCAGGATCTTCTCCAGCGGCCACCCGGCCAGCAGTCCGTGGCACAGCGATCCACCGAAGCTGTCGCCGGCGCCGAGCCCGTTGATCACGTCGACGTCGTTCGGGGGCACGGTGATGGACTGGGTGCGGGTCTTGCCGAGCACGCCCTTGGGGCCCTGCTTGACGATGGCCAGTTCGACGCCGAGATCGAGCAGTGCGTCGGCGGCCCTGTGTGCGTTGGTCTCGCCGACCGCGATCTCGCACTCCTCACGGTTGCCGACCGCGACGGTGACGTGCTGGAGGGCGCGCTGCACCTGTGCGGTGGCCTCGGCGGGCGACGCCCAGAACATCGGGCGGTAGTCGAGGTCGAGGACGGTGTGGCTGCGGCGTCCGCGCGCCTCCCAGGCGGTGAAATGCGCACTGCGGCTGGGCTCCTCGGACAATCCGGTGACCGTCGACCAGTAGAGCTTCGCGTCGCGGACCGCGTCGAGATCGATGTCGGCGGGTGCGACCTGAAGGTCGGGGGCGACGGGCTTGCGGTAGAAGTACAGCGGGAAGTCGTCCGGCGGGAAGATCTCACAGAACGTGACCGGCGTCGGGTGGTCGGTATCGATCCCGACATACCGGTTGTCGACGCCGAGCCGGGCGAGTTCGTCGCGGACGTACCGGCCGAACGGGTCGTTGCCGACGCCCGAGACGAGGGCGCTGCGGCAGCCGAGGCGGGCGGCGGCGACCGCGACGTTGGCCGCGCTTCCGCCGAGGAACTTGCCGAACGTCTCGACGTGTTCGAGGCCGACTCCGGTCTGCAATGGGTAGATGTCCACACCGCAGCGCCCGATGGCAAGGACGTCCAATCCGTTCCGGTTGGGTTGCGTCTGGTTGGTGGTCAAGGCTGACTCCCGAATAGGTCGTTGTGGGTGGTCTGCGCAGGGCGCCGAGGTCTGATTGAAACTGTGCTCCACATCACCGGCTCCTGTCAAGACTTTGTCCTGACATTATTACTTGAAGTCAATCTGGTGTTAGTGTTCGCATACACTGCCGGAAAGGTCGGCGACGGCGGACGTCGCCTGCGCACGAGGATCGGAGTTTTCCGTGGGTGCACCACTCGCAGTCGAGCTCGACAGATCGAGCCCGGTTCCGCTGTATTTTCAGCTCGCGCAGACGATCGAGAACGCGATCATCGGTGGGGAACTCGCCCCCGGCGACCGGTTCGAGAACGAGCTGGCGCTCGCCAAGCGCCTGAACCTGTCCCGCCCCACCACGCGGCGCGCCATCCAGGAACTCGTCGACAAGGGCCTGCTCGTCCGCAAACGCGGCGTCGGAACGCAGGTCGTGCAGAGCGCCGTGCACCGGCCGGTCGAACTCACCAGTCTCTTCGACGACCTCGCGCGGGCCGGGCAGAGCCCCACCACCAAACTTCTCGACTACCAGGTCGCCGTGCCTTCCGAGGACGTGGCCGCGGAACTCAACCTCCAGGCCGGCGCCGAGGTCGCATCGATTCGCCGTCTCCGCAGCACCAACGGCGAACCCCTCGCACTGATGACCAACCACATCCCGGTCGACCTCGCCCCCGACCCCGAAGAGCTGGAGGCGCACGGCCTCTACCACGCGCTCCGGGCGCGGGGGGTGCACATCCGTCTCGCGCGGCAGCGCATCGGCGCGAAGGCGGCGACCAAGGCGGAGGCCTCCTTGCTCGACGAGAAGACCGGGGCGCCGCTGCTGACCATGAACCGGACCGCGTTCGACGACTCGGGAAGTGCCGTCGAGTTCGGCAGCCATTGCTACCGCGCGTCGCGCTACTACTTCGACACCACCGTTGTCGATCGCTAGGTCCGCGCGTCCGACCTCGTTTCCCCGGGGGATGGCCCTGCTGGTGGCAGGCGCCCTCTTCATGGAGATCCTCGACGCCACCATCATCACCCCGGCCGTCCCGCTGATCGCCGAGTCCTTCGGTGTCGACGCCGTCGACGTCAACGTCGCGATCTCCGCGTACCTGGTGACGGTCGCCGTCCTCATCCCCGCCAGCGGGTGGATGGCCGAACGGTTCGGCACCCGCCGCGTGTTCGTGACAGCCATCGCCGTCTTCACGCTGGCATCGATCGGGTGCGCTGCCAGTGCGTCGCTGCCGATGCTCGTCGCGATGCGGGTGCTCCAGGGCGTCGGTGGTGCCATGATGGTGCCCGTCGGGCGGCTGGCGGTGCTGCGGTCGAGCACGAAGGGTGACCTGGTCCGCGCGATCGCCCTGCTCACCTGGCCCGCGCTTGCGGCACCCGTCATCGCGCCCCTGCTCGGCGGTGCGATCGCCACGGTCGGCTCGTGGCGGTGGATCTTCGTCATCAACATTCCGATCGGCCTCCTCGGAATCCTGCTGTCGCTGAAGCTGGTTCACGGTTCGCGTGCGCCGTCGACGAGCAGGCTGGACTGGCGGGGACTCCTCGGGGTCGGGACGGGAATCGCCGCGGCCCTGATCGCGCTGGAGAGCATCCGCGTGACGGGAACCGACTGGCGCCGGGTCGTGGTCGGGGGAGTGGTCGCGGTCGTCCTGCTCACGGCGTCCGCGGTGCATCTCCTCCGCGCTCGGAATCCTCTCGTCGACTTCCGCGTCCTCCGTGTCCGGACGTTGCGGACCACCGTCACGGGAGGCTCGCTCTACCGCCTGACGGTGACTGCCGTGCCGTTCCTCCTGCCGCTCCAATTCCAACTCGGGTTCGGCTGGACGCCGTTTCTCGCGGGCCTGCTGGTCGCGGCGCTGTTCGCCGGCAACATTGCGGTCAAGCCCTGCACGACACCGCTGATGCGGAGGTTCGGCATCCGGCCGATTCTGCTGGTCAACGCCCTGCTGTCCGTCGGCTGCTTCGGGTTGCTCGCCGCGTTGAGTGCATCGACCCCCGTTCCCGTCATCGCCGCCGTCCTCTTCGTGAGCGGCGCCCTGCGGTCGGTCGGATTCACCGCCTACAACAGCCTCGCGTTCTCCGACGTCGATCGCGCCGACCTCACGCATGCCAACACTCTCAACGCCGCCGTCCAGGAACTGGCGGCCGGCCTCGGCATCGCGGTGGCGGCGCTCGCGCTCACTGTGTTCACGCCGGTGGCGAGCGCGTCCGATCAGGGGTTCGGATCCGAATATTCCTGGGCCTTCGTCGTTCTGGGTGTCCTGATGTTCTGCACGGTGGTCGACACGCTGCGTCTGCCGCGTGACGCCGGGGCATCGGTCACGCGCTAGCAGCGCCTCGCACGTCCGTCCGTCGGCTCGATTTCCGGGACCGCGATCGTGACCCGTCGTCAGCTCGTTTGATATGTGGTCCTAATGTCCAGACAAACTATTGACTTTCGGGTGTGACGCGTATTACATCTAAGGCACACGGCCAAGACGTCAACGGGCCGTTCGTCCCCCCGAGAGGAAAAGCAGATGAACTTCCCAAACCGGCGTCGTGCGGTAGTGCTGGCATGCGCGAGCGCCCTGGTGGTGAGCCTCGCGGCGTGCTCGAGCACCGGTGGCAAGCCGGACAGCAGTGGGTCCGGGATCGGTGCGGGTAGCGCCGACACCCCGCGCATCACCATCGCGATGGTCACCCACGCGGCACCGGGCGACACCTTCTGGGACCTGATCCGCACGGGCGCGCAGGACGCCGCGGACAAGGACAACGTCGAACTGAAGTACTCATCCGATCCGCAGGCCCCCAACCAGGCCAACCTCGTGCAGACCGCCATCGACTCCAAGGTCGACGGACTCGCCCTCACCCTCGCCACCCCCGAGGCGATGGCGCCCGCGGTCAAGAGCGCGCAGGACGCCGGTATCCCGATCTCCGCGTTCAACGCCGGGTACGGCGCCTGGAAGGACATGGGCGTCGCCCAGTACTTCGGGCAGGACGAGACCATCGCCGGCCAGGCCGCAGGGAACCGGCTGAACGACGACGGCGCCAAGCACGTCATCTGCGTCATCCAGCAGCAGGGACAGATTCAGCTCGAATCCCGTTGCGCCGGTGTCAAGCAGACCTTCCGCGGCACCTTCGAGACGCTCAACGTGAACGGTGAGGACATGCCGTCGGTGAACTCGACGATCGCCGCCAAACTCCAGCAGGATCCGTCCATCGACGGCGTACTCACGCTGGGCGCCCCGATCGCCCTCACCGCCGTCCAGTCCGTCGGGAACGCGGGTAGCCCGGCCAAGGTCTTCACGTTCGACACCAACGCCGCACTCGTCGACGCCATCTCCGACGGCAGTGTGCAGTGGGCGATCGACCAGCAGCCGTACCTGCAGGGCTACCTGGCCATCGACTCGCTGTGGCTGTACCTGAACAACGGGAACGTCATCGGGGGCGGCGGGCCCACGCTGACCGGGCCGTCGTTCATCGACAAGACCAACATCGACAAGGTCGCCGAGTACGCCAAGGCCGGAACCCGCTGAGCACGGCACTGCCGGCGTAACGGAAGGAAAGTCATGTCCACACAGCAAGATCTGGACCTTGCCAGTCACAAGGTCGTCACCGACGAACGGGTGAAGGAGCAAAAACGCCTGCAGCGGCTGCTCGTCCGCCCGGAAGTCGGGTCCCTGTTCGGTGCGATCGCCATCTTCATCTTCTTCATGATCGTCGCACCCCCGTTCCGCAGCCCCGAAGCCCTGGCCACCGTGCTCTACGCCAGCTCCACCATCGGGATCATGGCCTGCGCGGTCGCACTGCTGATGATCGGCGGCGAATTCGACCTCTCCGCCGGCGTCGCCGTCACCACCAGTTCCCTCGCCGCGTCGATGATCGCCTACAACCTGCACCTGAACCTGTGGGCCGGGGCGGCGCTCGCGCTGGTCGTCTCGCTCGCGGTCGGGTTCTTCAACGGCTACCTGGTGATGAAGACGAAAATCCCCAGCTTCCTGATCACCCTGAGCTCATTCCTGATGCTCACCGGCATCAACCTGGCGGTCACCAAACTGATCACCGGTCAGGTCGCCACCCCCAGCGTCTCCGACATGCAGGGCTTCGACTCCGCCAAGAAGGTGTTCGCGTCCTCGTTCGTCGTCGGCGGCGTGTCCATTCGGATCACCGTGGTGTGGTGGCTGCTGTTCACCGCCATCGCCACCTGGGTGCTGTTCAAGACCCGGATCGGGAACTGGATCTTCGCCGTCGGCGGCAACCAGGACTCCGCCCGCGCGATCGGTGTCCCGGTCACCAAGGTCAAGATCGGGTTGTTCATGACCGTCGGGTTCGCCGCCTGGTTCGTCGGCATGCACCTGCTGTTCTCGTTCAACACGGTCCAGTCGGGTCAGGGTATCGGCAACGAGTTCCTCTACATCATCGCCGCGGTCATCGGCGGCTGCCTGCTCACCGGCGGCTACGGCACCGCGATCGGCGCCGCGATCGGCGCGTTCATTTTCGGCATGACGAACCAGGGCATCGTCTACGCCGGCTGGAACCCGGACTGGTTCAAGTTCTTCCTCGGCGCGATGCTGCTGTTCGCCGTCATCGCCAACAACGCCTTCCGCAACTACGCCGCCAAGAGGTGACCGCATGAGTACCATCGAACAGATGCCCGTCGATACCGAACCCGGTGGTGGAGGCAAGATCCCGCTCATCGAGCTCAAACACGTCGGCAAGCAGTACGGCAACATCATCGCCCTCGAGGACATCAACCTGCGGGTGCGGGCCGGCGAGGTCACCGGTGTGCTCGGCGACAACGGCGCAGGCAAATCCACCCTGATCAAGATCATCGCCGGCCTGCACCAGCAGAGCTCGGGTGAGCTGCTCGTCGACGGCGAATCCATCACGTTCGACTCCCCGAAGGAGGCCCTGTCCAAGGGCATCGCCACCGTCTACCAGGATCTCGCCGTGGTGTCGCTGATGCCGGTGTGGCGGAACTTCTTCCTCGGGCAGGAACTGCGGAAGGGGCCGCTGAAGTCCCTCGACGCCAACGCGATGCGGGCCACCACCAAATCGGAACTGTCGAAGATGGGCATCGACCTGCCCGACGTCGACGCCCCCATCGGGTCGCTGTCCGGTGGTCAGCGCCAATGCGTGGCGATCGCCCGGGCGATCTTCTTCGGCGCCCGGGTACTGATCCTCGACGAGCCCACCGCCGCCCTGGGCGTCAAGCAGTCCGGGATGGTGCTGCGCTACATCTCCGCGGCCAAGGAACAAGGGTTCGGGGTCGTGTTCATCACCCACAACCCGCACCACGCGTACATGGTCGGCGACCACTTCGTGCTCCTCAACCGCGGCCGCCAGAAGCTGGACTGCACCTACGACGAGATCAGCCTCGAAGAACTCACCCAGCAGATGGCCGGCGGCGACGAACTCGAAGCCCTCACCCACGAATTGCGGCGTTAGGAACCGACAGAACGATGCGCCCGGCACGAGTGCCGGGCGCATCGTTCGTCTCTCGGGAAGATCAGACCTTCGCCTTCGCTTTCGCCCGAGCGAGCGCGACGTCCTCCTTGTCGAGGTCGAGCAGCGGGGTGCGGGAGTTCTCCTTGGCGGTGGAGGCGGACACCGCGGCGATGAGCGCGCAGACGGCGGTGAAGATCGCCACGGGCACCCAGTTCTTGGGGTCGCCGCCGCGGAGGGCCTGGGCGATGGTGGGCGCGAACCCGGCGAGAGCGAATCCGAGCTGCGTGCCGATCGCCATGCCGGAGTACCGAACCCGCGACGAGAACATCTCGGCGTAGAACGCGGGCCAGATTGCATTGGTTCCGGCGTAGACGCCGCCCATCAGCAGAATGCCGGCCAGGAAGATCAGCGTGACGTTGCCGGTGCCGATGGCCGAGAAGTACAGGAAGATCCCGGCGGCCGAGCCGATCGCGCCGCCGATGAACACCGGCTTGCGGCCGATGCGGTCGGACAGCATCCCGAGGAGCGGCTGGGACACCAGGGCGACGGCGTTGGCGGCGATCGCGACCCACAGCATGGTGGTGCGGCTCATCCCGATCTCCGGGGTGGTGGCGTAGGCGAGGCCGAACACGGAGAACACGGTGCTGACGACGGCGATGAAGGCGCAGAACACGACGCGCAGAACGTCGCGCCAGTGCGTGCGGAAGAGATCGACGACGGGTAGCGGGGCGGGGGCCTCGTCCAGGGCCTCCTTGTTGGCGATGAAGATCTCGGGCTCTTCGAGCTTGCGCCGCACGATGTACGCGACGACGAGGACGAGGAGGCTGCACCAGAACGGGACGCGCCAGCCCCAGCTGTAGAGGGTCTCGTCGGGCAGTGCCGCGACGGGGATGAACGCGAGGCTGGCGACGATGAAGCCGGCCTGGGTGCCGGTGAGCGTCCAGCTGCAGAAGAAGCCGCGCCGGTGGGCGGGGGAGTGCTCGAGGGTGAGCGATCCCGCACCCGACTGTTCGCCGGCCGCCGAGACGCCCTGGCAGATGCGCAGGAGCACCAGAAGCGCCGGGCCGACCATCCCGGCCTGTTCGGACGACGGGAGACAGCCGATCAGGAAGGTGACGACGCCCATGAGCACCAGGCAGAACATCATCACCTTCTTGCGTCCGGCGCGGTCGCCGAAGTGCCCGACGAACACGGCGCCGACGGGGCGGGCGATGTAGGAGATGCCGAAGGTGGCCAGCGACAGCAGCAGCGGATTCTTCGATCCTTCGAAGAACACGTGCGGGAACACCAGCGCGGCAGCCGAGGCGAAAATGTAGAAGTCGTAGTACTCGAGCAGGCTGCCGAAGAAGGCGGCCTTCGCGGCCTTCTTCGCGTTGGTCGGATCGGCGTTGGGGTCGACGGGGGAGCGGCCGTTGCCGTCACCGTTTCGACCGGAGACTCCGGTGCCGTAGTCGATGGTCATCGATACTCCTGGGGAGCGAGGAATGTGAACACTGGCGGCTCGAAATGAGCAGGTGTTCGTAGGTCGTGTAAGCAAGGTAACCCAGGTCACAGCCTCACGTCAATAATGGTCGAAATAGTTAGTTCATACTTTTCCGGGCTGCTGCAGGTAGGCCAGGACGACGTCGCCGATCATCGCGCGCAGGTGGGGACGGTTCTCCGCGCCGGTCAGATCCCAGTCGAACAGCGCCTTGAACGTGTACCGATTCGCCACCCGGAAGACGCAGTACGAGCTGATGAGCATGTGGATGTCCAGCGCCGTCGTGTCGGTGCGGAAGATGCCCGCCTCCTGTCCTCGCTGGAGAATCCGCTCGAGCGTGCGGATCGCCGGCGCCTGCGTCTCGGGAAGCCCCTCGGCCTGGACGAGGTTGACGCCCCGATTCGTGTTCTCGATCGCGACCAGTCGGATGAAGTCCGGGTGCGCCTCGTGATGGTCGAACGTCAGCTCGGCCAGCGCGCGGATCGCCTCGGTCGGTTCGAGGTGGTCGACGTCGAGCTGGGACTCCTCGTATCGGATCTCCTCATAGGCGCGCTGCAGAACCGCCCGGTACAGGCCGTCCTTGTCGCCGAAGTAGTAGTAGAGCATCCGCTTCGTGGTTGCGGTCTTGGCCGCGATCTCGTCGATGCGCGCCCCGGTCAGGCCCTTGTCGGCGAACTCCGTCATCGCCACCCGCAGGATGTTCTCCCGCGTCTTCTCGGGATTGCGCGTCCGTTTGACCGTCTCCTTCTCGGAGGTGGCGCCCGTCGTCTCGCTTCGTGTCATCGGTGGATCTCCTGCCTGTGCGTGTCTTCCGCGCGGTATGGAGGTATGCTACCGTGACATAACTCACTAGATAGTTAATTAACTTGAAGCCCCCTCCCGGAAGTGACCGCCATGACCTCTCGTGACCTCGACGCCCCCCTCGCCGCTCGCCCGTCGTACCTGTGCGGGCTCATCGGCACCGGGATCTCGAAATCGCTCACCCCGCCGCTCCACGAGGCCGAGGGTCGCGCGCAGGACGTCGGGTACGTCTACCGGATCCTCGACCTCGACACGATGGGAATGGGCGTCGAGGGACTGCCGCAGCTCCTCACCGCCGCCAAGCTGCTCGGATTCAACGGGCTCAACATCACCCACCCGTGCAAGCAGGCGATCATTCCGCTGCTCGACGACCTCTCCGACGACGCCCGCAGGCTCGGCGCGGTCAACACGGTCCACATCGACGGCGGGCGCCTGATCGGCCACAACACCGACTGGTCCGGGTTCGCACGGAACATGGACGAGGGCCTCGAAGGCGCGCCCATGAACCGCGTCGTGCAGCTCGGTGCCGGTGGGGCCGGCGCGGCGGTGGCCTACGCGGCTCTCACCCGCGGAGTCGGGCACTTCACGATCATCGACGCGGACGCCACGCGCTCGAAGGATCTGCGCGACTCGCTCGCCGAGCAGTTCCCGGACCGGGACGTAGAGTCCGGCGACCTCTCGGCGGTTCCCGCCGCGGTCGGCGCGGCGCAGGGACTCATCCACGCGACGCCGATCGGCATGGCGGCCCACCCCGGCATGGCACTCGACGCCGCACTGCTGCGCCCCGACCTGTGGGTCGCGGACGTCGTCTACCGGCCGGCCGAAACCGAACTCCTGCGCCGCGCCCGAGAGATCGGCGCCCAGACCCTCAGTGGAATCGGCATGACCATCGGTCAGGCGGTCGACTCCTTCCGGATCTTCACCGGCCTCGAGCCCGACGCTCACCGGATGCGTGAGCACATGGGTCTGCTCCTGCAGGCGGAGGACGCCGCCGCGCTCGCGGGAGCCTAGGCCACACCCGTCTCGTGGCGGACACTGTGATGGTGAAGTTATTGCTGCTGGCCGACACTCACGTCCCGAAACGGGCGCGCGACCTGCCCGACCGGGTGTGGGACGTGGTCGACCGCGCCGACGTGGTGATCCACGCCGGCGACTGGGTCGACCTCCCCACGTTCGAGGCCCTGCGGGCGCGATCGGCGCGGCTCGTGGCCTGCTGGGGCAACAACGACGGCGACGACCTGCGCGCCCTGATGCCCGAGCGGGCCGACGTGACCCTGGCCGGGGTGCGCATCACCGTCGTGCACGAGACCGGGGCTTCCGCGGGCCGGGAGAAACGGATGTCCGCCGCCTATCCCGACACCGACGTCCTGATCTTCGGGCACAGTCACATCCCGTGGGACACCACCACGGAATCCGGTCTGCGACTGCTGAACCCGGGTTCGCCGACGGATCGACGGCGCCAGCCGCACTGCACCTACATGACCGCCACCGCCAGCGACGGGGAACTCGTCGACGTCGAGTTGCACCGGTTGTGACGGACCCCGTCAGTAGGCCGTCAGCGGGATCACGCCCGTGGTGCGGCCGAGGGAGTCGAGCACGTGCCCGCCCCTCTTGTACGTGTGCAGGCAGATGAACCTGTCCGTGATCGTGAGTGACGGGAGTTCGCGCGTGAGGCCCGCCTCGAACGGCGCGATCTCGGCGGCCGTCCGAAACCACATCGTGGCGACGATCGTCGATGTTCCCGTGACAGCCTCGACGACCCGACATCGGGGCACGCGGCCCAACAGGTTTCCCGCCGTGTTCAGCTCGCCCGGCGGAACGGTCATCATGAATGTCGTCGGCACGATGGGCCCGATAAGTTCCGGGGCTCCCTCGCACCGCAGGGCGACGCGGCCCGAGTCCGTCATTCTCTCGACTCGGCGGCGCGCCGTCGGCCCGGTGGTCCCGCACCGCGCCGCGAGATCGGTCCACGATTGCCGGCCGTCGGTGGCCAGGACCCGAAGCAGCGCCCGGTCGAGGTCGTCGAGCGAGGACAGCGGTGTCCGGCGGGGGGAGGCGGTCGGCCGCACCAGGCGAGTGGACTGGTCCAGGTCCAGGGCCTGGACCCGCCATCGCGATCCCTCCCGGTAGGTGGTCAGCGCGACCATCGACGTCACCGCCGTGATGCCGTCGATTCGTTCGATCTGCTCGTCGAGAAGCCGGGCGAGATCGGCGATGCCGGGAACGAATACGTCGAGAAGGAAGTCCGCGGCGCCCGTCGTGCTGGACACGGTCGCCACCGCCGGTTCGGCGACCAGGGCGCGGGCGACGTCGCGCTTCGCCTGCGGTCGGCAGTGGACGGCCAGGAATGTGGCACAACCCTGGCGGACGAATGCGGGGCCGGGAACCACGGCAACCCACGCCGAACCGCGTTCGGTCAGCAGCTTCCACCGTCTCGCCAACGTCTTCGGTGTGTGCCCGAGCGTCTGAGCCAGCTCCGCCCAATCGACTCGCGGGTTCAGCTGGAGAGCATCGGTGATGGTGAGATCGAGCTCTGTTGCCACCTCTGGCGTTACATCCGGCATTGTGCAAAGCCTCTCCTGTCAGAAATCGGTCATCCTCCGAGGTTAGTGAGGTGGGCCACCGAAAGTAGTCGCAGCGCAGGTGCGCAACCTGGGCAACCAGGCACAGCGAAGTCGAGGTCGAGGATGCGAACAATATCGGTTGTGGGTGAGGACCTGAGGGGCAGGCAACTCCCCGTCGGGGCACTTCTGGGCTCGATGGCCACCGTCGAGCTGCTCAGCGGCGTCACCCAGGGCTATCTCACACCACTGCTGCCTGCGCTCGGCGACAGCCTGCAGATCACGGCCTCGGGACAGACCAGGATCTATCTGCTGTCCCAGTTGGCCTTCGCGATCTGGACACCGCTACTCGCCAAACTGGGCGACTCGTTCGGCTACCGCCGCTTTCTCCGCCTCTCCATTGCGCTCGTCGCGGCCGGGTCCCTGATGATGGCGATCTGGCCGACCGTGCCGACGATCTCGGTCGGTGTCGTGCTCCAGGGTGCGGTCGTGGGTTTCATGCCACTGCTGATCGGGATCTTGCGACACCAGGCGCCGGCGAGTCGCCGCACCGGAGTCGGCCTCCTGGTCGGCGTCCTCACCGCGGCGGTAGGCATCGGCGGTGTCGTCTCCGGCTCCCTCGGTGAACGGTCGGCGACACTCGGGCTGTGGGTCGCGGTACCCGTCGCGGTCCTGGCCGTGATCGCCGGCATCGTCCTTCCCGACGGTGCCCCACGGCCGGGTGGCCGCATCCCCGTCGGGTCCTTCGTCCTGCTCTCGATCGGTCTGGCCGGCGTGGTGGCAGCGCTGTCACTGGGTGCGGACTGGGGATGGACATCGGGGGCGACGATCGGGTCGATGTCTCTGGGTGCCGTCGGGCTCGCCGCATGGATCGGTGTCGACTCGCGCGCGAAGTTCCCGATGGTGGATCTCCGCATGCTCGTCCACCCACCTGTGGCCGTCGTCTCCGGGGTCACGTTCTGTCTGGCCTTCTCGACGATCGGCTTCTTCGGGGCGAATGCGGTCTTCCTCGGGTCGTCGCCCGGCGACAGCGGATTCGGGTTCTCCTACGGGCCTCTCCTGATTGCGCTCGTCGCGCTTGCTCTCAACGTGTTCGCCCTGGCCAGTTCACTGTTCACCGCGACGATGCTGCGCAGACTCGGTGAACGACACACCCTTGCCCTGTCGGGGGCGCTGATCGCCGCCTCGTACGGCAGTCTGCTCCTCTGGCACTCGACGGCGCTTCACTATCTCGCCGCCATCGCGTTGCTCGGTATCGGCTTCGGTGGCTATCAGGCGTCGACGCGCGCCCTGTGCATCGAATCGGTCCCCGACCGCGAGACCGCCATGGCCGCGGGGATCAACGAACTCGCTCTCTCGATGGGTGCGGCGATCGGAGCGGCCACCGTCGGCGCGATCCTGTCCGCGACCAGCACTTCCGCGGGAGTGACACTGCAGTCCTACGTGTGGCTGTGGTGCGTGTGCGCAGTGGTCGCCCTCGTCGGGGCCGGCCTCGGACTGTGCTACCGGACGGGAGTGACCCTCTCATGACGAATACGGGGACGCTTGTCCCAGCGGATGTGGCGGCGAAGATCGAGGCCGCCGTCGGTCGATGGTCGAGCGCATTGATCTCACTGAGCCACAGCCTCCACCACGAACCGGAACCGGCCTTCGAGGAATATCGATCGGTCGCCAAGATCGTCGATCTCGCGGCCGGTGCCGGGTTCGACACGAAGACGGGCGCTGGGGGCCTTCCCACCGCGTTCGTCGCGACGAAAGGCACCGGCGACCTCACGCTCGGCTTCTGCGCCGAATACGACGCGCTTCCGGGGATCGGCCATGCATGCGGACACAACGTCAACGGCGCCGCCGCGGTGGGTGCGGCGATCGCGTTGGCGGACGTTGCGGACGCCCTCGACGTCCGGGTCAAACTCGTGGGAACTCCCGCCGAGGAAGCCGGTGGTGGAAAGGCCCTCCTCCTGAGGGCCGGCGTCTTCGACGATGTCGCCGCCGCCATGATGGTGCATGCGGGCGGGCGGGACGAGGTAGGCGGATCCTCCCTGGCGATGAGCCAATGGACGGCCGAGTACCGCGGGCGGTCCTCACACGCCGCGACCGCTCCGTGGCTGGGCGCCAATGCGCTCGACGCGGTAGCGGTGGCGTACAACGCCATAGGACTACTACGTCAGCAACTCGAGCCCGGCGTCGTCGTCTCGATCATCGTCACCGACGGCGGTCAGGCCTGCAATGTCATTCCGTCGAATGCGCGAGTGACGGCCGAGATCCGCGCGACATCGACGACCGCCCTGCGGCAGGTGCAGTCGAGAGTCCGGGCGTGCCTCGAGGCGGGTGCGCTCGCCACGGGCACGGACGTCACCATCACACCCTGCGGCGAGGATTTCGCCGAACTGCGGCAGGACGAATTCATGACGCTCGCATACTCCCGGGCGCTCGGCACCCGAGGCCGGACCACACTGTCCCGGGCGGGTGACCACATCGCGTCGACCGACATGGGAAACGTCTCCCAGGTCCTGCCCGTCATTCACCCGACCATCGGGTACGACGTCGGCGACGCCGCACACCACACGGCCGAGTTCGCGTCACACGGCACGTCCACGTCCGCCGACGACGCGGTACGGGACGGGGCGATCGCGATGGCACTCGTCGGCGCGGAACTTGCCCTCGATCGACACGAGCGCACCCGGCTGCTCGAACGCATCCATAATCTCCACCACCGAAGGGACGAGACAGTATGAGCACCGAAGCCGTTGCACGGCAAGGGAAAGAAGATGCACGAGCGGGGAGGACGGTCGTGGTCGGCGTCGGAGCCGTCACACCGGAGGACGTGCTCAGCGTCGCACGCGGAGGCGCCGGAGTGACGCTGTCCGAGGAGGCGCTACGCGCGATGAGCGAGTCCCGCGGGCGCATCGAGGCGTTGGCGGGGGACCCGAGGCCGGTGTATGGGGTGTCGACGGGTTTCGGGGCGCTCGCGACCCGGCACATTCCCTGGGCGCGGCGGGCGCAGTTGCAGCGCAGCCTGATCCGTTCGCATGCCGCCGGCAGTGGTCCGGAGGTGGAGCGGGAGGTGGTGCGGGCGTTGATGTTGTTGCGGTTGTCGACGCTGGCGACGGGCCGGACCGGGGTGCGGCCGGAGGTGGCGCAGGTGTATGCGTCGTTGTTGTCGTCGGGGATCACGCCGGTGGTGCACGAGTTCGGCAGCCTGGGGTGTTCGGGTGATCTGGCGCCGTTGGCGCATGTGGCGCTCGCGGTGATCGGCGAGGGCACGGTCCGGGACGCGGACGGCGAACTGGTGCCGGCCGGGGCGGCGTTGTCCGCCGCCGGGATCGCGCCGGTGGTGTTGGCGGAGAAGGAGGGGTTGGCGCTGATCAACGGCACCGACGGCATGCTCGGGATGCTGGTGCTGGCGTGTCACGATCTGCGTCGGTTGCTGTCGCTGGCCGATGTGACGGCGTCGATGAGCGTGGAGGGGTTGCTCGGCACCGACAAGGTGTTCGCCGCGGAGCTGCAGGCGCTGCGGCCCCACCCCGGGCAGGCGGCGGCGGCGGCGAACATGGTCCGGTTGCTGGCGGGCTCGGAGATCGTGCAAAGCCATGCCAACCCGAGTTGCACGGTCGTGCAGGACGCGTACTCGCTGCGGTGTGCCCCGCAGGTCGCGGGCGCGGCGCGGGACACCCTCGCGCACGCGGAGCGGGTGGCGGGCTGGGAGTTGGCGAGTGCGGTCGACAACCCGGTGGTGACGGTGGACGGTCGGGTGGAGTCGAACGGCAACTTTCACGGGGCGCCGGTGGCGTATGTGCTGGATTTTCTGGCGATCGTGGTCGCGGATGTGGCGAGCATGAGTGAGCGTCGCACCGACCGGTTCCTGGATGTGGCGCGCAGTCACGGGTTGCCGCCGTTTCTGGCGGATGATCCGGGGGTGGACAGTGGGCACATGATCGCGCAGTACACGCAGGCGGCGATCGTGTCCGAGCTGAAGCGGCTGGCGGCGCCGGCGAGTGTGGATTCGATTCCGTCGTCGGCGATGCAGGAGGATCACGTGTCGATGGGGTGGTCCGCGGCCCGGAAGTTGCGGCGGGCGATCGACGGGCTCACCCGGGTTCTCGCCATCGAGGCGTTGACGGCGGCTCGCGCGCTGGATCTGCGGGCCCCCCTCGCACCGTCACCCGCGACGGGTGCGGTGCGGGCGACGATCCGCGAGCACGTCGGCGGACCGGGGACCGACCGTCACCTTGCGCCGGAGATCGAGGCCGCGGTCACCCTCGCGGCCTCGGGCAGGTTGCTCGAAGCCGCGGAGAGTGCCGTGGGTGCGCTGGCCTGACGACAGACCCGCGTTGCTGCGTCAGACCCGTTCGAACACCGCGGCCAATCCTTGGCCGCCGCCGATGCACATGGTCTCGAGCCCGTAGCGGGACTCACGGCGATCCATTTCTCGCAGCAGGGTGGCGAGAATGCGACCACCGGTGGCGCCGACGGGGTGGCCGAGGGAGATGCCGGAACCGTTGGGGTTGAGGCGCTCGTCGGTGGGATCGAGGTCCCAGCTGCGGAGCACGGCGAGGGTCTGCGCGGCGAAGGCCTCGTTCAGTTCGATGACACCCATGTCGGACAGCGACAGTCCGAGCTGACCGAGGGCCTTCGCCGTCGCGGGTACCGGACCGATGCCCATGGTGCGCGGCGGGACGCCGGCCACGGCCCAGGACGCCATGCGGGCGAGGGGTTTCAGCCCCAGCTCCTTCGCCTTCTCGGCGGTCGTCACGATGCACACGGCGGCGCCGTCGTTCTGGCCGCTGGCGTTGCCGGCGGTGACGGTGGAGGCGGAATCGATCTTCGAGCGGATGGCCCGGAGCTTGGACAGCGACTCCACGGTGGTGTCGGCGCGCGGATGCTCGTCCCTGTCGACGACGAGCGGGTCCGACTTGCGTTGCGGCACCGTCACTCCGACGATCTCCTCGGCGAAGCGTCCCGACTCCTGCGCGGCGACGGCACGCTGGTGCGACTGCACGGCGAGCGCGTCCTGGTCCTCCCGGCTGATGTCGAACTCGGCGCGCAGGTTCTCGGCGGTCTCGATCATGCCGCCGGGCACGGGGAAGTTCGCGCCGCCCGCGGTGACGCGAGCGCGGGCGAGCCGGTCTGCGAGCTGCACCCCTTCGCCCTTGACGCCCCAGCGGATGTTCGGGTTGGTGTAGAACTCGGCCTGGCTCATGGATTCGGCGCCGCCGGCGAGGACGAGGTCGTTGCCGCCGGACGCCACCTGCAGCACGGCCGTGATGACGGCCTGCAGTCCGGATCCGCAACGGCGATCCACCTGCATGCCCGGGACGTCGATGCCCAGTCCGGCGTCGAGCGCGGCGATCCGGCCGATGGCCGGGGCCTCTCCGCCCGGGGACGCCTGGCCCAGGATGACGTCGTCGATCTGGCTGCCCGCGATGCCGGTGCGCTCGACGAGCGCCGTGATGACCGTGGCGGCGAGGCTCTGAGGGGTGATGTCCTTGAACACTCCGCCGAAGCGCCCGACCGGCGTTCGCAGGGGCTCGCAGATGACGACGTCACGCATGGAAAGACCTTTCATGAAGATTCCTCGTCCCAGCGTCAGCGATTGACGGTGGCGAGGTCCTGTTCGATGTCGGTTGCGGTGACCCGCAGCGACGGGATGAGATCGGAATGCAGATCCTCCAGCCGGTACCGCGCGGCCGGAGTGGAGATGTTCACCGCCGCGACGGTGAGCCCGGACGCGTTGCGGATCGGCGCGGCCATCGACCGCAGGCCCGCCTCGAGCTCCTGGTCGAGAACGCAGATGCCGTCCGCGCGCACCGCGAGAATCGCCGCTTTCAGTTCGTCGCGGGCGGTGATCGTGCGCTCGGTGAGCCGCTGGATGTCGAGCTTCTCGAGGTACTCGTCGAGCGCGTCGTCGGCCAGGCCGGCGAGCAGGACCCGTCCCATGGACGTGGCGTAGGCGGGAAGCCGGGTGCCGATGGTGATGCCCACCGTCATGATCCGGCTGACGGGCACACGGGCGACGTACACGATGTCGGCGCCGTCGAGGATCGACACCGACGACGACTCGTGCACCTTGTGGCTGAGCTTCTCCAGGTGCGGCTGCGCGACCTCCGGCAGCGACAGGCTCGACAGGTAGCTGTACCCGAGTTCGAGAACGCGCGGGGTGAGCCAGAACGCGGAACCGTCCGTGGCCACGTAGCCGAGTTCGACGAGGGTGAGCAGGAACCGGCGTGCGGTGGCGCGGGTGAGGTCGGTGGCGCGGGCGACGTCACTGAGCGTGCGCCGCTGATTCTGGTGGTCGAAGCAGCGGATCACGGCGAGGCCCCGGGCCAGCGACTGCACGTAGTCGGGGGACGGGAGGATTTTCTCCGACGGTTCGGTTGCGGTCATGTCTGCGCATCCTTCACTGTCGGGTCGGCGGCCAGGTCGGCGAGGGCCTGCTTGCCGAGCGCGAATCCGAGATTGCTGTTGGGCACTCCGGCGTAGACGGCGGTGTGGAGGAGCACCTCGCCGATGGTGTCGGCGGCGACTCCCGCACGCAGCGCCGCCCGGATGTGCATGTCGAGTTCGTGCTCGTTGCCGACTGCGGTGAGGACGGCGATCGTGAGCAGCCGTCGCATCTCGTGGTCCAGTCCGGGGCGCGACCAGATGTCACCCCACGCGGTGCGGGTGATGAAGTCCTGGAACGGTGCCGTGAAGTCGGTGGTCCCCGCGACGGAGCGGTCCACGTGGGCATCGCCGAGCACCGAGCGGCGCACCGTCATTCCCTGGGCGTGCGCGGCGCGGCGTCCGCGCGCGTACCCGCCGCCGGCGACGTGTTCGCGCAGCAGCGCCGTGACGGCGCCCGCCTGTTCGAGGTTCGCGACGTGGGCGGCGGGGGAGAGCACCTCGAACCGGGCGCCGGTGATGCCGTCCGCGAGGACCTGCATGACCGACGGCGGGGTGGACGGATCCTCCTCGCCCGCGATCACCAGTGTCGGTGCGCTGATGCGGGAGAGGTCGGCGGTGAAGTCCCAGTCGGCGAGAGCCTCGCAGCAGGCGGCGTATCCCTCGGGCGACGTGGACGCGATCATCTCGCGGTAGTGCCGGACGAATTCCGGGTCGCGCTTCGCGAGCCCCTCGCTGAACCAGCGTGCGACGACCGCGTCCGCGAGTGACTCGGGGCCGTCGGTGCGTGACGCGGCCGCCCGCTCGATCCACGCCTGCGGTTCGCCGAACTTCGCGGCGGTGCACAGCAGCGACAGCGACAACACCCGCCGCGGTGCGTGCGCGCCCAGCCACTGGGCGATCGCCCCGCCCATGGATAGTCCGACGAAGTGGGCGGCGTCGACTCCGAGCGTGTCGAGCAGGGCGAGGACGTCCTCGGACAGGTCGCGGACGGAATAGGGCCCGTCCGGGGCCGGCGACTTGCCGTGGCCGCGCTGATCGACTGCGACGACACGGCATTCGTCGGACAACGCCGCGATCTGCGGGTCCCACATGGAGCGGTTGGATCCGAGTGATCCGAGCAGAACCACCACGGGGGCGTCGGCCGCGCCGTTTCGGGGTCCGGAGATTTCGTGTGCGAGTGCGACTGTCATCGCGTTCCTTCCCGGCCGCGGGTCACTGTGTCCAGTGCGCGGTCGACGATGTCGTGAGCGTGGCCGAGGTATCCGGCGGGGTCGAGCAGGGCGCGGATCTCGTCCGCCTGCAGGTACTCGAGGAGCCCGGGATCCTCGTCGAGGGGATGACCGCTCCGGCACGCGGCGGTGACGAGGTCACGCGCGTCGTCGGTGCGGGTGGAGAGAGCGCCGGTGACCCGTTCGGCGAGGAGCAGGCCTCCGGTGACGTCGAGGTTGCGGGCCATCGCGTCCGGGTGGACGTTCAGTCCGCCGAGTGAATCTGTGATCCGGGCGACCGCCCCGCCGGTGAGACGCAGCAGGTCCGTGAGGGTTTCCCATTCGGCATGCCAGGCACCGGCGGCGCGCTGCTGCTCGTGATCCATCGAACCGAGGATCGTCGCGACGAGTCCGGGGACGCGCCGTGCCGCCGCGCGGGCCGCGATGGCGGCCACCGGATTGCGCTTGTGCGGCATGGCCGACGAACCGCCGGGCGTCCCTTCGCTCACCTCGCCGACCTCGGTCGCGGACAGGAACACGATGTCGGTGGCGATCTTCGACACCGCTCCCGCGGCCGTTCCGAGCGCCGACGCGAGCAACGCGATGCGCGTGCGGTCGGTGTGCCAGGGCACGTCCTGACGGGCCAGGCCGAGTTCGTCGGCGAGCACGTCGGCGACGTCGAGACCGCGCGGGTAGAGCGCCGCGGACGTTCCGGCGGCGCCCCCCAGCTGGACGGGGAGGGCGTCGAATGCGTCGAACACCGCGCGAGAAGCCCTGTGCAGCGCGGTCATCCACCCGGCGGCGAGCACGCCGAACGTGGTGGGGAGGGCCTGCTGGCCGAGCGTGCGGCCGGCGATCGGGGTGCCGCGCTGGGCCCGGGCGAGCGCCTCGGCGCAGAGCGCCGCCTCGTCGAGGGATGCCAGCACGTGCGCGCCCGACCGACGGCACAGCAGCATCAGGGCGGTGTCGAGAATGTCCTGACTCGTGGCGCCCTTGTGGACGTGGCTACCGGGCACGCCGGCACCGGCCACCTCGCCGCGGAGCAGTGTCACCAGCGGGATCACGGGGTTGCCGCCCGCGGCGGCCGCCTCGCCGAGGGCTCCGACGTCCACCGAGTCCTCGGCGACGATGCGCGCGAACACGGACGAGATCGCGTCGGCGGACGCGGCGGGGATGACGTCGCATTTCGCCTCCGCCCGGGCCAGTGCCCCCTCGACCTCGACCATCGCGGTGACCCACGCCCGGTCGGAGAGCAGTGCCGACAGCTCGCCGGCACCGAACGTCGGATCGAACAGGGCACCCCGGGAAGGCTCCGGAGAGTTCACACGCGACACCTTTCTGGTTTGCGGCCTGCTACAGAGCGAAGAACGGGGTTTCCCGTCCGTCCGTATTCTGCACGTGGATCGTCAAGTGATATCCGCGATCGGTCTTCTCGGCGATCAGCTTGGGGCGGTCGGCTTCCGGGACGGCGGACAGCACGGGGTCCGACGCGTGGGCATCCGTGTCCTCGGGGAAGTAGAGCCGGGTGTAGAGGCGCTCGAGCATGCCGCGGGCAAACAATCCGACGTTGATGTGCGGGGCCTCGACTGCGCCGTTCTCGGCGGGAAGAGTGCCGGGCTTGACGGTGTGCACCACGATCGTGCCGGTCTCGTCGGCGAACACGCGTGCCAGGCTGCGGAATCCGGCGGGGGTCGCCTCGGCGGCACCGCGGGGATCGGTCGGGCTGTCGAAACGGCCCGCGGCGTCTGCCTGCCAGGTCTCGATCATCGCGTCACCGATCGGCTGTCCGGCCCCGTCGATGACGGTGAAGGACACGGTGATTCGGCCCGGTGCGTCCTCGGGGACAGTGTTGCCGCTGTTCTCCCACGTGGGGTACAGGCCGATGTGGACGTACGGGCCGACGGTCTGCGACGGGGTGACGCCGAACGGCACCTCGTCCTGACTCTTGGCGAAGACCGGGTACCGCGGGGCCTCGGGGTTCTGGGTGTCGATCATCAGTGGCCCTCCTCGAACGGGGTGGCGTCCTGACCGCGCAGGACGATGTCGAACTTGAATCCGACCGCCCAGTTCTCGCGGGTCTGGTCGTAGTCGAACGTGCTGATCATCCGCTCGCGTGCCGCTTCGGGCACCGAGTTGTAGATCGGATCCTGGAAGAAGAACGGGTCGTCGGGGAAGTACATCTGCGTGACCAGGCGCTGGGTGAACGCCTGACCGAACAGGGAGAAGTGGATGTGCGCGGGACGCCACGCGTTGTGGTGGTTGCCCCACGGGTACGCACCCGGCTTGACGGTCGTGAACTCGTAGTGACCCTGCTTGTCGGTCAGGCAGCGGGCGACACCGTTGAAGTGGGGGTCGAGCGGCGCGGGCCAGGAGTCGTTCTTGTGGCGGTAGCGGCCGCCGGCGTTGGCCTGCCACACCTCGATGAGGGTGTCCGGGATGGGCTTTCCGGCGCTGTCGAGGACGCGGCCGTGGACGATGATGCGCTGTCCCTGGGCCTCGCCGCCGTTGGCGCGGGTCATGTCGTTCTCGCCCTTGGCGACGTCCGCGTCACCGAAGACCGGACCGGTGATCTCGCCCAGTCGCTGCGGGATCAGGATCAGGTCGTTCTTGGGGCTGCGCAGCCGAGTCGTCTTGTACTCGGGGAACAGCAGCGGGGCGTTGGCTTCGTGCCCGGCTTGGTGGTGGGCTGGCAGATGCAGCATGGAAGAAGATCCTCACGTTCTCGATGTGAACAGTCGGCCGCTATTCGCACATAGTAGTCGTGTTCTGTGATCGGGCCAACAGGCGGGGCGCAATTTGTTCGCAATGTGGATGGATGTTCACTACTCGAACATTTTGCGGTAGCCTGGGTCACATGGTCAACAAAGTCTTCGCAACGGCGGCCGAGGCCGTTGCCGACGTGCCCGACGGAGCCTCCCTCGCGGTGGGCGGTTTCGGCCTCGTCGGTATTCCCTCGGTCCTCATCAACGCCCTTCTCGCGCAGGGTGCGACCGACCTCGAGACGGTCAGCAACAACTGCGGCACCGACGGTTTCGGTCTGGGTCTGCTCCTCGAGCAGCACCGGATCCGGCGCACCATCAGCTCGTACGTCGGCGCCAACAAGGAGTTCGCGCGGCAGTACCTGAGCGGCGAGCTCGAGGTCGAGCTCACACCGCAGGGCACGCTGGCCGAGCGCATGCGCGCCGGAGGAGCGGGCATCCCCGCCTTCTACACCCCGGCCGGCGTCGGGACGCAGGTCGCCGACGGCGGTCTCCCGATCCGCTACGACGGGCAGGGTGGCATCGCGGTGGCGAGCAAGCCGAAGGAGACCCGCGAGTTCGACGGCGAGGCCTTCGTCCTCGAACGGGCAATCCGCACCGACTTCGCGCTGGTCCACGCGTGGAAGGGCGATCGGCTCGGCAACCTCGTGTACCGCGAGACGGCCCGCAACTTCAACCCGGACGCCGCGGGCGCCGGTCGCATCACCATCGCGCAAGTCGAATACCTCGTCGAGCCCGGCGAGATCGACCCCGCGGAGGTGCACACCCCCGGCATCTTCGTCCAGCGTGTGGTCGAGGTCGGCAAGCAGGACACGGGAATCGAGAACAGGACGGTGCGGGCATGAGCTGGACGCGTGACGAGATGGCGGCCCGGGTCGCGGCCGAACTCGAGGACGGGCAGTACGTCAACCTCGGGATCGGCATGCCGACCCTGATTCCCGGTCACATCCCGGCGGGCAAGGACGTCATCCTGCACTCGGAGAACGGCATCCTCGGCGTCGGGCCGTACCCGGCCGACGACGAGGTCGACCCCGAACTCATCAATGCGGGCAAGGAGACCATCACCGTCGTTCCCGGTGGCGCGTTCTTCGCCTCCTCGGATTCGTTCTCGATGATCCGCGGCGGCAGCGTCGACGTGGCCGTTCTCGGTGCCATGCAGGTCAGCAGCCACGGCGACCTGTCCAACTGGATGGTCCCCGGAGCCATGGTCAAGGGCATGGGTGGCGCGATGGACCTGGTGCACGGCGCGGGCAAGGTCATCGTGATGATGGATCACGTCACCAAGAAGGGTGAGCACAAGATCCTCGAGGAGTGCACCCTGCCGTACACCGGCAAGCGCTGCGTCCAGAAGATCGTCACCGATCTCGCCGTCATCGACGTCACCCCCGACGGCCTGCGGCTCGTCGAGACCGCGCCCGGACACAGCGTCGAGGACGTCCAGGCGGCCACCGGCGCGAAGCTCCTCGTCGACGCCACCGTCTGACGCCACCGCCCGTCGGTCCCGTATGTCGCCGCCGTCGGCCCGTACCCTCTGGGCATGGGTGTGAGCGTGCGGGCCGCGACCAAATCCGACATCCCCGCAGTGACGCGGGTGCTCGCCGACGCGTTCTTCGACGACCCCGTGATGGTCTGGATGTGGCCGGACCCCGAGCGCCGGCGGCGCGGCCTGCCGAGACTGTTCGCGGTGGAGATCCGTCATCACCACCTCGCCGGGGGCGGAGCCGAACTGGCCGAGGACGAGAACGGCGTGGTCCGCGGTGCCGCCATGTGGGATCCGCCCGGCGGCTGGAAGCAGTCGACGGTGTCGTCGCTCCTCAGCCTGCCGGGTCTGATCCGGGCGTTCGGGCCGCGGTTGGGAGTCGGGGCCGCGGTGAGCGGAACCGTCGAAGACGCGCACCCCGCGGATCCCGTCCATTGGTATCTGGCGACGATCGGAACGTCGACCGCGGGACGGGGCGGTGGTTACGGGACTGCGCTGTTGCGGTCGCGGCTGGACCGCTGTGATGCCGAGGGCCTTCCGGCGTATCTGGAGTCGAGCAAACAGGACAACATTTCGTACTACCAGCGGTTCGGCTTCGACGTCACCGGTGAGATCCGGATACCGGACGGCGGGCCGACGCTGTGGGCGATGTGGCGGGAGCCCGTCGCGACCCCTTAGGTTAAGCTCGGCAAGCCTTACCTAAGTGGTCGCATATCCGGGTAGACGAGAGGGTCGCCGCATGAACGTGGGTCAACAGAGGATCGGCCCGAGCCGACGCGGATTCCTCGTGGGCACCGGGGGTGCGCTGCTCGCGTTCGCCGCGGCCTGCGCCAGCCCGGACGGTGGCGACGGCAGCGACGCGTCGGGCCCCGTCATCGCCCACAAATACGGCGACACCCAGGTGCCGGTCGACCCGCAGCGCATCGTCAGCGTCGGCTACAACGATCAGGACACCATCCTCGCGCTCGGCGGCACCCTGGTCGGCACCTTCGACTGGTACGGCGACTACCCGTACGGCGTGTGGCCATGGGCGCAGGACCTCCTCGGCACCGCGCAGCCGGAGATCGTGGGCACGGCGTCCACCAACATCGACTTCGAGAAGGTCGCGACTGTCGGCCCGGACCTGGTGGTCGGCACCTACTCCGGCCTCACCCAGGCCCAGTACGACAAGCTGAGCGCCATCGCGCCCACGGTGGCTCAGCCGAAGGAGTTCGCCGACTACGGCGTTCCGTGGCAGGACCAGACGAGGATTCTCGGTGCCACGCTCGGCAAGAAGGACAAGGCAGCCGAATTGGTAGGGTCCGTCGAGAAGCAGTTCGGCGACGTCCGCGCCGCCAACCCGGCGTTCGCCGGCAAGACCGTCCTCGTCGGTGCACTGAAGGGGCCCGGGCAGTTCGGCGTGTACGGGCCGGAGGACCCGAAGGTCCGCTTCTTCACCGAACTCGGTTTCGTGAATCCGCCTGTGGCCGAGCAGATCACCGGCAACTTCGCCGAGATCAGCACGGAGCAGCTGTCGCTGGCGAACGTCGACCTCCTCGTCTGGTACGCGGGCGGAGGTTACGGCGACAAGTTGCGCGCCGAACTCGACAACACGCCCATCTATCAGGAACTCGACGTGGTGAAGGCGGGGCGCACGATCACGCTCGAGGACGCCGCCGCCGAGGCGATGGCGTGGAGCACCGTGCTCAGCCTGCCGTACGCCTTGACCGAGATCCCGCCGCGGGTCGCGCCCCTGCTCGCCTGAGGCCCGATGTCCGACGGCCCGGGCCCGGTTCGTGATACGAACGACTCGTGACCGCGATTCCTGAACTTCACGCCGGAACTCCTTTCGACGACCTCGACGACTACCTCGCGCTCGGCCGCGTCGGCGGCCTCGTGCTGTCTCCGGACGGGCGACGATTAGTCGTCGCGCAGTCGACGCTCGACGAGAAGGCGACCAAGTACGTCACCGCTCTGTGGGAGATCGATCCCATCGGCGGGTTCGCGGCGCGGCGGCTCACCCGGGGCCGCACCGGGGAATCCAACGCGACGTTCACCAGCGACGGTGATCTCCTGTTCACGTCCTCCCGCCCGGCGCAGGACGAGGACGAACTTCCCGACGACCTGTGGCGGTTGCCCGCGCGCGGCGGCGAGGCAGTGGTCGTCGCGCGTCGCGGCGGCGGCATCACCGGGGTCCGTGCCGCCCGGTGCGCCCCGCGGTTCGTCGTCACCACCGGCGTCCTGGGGGCGTCGGGCGAGCCTGCCGACGACGAGCGGGTGCGCGCCGAGCGCAAGGAGAAGAAGGTGTCGGCGATCCTCCATGCGGGGTTCCCGATACGCTACTGGGACCACGACCTGGGTCCGGACGTGCCTCACCTGCTGTCCGCTCCGCTGGACGAGCTCGCCGAGAACGGGCACGAGCCCGCGTTGACCGACCTCACTCCGTTGCCCGGTCCGGCATTGCGGGAGGCCGATTACGCGCTGAGCGACGACGGCACCTTCGTCGTGACGTCGTGGACGGTTTCCGGTCCGCTGGCGTCGATCCGGAACATCCTGGTGCGCATCGACACCGAGACGGGGGCACGCGCGGTCCTCGTCGACGACGCCGGCGCCGACCTGTCGGATCCGGTGATCTCGCCGGACGGGCGGCGCGTCGTGTTCACGCGTGAATCGCACGCGACACCCGACTCCGCGCCGCGGTTCACCCTGCACCAGTACAGCTTCGACACCGGCGCGGTGACGGAGGTGGCGCCGGGGTGGGATCGGTGGGCCACATCCGTCGCCTGGTTGCCGGACGGTTCCGGCCTCCTGGTCACCGCCGACGACCACGGCCGCGCCCCGATCTTCCTCCTCCGCGACGGCTCGGATCCCACACCGGTCACGAGTGACGATTCCGCGTACACCGACATGCAGGTGGCGCCCGACGGATCGACCGTGTTCGCGTTGCGGGCGTCCTACGCGACGCCGCCGCACCCGGTGCGCATCGACCTCACCACCGGCGCCGTGTCGCTGCTGAAGGCGCCCGCCGAACTCCCCGAGCTGCCGGGCACGCTGACGGAGGTCCAGACGGTGGCCGCCGACGGTGCGGCGGTGCGGGCATGGCTGGCGGTGCCGACGGGTGCCTCCACCCACGCACCGGTTCCGTTGGTGCTGTGGGTGCACGGCGGCCCACTGGGTTCCTGGAACACCTGGTCGTGGCGGTGGAACCCGTGGCTGCTCGTGGCGCGGGGATACGCCGTGCTGCTGCCGGATCCGGCGCTGTCGACCGGGTACGGGCAGGAGTTCGTCGAGCGGGGCTGGGGAAAGTGGGGCAAGGCGCCGTTCACGGATCTCATGGCGATCACCGACGCCGCGGTGGCGCTGCCCGAGATCGACGAGAAGCGCACCGCGGCGATGGGCGGGTCGTTCGGCGGATACATGGCCAACTGGATCGCCGGACACACCGACCGGTTCGCTGCGATCGTCTCGCATGCCGGCCTGTGGGCGCTGGACCAGTTCGGACCCACCACCGACGCCGCGTGGTACTGGCAGCGTGAGATGACTCCCGAGATGGCGGTGGAGAACTCGCCGCACCTGTATGTCGCGGACATCGCCACCCCGATGCTGGTCATCCACGGAGACAAGGACTTTCGCGTACCGATCGGCGAGGCCCTCCGCCTGTGGTTCGAGTTGCTGTCCGAATCGGGGTTGCCCGCCGACGACGACGGACGCACCGAACACCGGTTCCTCTACTTCCCGGACGAGAACCACTGGATCCTCAGCCCGCAGAACGCGAAGGTCTGGTACCAGGTGGTGCTGTCGTTCCTCTCGGAGCACGTGCGGGGAGAGGGCGCGGCGCTGCCCGAGATCCTGGGCCACTAGATCCTGGGCCACTAGATCCTGGGACACGAGATTCTGGGCCACGAGATTCGGAGTTACTGGATCGGACGGGGACGCGTGGCACGGGCTCACGCCCGCGTCACGCGACCCCGGTCGAATTCCTTGCCACCCCAGACACCGGTCTGCCCGGTGGCCCCGGCGAACAGGATCCTGGGCCACTAGATCCTGGGACACGAGATTCTGGGCCACGAGATTCGGAGTTACTGGATCGGACGGGGACGCGTGGCACGGGCTCACGCCCGCGTCACGCGACCCCGGTCGAATTCCTTGCCACCCCAGACACCGGTCTGCCCGGTGGCCCCGGCGAACAGTTCGCACCGCAACCGCAGCGGACAATGACGGCAGACGTCGCGCGCGTACGCGAAATCCTCTGTGGGGAAGGGGAACCACCGGTCCGGCGCCGGATCGGCGCGGCACGCCGCGTCCACCCAGCCCGCCGGATCGTCGGACGCGGGCAGCAGCGTGGACAGCGACGTGTCCAGGACATCGGTCATCGGAGATCTCCCCTTCCCTGGGGCGTGCGGTCGGTGACGGTGAACGACAGGGATCTCGCGGCTGGACGGCCGCGAGATCGGCCAGGTGTTCGGGCCGCCGCGGCCGCGGGGACGCTGATCAGCACGGCGGCACGCCGGCGAGGTTGTTCGGTGCAGGCGTGTCAGGCGGTGCGGCAGGGCTTCGAGGCGGGCATGATCCCGCGTTCGCCGCGCAGGCCGGACGGGAAGGGGAGGGCGGCGTCGGTGCGTGACCGGCGCAACTGGGTTGCGCGGATGACGGGCAGTGCTCGCATCGCTGACTTCCTTCCTGATGTCGTCCGTGGACCGATCGAACATGTCGAGCATCGCACACCCCGACGTCCGCGTCCTGGCATTTTTCGCGTCGTCGAACCCGCGATCGGGGGGCTCGTGAATCGGACAGGATGCCGCGACACGTCCGATGGATGCGGTGAAGTCGCGGTTCTCTCGCTACGGTGTTCGATACGTACCCCGAATGAAGGAGACATCGTGGCACTTCCCCAGCTCACTGACGAACAGCGGGCAGCAGCTCTCGAGAAGGCCGCCGCCGCTCGTAAGGCACGCGCAGAGCTCAAGGACAAGCTCAAGTCCGGTGACATCACGCTGAAGCAGGTCCTGTCCAAGGCTGACGTCGACGACATCATCGGAAAGACCAAGGTCAGCGCCATCCTGGAAGCGCTGCCGAAGATCGGCAAAGTCAAGGCCCAGGAGATCATGGCCAACTTGGAGATCGCGCCGACCCGCCGCCTTCGTGGCCTCGGCGACCGTCAGCGCGACGCCCTGCTGGCGCACTTCAGCTGACACGTTCTCCGGGCGCCCGCCCCGCGCCGTTTCGGCTGCGGGCGGGCGCCCGGTCGCGTTTTGAAGCCTCGACCCCGTCATGTGCAACCTGAAGGTTGCGCTGGGAGCCGCCGATATGCAACCGTGAGGTAGCACATCGGCGAGAGACAAGACGACCACCACCCGCGACGGCGACGTGTACGTCGTGGACTTCCCGCCGTACGCGTGCTTCCCGATCGTTCCGGTCACGTCCGACGCACCGCACTACATGTCGTTCCGCGGCGGGGACGACCCCGCACAGCCCCTCGTGGAGGGCACGTCCACACTGGTCGAATTCTTCCTGACCGAGCATGAGGGTGGCACGCACCGGATAGTCGCAGGATCGGTGGTCTTCGTTACGCGCTCCCTCTGCCCGGATGCCGGCGGGAGCGGACCGGCGAGTACGGCGTCGGGTCGATGTCCGGTCGCCGTTCGTCGACGAGGTCCGCGAGGATCCGCGCCGAGCCACACGCCATGGTCCAGCCGACATGACCATGTCCGGTGTTGAAATACAGATTGTCGTGGCGCCCCAGGCCGATCATCGGCGGGCCGTCGGGGGTCATCGGGCGAAGGCCCGTCCGGTATCTGGCCGTGTCCCAATCGACGGCGCCGGGGAACAGTTCGTTGCCCGCCTCCACGATTCCCGCGTAGTCGGCGGGGGAGTGACTACGGTCGTATCCGACGAATTCCGCGGTGGCCGACATTCTCAGTTCGTCGCCGAAGCGAGACCAGGCGACGAGTGTCTTCTCGTCGATGCCGCCCACCACGGGCGCGCGTTCGGGATCCTTGACCGTGGCGGTCAGTGTGTAACCCTTGGCCGGGTAGACGGGCAGTCGCAGGCCGATGCTCCGCGCGACGAGGGTGCTCGCGGCCCCGGCGGCGAGGACGAACGCGTCCGCGCGGATCTCGTCGCGATCGGTGACGGCGCGTGTGATCGCGGCATCGTCGCTTTCGAGTCCCACGACGGACGTGCCCAGGTGGAACCGGACGCCCAGCCGCCGGCATTCCTCGGCGAGCCCCACCGCGAATCGGTGCGGGTCGCCGGTGCCGTCCGTCAGGTCGTGGATCGCCCCGGCGAACGTGGCGGTCCCGTGCCGCAGAGCCGGCTCGACGGCGGCGATCTCGTCGGGGCTCAGCACGTCCTGCCGCTGACCGTGGTCGCGGAGCAGCTGGGAGTTCGCCCGCGCCTGCGCGAGTTCCGCCTCGTTCCTGTACAGGTACAGCACGCCGTTCCGCGTCTGGCAGTACTCCAGGTCCTCACGGGCGGCGAGCTCGTCCATCAGCTGCTGGCTGTACCGGGCCAGGCGAAGCTTCGCGAGCGTGTTCGACCGCGCGCGGGTCGCCGTGCATTCCCGGAGGAACCGCACGCCCCACCGGGCCAGGTCGAGGTCCGCGCGTGGGCGGACGCGGATGGAGGTCGACTCCCCGAGCAACGACCGGACCAGCATGGGGGGAGCCGACGGCGACGCCCACGCGTAGGAGTGGCCCGGGGCGATCAGCCCCGCGGTGCTCGCGCTGGTATCCGACGCGACCTCGCCGCGGCGGTCGTACAGATGGACCTCGTGTCCGCGCTCGGCGAGAGCGTGGGCGGTCGTTACCCCGACGACTCCGGCCCCGAGTACTGCTACCTTCATTCCGCTTCCTTTCCGTCGGCCCCGCGGCCGGTGACCGCGACGGCCTGTATTTCCACCAGCAGGCGTGGGTCGAGCAGGTCGGCGACGACGGTCGCCCTGGCCGGGCGGTGCTCCCCGCCGAACCAGCGCATCCATTCCTCGTTGAACCCCGCGGCGTTCGCGGCGTTCGTGAGATACACCGTCGCCGAGGCGATGTCGTGCACGGTGGCCCCGGCCGCGGCGAGGACCCTCTGGAGCCGGGTGAGGCAGTGGCGGGTCTGCGTTCCCACGTCCGTGCCGACGACAATGCCGTCGTCGTCGAAGGAGACCTGTCCGGAGACGAACACGAGGTCGCCCACCCTGCGCGCCGACGGATACGGGCTGGTGCCGGTGGTCACGCCGGGAACGTCCACGGTGTCACCCATGGTCGTGTCCGGTGTCGTCGCTGCCGCCGCGCAGCACTTCCTGTACGTAGAAGCGCCAGCCGAGGAAGCCGACCCACAGGGTGACGGCGATGACGGCGGTCGGGACCCCGTAATAGAGGAGGATGGGAATCATGCGAATTCTCCTTCGGAGACGCGGACGGAAGGCTGTTGCCTGCGCGGATAACGGGACGAGGTCGCGACCGCGACCGTGACGAAGACGAGGAGGTTGGCGAGGACGCCGGGGACCAGGCCGTCCAGTCCGAACGGTGCGCCGAGGCCCCACTGCCACACCGCGGTGACGACGGCGCCCGCCGCGATGGCCGACAGTGCCGCCGGCGCGGACCGCACCCCGAACAGCACGGCGCCGAACAGCGGAACGATGACCGTCGGTGCCCACAGCGTGTAGCTGTAGAGGAGGGCGTCGACGATCGACGGAACGCTGAGGGCGAAGATCGTGGCCCCGGCGCCGACGACGACACTGGTGACCCGCTCGATGGTGAGCCGCCGCGACGGGGGCAGTTCGGCTGGGCTGAGCGGCTGGTATATGTCCTTCGTCAGGACGACGGCGGTGGAGTTGAGATACGAACTGGCCGTGGACATCACGACCGCCATCAGTGCTGCCACCACCAGGCCGAGAATGCCGACCGGCATCAGGTTCATCACCACGGTCGGAAGCGCCTGATCGGTCTCGATGTCCGGGTACAGCACGAGGGCGATCAACCCGAGCGACGCCGAGGTGAAGAAGAAGAAGAACGAGAAGAACCCGGCCAGTGCGTAGCCCTTGCGGGCGTGCCGCGAGTCGGGAGTCGAGAACGTCCGCTGCGCGTACGGCGGGACCAGCGTCTCGCCGAGCAGTAGCGCCGCGAACAGCGTGAGGAACTGCGCCGGGGTGTACTCACCCATGAACGAGAGGTGTTCGGCGGGAACGCTGTCCAGGAGAGCTGACGGTCCGCCGACCGCGTCGAGTCCGATGAGCAGCGCCACCGGAAGCAGCACGCCCAGGAACACGAACTGCAGCAGGTCGGTCTGGATGACCGCCCAGGCTCCACCGAACGAAGAGTAGAGCACCACCACGCCCATGCCGATGATGACCGCGGGCACGGTGGGTACGTCGAGGGTGGCGTTGACGACGGTGCCGATGGCCAGTGCCTGGGCGCCGAGGATGCCGGCACACAGGACCACGGACAGCACGCCGGTGACCAGTTTGGCCGGTCGGCCGTAGTGGGTCTCCATGATGTCGCCGAGGGTGTGGGCGCCGATGTAGTTCTTGAGCCGGGGTGCGACGAAGTAGCCGACGAGCACCGTTTGAACACCGAAGGCGCAGAAGGCGAACATGTACACGTAGCCGTCGCGCATCGCGGCGCCGGCGACCCCGAGTGAGGCCCCGCCGCCGAGGAAGGCCGCGGCCAGGCTGCCGAAGAAGACCGGCCAGATGATTCGGTTACCCGCCACCGCGAAATCGTCCGGGGACTTGACGCGACGCATGGTCTGGACGCCGATCAGGACGAGTAGCAGGAAGTAGGCACCGAGAAGTATCCAGTCGAGGATTGCCATGTGAACTCCTAGTTGGGATGAGCCCATCGTAGGAACGGCATGTGACCGGAGTCACTAGTCAAGATGCCCTGAAGTTACACTGTATTCGGCGACTGATTGTGCGTCATGCACAGTCGATGCGCTCGGCGAAGGAGTTGAGAATGCTGAGTGAGGCTCTGGCGCAACAGATTGCGAACGAGATCACCGACGTCATAGGTTTCAACGTGCTCATCACGGACGCATCCGGCACGGTGGTCGGCAGCGGCGACGAGCGTCGCATCGGCCAGTTCCACCAGGCGTCGATCGAGGTGATCCGTGCTCGGCGGATGATCGCGCACTCGGCCGCGGATGTCCGCGACCTCGTCGGCAGCCTGCCCGGTGTCACCATCCCGCTCGTCATCGACGGCGAGGTCGTGGGGACCATCGGACTGTCCGGCTCGCCGGAGCAAGTCGAACAGTTCGGGCTGGTGGTCAAGCGGCAGACCGAGATCCTGATGCAGGAGGCGTCGCGGATCGGTACCCGGCTCACCTACGAGCGGGCCGCGGAAGAGTTGCTCCGCGACATCTGCGACTGGCATCGCTCCACGTTCACCGAGGCCCAGATCGTCCGGAGGGCAACGGGTCTGGGGTACGACCTGCGCATCCCCCGGGTGGTGGTGCTGATCGGCTACGACCGGCACGTCGACGACGCAGCCGTGTCGGGGCAACCGTCGTCCCACAAGGTCCTGCACGCGGTGCAGACCGTGTTCGATTCGGCGAGCGACCTCGTCGCACCGCTCGCCCGGCAGGTCGTGGCGGTCACCACGGCGATCTCGGCGCACACTCCCACTGCGGACGCGGCGCTCACGGACAGGTGCCGGAAGTACGTGTCGCTGGTTCGCGACGAAGGATGGGACACGCGGGTCGGAATCGGTTCGATCGCGCACGGCGTCGAACAGCTCAACCTCTCCTCCCAGGACGCATACGACGCGCTTCGGCTCGGCTCCGTTCTCGACCCGCGCGGTCACGTGTACGACATCGACCGGTTCCGGCTGCACCAGGCCGTCTCGGTGATTCCTGCGGAGACCCGGGACCGGCTGTCGCGGGCCACGCTCGGGGCGTTGACCACCGACGCCGACTGGCCGCACCTTCAGGACACATTGATCGCCTGGGGGGAGTGCGGGTTCAACTCCAGCCGGGCCGCGAAGAGGCTGCACGTCCACCGCAACACTCTCGCCAATCGCCTCGACAAGATCGCGCGGCTCCTCGGTCGCCCGCTCGACGAACCGGGGCTGGGGATGACGCTCTACATGGCCTGCGTGGTGGCGGAACGCGCCCGCTGAGTCCGCTGCCGCGCGTGTCCGGCAACACGACCGGCGCGCCGTCGTCGTGTCGCCGCGGATCGGCGTACCTTTCGATGCATACTCGACACTCTCGAGTGGTTGCCGCACGGCTGCGGCAGACGAACCGGAGGAATCCCTTGAACGACCACCACGTGCAGCTCTTCTCCGAGCTGCACAGCACCGCAGGATCCCAGGCCGCCGGAGAGGAGGCCGCCGAGTCGCTGCGTCCCGTCGACCAGGAGCATCGCACCGCGACCGAGGTGCACCGAGCACTGTTCAGCGACCAGTAGCGGGGCGGTCCGGTAGCCCCGTCGTCGGCCCACCGGCCGTTCATTAGACTCGACGGGTGACCAGTGCAGCTCCAGAAAATCCCCAGAACCGTGCCGATGCCCTCCCGAAGAGCTGGGAGCCCAGCGCCGTCGAGGCCGATCTGTATCAGGGCTGGGTAGACGCCGGTTACTTCCGGGCGGATCCCCGCAGCCCCAAGCCCGGTTATTCCATCGTGCTGCCGCCGCCCAACGTCACCGGCAGCCTGCACATGGGTCACGCCCTCGACCACACGTTGATGGACGCACTGAGCCGCCGCAAGCGGATGCAGGGCTACGAGGTGCTGTGGCTGCCGGGCATGGACCACGCGGGCATCGCGACGCAGACCGTCGTCGAGAAGCAGCTCGCCGTCGACGGCAAGACGAAGGAAGACTTCGGCCGCGAGCTGTTCATCGACAAGGTGTGGGACTGGAAGCGCGAGTCCGGAGGCACCATCGGAGCCCAGATGCGCCGCATCGGCGACAGCGTCGACTGGAGCCGCGACCGCTTCACCATGGACGACGGCCTCTCCCGCGCCGTCCAGACCATCTTCAAGCGCATGTACGACGACGGGCTGATCTACCGCGCCGAGCGTCTCGTCAACTGGTCGCCCGTGCTGCAGACCGCGATCTCCGACATCGAGGTGAAATTCGAGGACGTCGAGGGCGAGCTGGTCTCGCTGCGGTACGGCTCGTTGAACGACGACGAACCGCACGTGGTGGTCGCGACCACCCGTGTCGAGACGATGCTCGGTGATACCGCCGTGGCCGTCCACCCCGAGGACGAGCGGTACAAGCACCTGATCGGGACGACGCTCGAACACCCCTTCACCGGCCGCGCCATCCCGATCATCGCGGACGAATACGTCGATCCCGAATTCGGCACCGGCGCCGTGAAGATCACTCCGGCGCACGACCCCAACGACTTCGAGATGGGTCTGCGGCACAACCTGCCGATGCCGACCATCATGGACAAGACCGGCAAGATCGCCGACACGGGAACGCAATTCGACGGACTCGACCGCTTCGAGGCGCGGGTCAAGGTGCGTGAGGCGCTCGCCGAGCAGGGTCGCGTGGTCGCGGAGAAGCGGCCCTACCTGCACAGCGTCGGGCACTCCGAGCGCACCGGCGAGTCCATCGAGCCGCGCCTGTCGCTGCAGTGGTGGGTGAAGGTCGAGTCGCTCGCGAAGGCGGCGGGCGACGCGGTGCGCAACGGTGACACCGTCATCCATCCGGCCAGTCAGGAACCGCGCTGGTTCGCCTGGGTCGACGACATGCACGACTGGTGCATCTCCCGACAGCTGTGGTGGGGGCACCGGATCCCGATCTGGTACGGCCCCGACGGTGAGGTCGCGTGCTTCGGACCGGACGAGACCGCCCCTGAGGGCTGGGTGCAGGATCCCGACGTCCTGGACACCTGGTTCTCCTCCGGATTGTGGCCGTTCTCGACCATGGGCTGGCCCGACAAGACGCCCGAACTCGAGAAGTTCTATCCCACCAGTGTTCTCGTCACCGGTTACGACATCCTGTTCTTCTGGGTGGCGCGGATGATGATGTTCGGCACGTACGTGTCGGAGGACGACGCTATTTCCGGGCGGGGCGAGCGAAGCGACGGGGTGTTCAGCGAAGGCAAATCCGGACCGCAGATGCCGTTCGAGGACGTGTTCCTGCACGGCCTCGTCCGCGACCAGTTCGGCAAGAAGATGTCGAAGTCGCGGGGCAACGGCATCGACCCGCTCGACTGGGTCGACCGTTTCGGCGCCGACGCCCTACGGTTCACGCTGGCCCGTGGCGCGAACCCGGGCAGCGACCTGTCCGTGGGCGAGGACCACGCACAGTCCTCGCGGAACTTCGCGACCAAGCTGTTCAACGCCACCAAGTTCGCGCTCATGAACGGGGCGGCACCGGCAGCACTGCCCGACCGCGGCGACCTGACCGACGCGGACCGGTGGATTCTGGACCGCCTGGAGCAGGTGCGCGGGGAGGTCGACGCCGCGTTCGACCGGTACGAGTTCAGCAAGGCGTGCGAGGCGCTGTTCCACTTCGCGTGGGACGAGGTCTGCGACTGGTACCTCGAACTGGCCAAGGTGCAGTTCGCCGAGGACGAGACCGTCGCCGCGAACACGAGGACCGTGCTCGGCAACGTCCTCGACGCGCTGCTGCGTCTGCTCCACCCGGTGATCCCGTTCGTCACGGAAACCCTGTGGAAGGTGCTCACCGGCGGTGAGTCCGTCGTGGTGGCGCAGTGGCCGCAGTCGAGCGGTGCCGAGGCGGATTCGGTTGCGGCCCAGCGCATCGAGGACATGCAGCGGCTGGTGACGGAGGTGCGCCGCTTCCGCAGCGATCAGGGGCTCAAGCCCTCGCAGCGCGTGCCCGCACGGATCGGCGGGATCGCCGAGGCCGATCTGGGCACCCAGCTCGCCGCCGTCACGTCGCTCGCGCGACTGACGGACCCGGAGGACGGGTTCACCGTGTCCGCCTCGGTGGAGGTGCGCCTGAGCAAGGCGACCGTGACCGTCGACCTCGACACGTCCGGCAACGTCGATCTCGGCGCCGAGAAGGCGCGGCTGGAGAAAGACCTCGCCGCGGCGCAGAAGGAACTCACCGGCACCACCGCGAAACTCTCCAACGAGGCGTTTCTCGCGAAGGCCCCGGACGCGGTGAAGGAGAAGATCCGGACGCGCCAGCAGATCGCGACGGAAGAAATCGAACGCATCACCAAGCGATTGAAGGAGCTGGAAGGCGCGTGACCTCACCCGACTTCACGCCGGAGGAAGTCAGCCCCGTCGACCTCGCCGAGTTGACGCTGGTCGAGGCGGAACTCGACAAGCGGTGGCCCGAGACGAAGATCGAGCCGTCGCTGAGCCGGATCGCGGCGCTGATGGACATTCTCGGGTCGCCGCAGCACGGGTACCCGGCGATCCACGTCACCGGCACCAACGGTAAGACGTCGGTGACACGGATGATCGATGCGCTGCTCACGGCGCTGCACCGGCGCACGGGCCGCACCACCAGCCCCCACCTGCAGCTCGCGACCGAGCGCATCAGCATCGACGGGCGCCCGGTATCGCCGCGCCGCTATGTCGACACGTACCGGGAGATCGAGCCGTACGTCCAGATGATCGACCAGCAGTCGCAGGCTGCCGGCGGCCCGGCGATGAGCAAGTTCGAGGTGCTCACCGCGATGGCGTACGCCGCGTTCGCCGAGGCGCCCGTCGACGTCGCCGTGGTCGAGGTGGGTCTCGGCGGGCGCTGGGACGCAACCAATGTCATCGACGGAGAGATCGCGGTGATCACCCCGATCAGCCTCGATCACGCCGAATACCTCGGCGACGACCTCGCCGGGATCGCCGAGGAAAAGGCCGGGATCATCAAGAAAGGGCGCGAAGACGCCCCGGTGCCGCGCGACACCGTCGCGATCCTCGCGGAGCAGACACCGGAAGTGATGGACGTCCTGCTTCGCCGGGCCGTCGAGGTCGATGCCGCAGTCGCGCGGGAGGGCTCCGAGTTCACGGTGCTCGCCCGGCAGATCGCCGTCGGGGGCCAGCAGTTGGAACTCCAGGGGCTCGGTGGCGTGTACACCGACATCTTCCTGCCCCTCCACGGAGAACATCAGGCGCGCAACGCTTCTCTCGCCCTTGCTGCCGTCGAGGCGTTCTTCGGTGCGGGCCCCGAGCGGCAGCTCGACCAGGACGCGATCCGGGAAGCATTCGCCTCGGTCGTCAATCCGGGACGACTGGAACGGGTGCGCAGCGCCCCGACCGTCTTCATCGACGCCGCCCACAATCCGGACGGGGCCCGTGCGCTCGCCGCCGCGCTGACCGGTGAATTCGACTTCCGCAAACTCGTCGGTGTCGTGAGTGTGATGGGGGACAAGGACGTCGACGGCATCCTGTCGGCGCTGGAACCCGTGTTCGACGAACTCGTGGTGACGCACAACGGGTCCCCGCGGGCCATGGACGTCGACGACCTCGCCAACCTCGCCGTCGCGAAGTTCGGCGACGAGCGGGTGGTGGTGGCGCCCACCCTCGCTGACGCGCTGGAAACGGCCATCGGGCTGGCCGAGGAGGTCGCGGAGCCCGGTGAAGCAGTGTCGGGTGCCGGCGTCGTGGTCACCGGATCCGTGGTGACCGCCGGTGTGGCCCGCACCCTCTTCGGAAAGGACCCAGCGTGAGCGAGTCAGGCTCGAAGGCTTCGGAACCGGAGTTCGGGCCGCCGACCAAGGACCCCTGGAAGGGGTTCCGCGGAGTGGTGGCCGGGTCCTTGATCCTGGAAGCGATCGTGGTGCTTCTCGCCCTGCCGGTGGTCGCGACCGTCGGCGGCGGCCTGACCTGGTGGTCGGGAACGTACCTCGTGGGGCTGGCGGTGCTCATGATCCTCGGCGCGGGCCTCCAGGGCCGCCCGTGGGCGATGAAGTACAACCTGTTGTTGCAGGTGGGACTCCTGTTCGGCTTCTTCGTCCACGTGTCCATCGGCTCGGTCGGAGTGGTCTTCGCCATCCTGTGGGGCTACCTTCTGTACTTCCGTCGGAATGTCCGGCAACGAATGGAGCGGGGCCTGCTGCCGGGGCAGCGCGGCTGACCATTTAGGCTGTCCGCCGTGACTGAGCGCACCCTTGTACTGATCAAGCCCGATGCCGTTGCCCGCGGATATGTAGGAGAAATCCTCGGTCGGATCGAGCGGAAGGGTCTGACGATCTCTGCGCTCGACCTGCGCACCGCTCCCGGCGACATCGCTGCTTCCCACTACGCCGAGCACGAAGGCCGCCCGTTCTACCCGGGCCTGCTGGAGTTCATCACGGGTGGACCGCTCGTGGCGGCCGTGATCGAGGGTCCCCGGGCCATCGCGGCGTTCCGGCAGCTGGCCGGCGGCACCGACCCGGTCGAGAAGGCGGTTCCGGGCACGATCCGCGGCGATTTCGGGCTCGAGGCTCAGGAGAACCTGGTTCACGGCTCCGACTCCGTGGAGTCGGCCGAGCGCGAGATCGCTCTCTGGTTCCCCCACCTCGCCGGTAGCTGACCCCCTCTTCACCCACCGACCGCCTCTCCATCCACCGAACCTGCCCGCCGGGCCGGCGGCGTATCGCGTGCGGAACTTGTTCCAGACGGATAGGTGCGCCGCTGGCGCGGACTGCGGCACACGTGTGGGATACTGACAGTGGTCGGACCGCAATTTGTGCACTACGTGGCTTCGACCGGATGACCCCACGGCTCGATGCCCTTCATCGCTGCCCCTGCGTCAACGGGAAATACCTGGACGTATCGGCACGCTGGATGATCAGGCGCTCGCGCCGTGGATGACGGCCATCCGCAAGGCACCACACGGGTGTGCAGTGAAAACGGACACTGCACGCGCTGTGTGGAGCGAGACCAGACAATCTCGCGCTTCACACCTGGGGCGCGAGTACACACACTGCGCCCTCGCGTGGCCGCGTGACATTCCCCGAAACGGGGAGTGGACGCGCCCGGGGGCTGAGGAGATTACGTGGCCGATCAAGCGCCGCCCACAAATTCAGAGCCGAACGATACGGCCGCCGCTGGGAGTGCGGTGCCCGATCTTCCGGAGAAGATGCGTGTTCACGCCCTCGCCAAGTTGATGGGCGTGACGAGCAAGCAGGTTCTCGCCGAGGCCGCGGCCCTCGGACTGGAGCTGCGCAGCGCGCAGTCCAGCCTGCAACGTGACATGGCCTACCGTGTTTACGCAGCTCTTTCACCTGCGGAAACTGCACCCGAGGTGCCCGCGGCACCTGCCGAGGCGCCCGCGGAGCCGGTCGCCGCGGAGCCGGTCGCCGAGCCGGCCGTCGAGGTGGCTCCCGAACCGATCGCTCCCGACGTCGCGGAGGAAGCGGTGGCCGAGCAGGCCGCGGCTCCGGAGGCGCCCGCCGAGGAAGCCCCCGCCCCGGAAGCCGACAAAGCCCCGGAAGCCCCCGCCGAGGAGGCCGCACCGTCCGAGGCCGCTCTCGCACCCGACCTGTTCACCACCGCGTCCTACCAGGTTGAGGCGCCCGCTGCGGAGCCTGCCGAAGCAACTCCGCCCGCAGTGTCCCAGGTCCCGCTCTTTCTGCAGCCCGACCTCGCGGCCGTCGAGACCCCGCCGCGTCGCCGCCGCAGTCGCCGGGATGCCGGGACGCCGGACGTCACCACCGAACAGCCGCCCGCCCCCGAAACGCGTGACGAGGTGGCCGAGCCCGCGAAGACCGCCGACACCGGCACCGCCGACACCGAGTCGGACGAGTCGGACGTCGACGGCGATCAGCCGCGACGTCGTCGCCGGGGCCGCCGCGGCCGCGGTCGCGGCCGTGGCGAGCAGCCCAACGAGCAGGACACCGATACCGAGACCGACGGTGCCGAGGCGGAGGAGTCCGCACGGGAGACCGCACCCGAGGAGAAGAGCGCCGACAAGGCGGGCCGCGAGCCCGAGGACAAGCCGAAGAAGGACTCCGACGAGAAGCCCGCGGACGCCGAACAGGCCGACACCGACCAGGCCGGGGAAGACGAGACCGGCGAGGGTGACTCCGACGGTTCGAGCCGTCGTCGCCGGCGCCGGCGCCGGCGCAAGTCCGGTGGCGAGTCGGGCGAGACCACGTCCGAGGACGATCCGCCGAACACCGTCGTGCACGAGCGCGAGCCGCGTAACAAGAGCCGCTCGAAGGACGAGGTCCAGGGCATCACCGGGTCGACCCGGCTCGAGGCGAAGCGTCAGCGTCGTCGCGACGGTCGCGACGCCGGCCGCCGCCGTCCGCCGATCCTGACGGAGTCGGAGTTCCTGGCCCGCCGGGAGGCCGTCGACCGCGTGATGGTCGTCCGTGACCGCATCGCCACCGGGCAGCCACACGCCACGACACAGGTCGCGGTCCTCGAGGACGGCGTCCTCGTCGAACACTTCGTCACCACGTCGGCGTCGGCGTCGATGGTCGGCAACGTGTACCTCGGACGCGTCCAGAACGTGCTGCCCAGCATGGAGGCGGCGTTCATCGACATCGGCCGCGGTCGCAACGGTGTGCTGTACGCCGGTGAGGTCAACTGGGAGGCCGCCGGGCTCGGTGGCAACTCGCGCAAGATCGAGCAGGCCCTCAAGCCGGGCGACCAGGTGCTGGTCCAGGTCAGCAAGGATCCGGTCGGACACAAGGGTGCCCGGCTGACCACGCAGATCAGCCTCGCGGGCCGCTTCCTCGTGTACGTGCCGGGCGGTACGTCCACCGGGATCAGCCGCAAGCTGCCCGACACCGAACGCAAGCGCCTCAAGGACATCCTGCGCGACATCGTGCCCGCGGACGCCGGAGTCATCATCCGGACCGCGTCGGAAGGTGTCAGCGAAGAGGAACTCGCGCGCGACGTGAAGCGCCTGCAGGACCAGTGGGCCGGGATCGAGACGCAGGCAGCGAAGGCGGAATCCGGCAAGTCCGGGAATCCGCAGGCGCTGTACGAAGAGCCCGACCTCCTGGTGAAGGTCATCCGCGACCTGTTCAACGAGGACTTCTCCAAGCTCGTCATCGAGGGGGAGAAGGCCTGGTCGACGGTCGAGTCGTACATCAAGTCGGTGGCACCCGACCTCCTGCCGCGACTCGAGCAGCACACCTCGCACAACAGCATCGACGTCTTCGAGGCGCACCGCATCGACGAGCAACTGGCCAAGGCCCTCGACCGCAAGGTCTGGCTGCCGTCCGGCGGCACCCTCGTGATCGACCGCACCGAAGCCATGACCGTGGTCGATGTCAACACCGGCAAGTTCACCGGTGCCGGCGGAAACCTCGAGGAAACCGTCACGCGGAACAACCTCGAGGCAGCCGAGGAGATCGTGCGGCAGATGCGCCTGCGCGACATCGGCGGCATGATCGTCGTCGACTTCATCGATATGGTCCTCGAGTCGAACCGCGACCTCGTGCTGCGGCGCCTGACCGAGGCGCTGGGCCGCGACCGCACCCGCCACCAGGTGTCCGAGGTGACGTCGCTGGGCCTGGTCCAGATGACGCGGAAGAAGCTGGGCACCGGGCTGGTCGAGGCGTTCTCCACCACGTGTGAGCACTGCCACGGCCGGGGCATCATCGTCCACGCGGAGCCGATCGAGGTGAAGACCTCGGAGGACAGCGGTTCGCGCGGGTCGTCCCGTGGCGGCGACTCCGGTGGCTCCCGCAAGAAGCGGGGACGCGACAAGTCGTCCGGCGGGGACACCTCGCAGCCGGCCGCGCACGACGAGACGCCGACGGTGGACGCCACCGTCAAGCGGGCACACCCGGTCGCCCTCGCGATGGCACACCACCATCACGAGGAGGAGGCTTCGCACGCACATCCCGCACCCGAGTCCGAGCCGGTCGCCGCGGCAGCCGAGCAGCCGGCCGCGGAGACGGCACCAACCGCCGACGTTCCCGGCATCGAAGAGGCTGTGGCCGAGGCCCCGGCAGCGGTGACGGCGGAAGCCGTCGTGGTGCCCGAGGTCGAGGAGGCCGTCGTCGCCGAGGCTGTGGTGGAAGAGCCAGTGGTGGAAGAGCCTGTGGTGGCAGAGCCTGCGGTCCGGGAATCTGCGACCCCGACGGCTCCGGTCGCCGAGGCGCCGGAACCCGTCGTGCAGCGTGAGCCGGAGCCGGTCACACCGGAGGCGATCACACCGGAGCAGGCGGCCCCGGCGCGGCGCCGGAGTCGTCGGGTGTCGAGGGCGGCGGCCGCGCCGGTGTCCGAAACCCCGAGTGCGGGCACCGTGTTCGTGATCCCGACACCGGAGCACGATGTGGAGCACGCACCGGAACCGGAACCGGCCATGTCGGCGTCGACCGTGAGCGGACCGTCGGCACCATCGCCCGACGGTGCGGATGCGCAGGCCGCACCGCGTAAGCCGCGTCGCCGCCGCGCCGCGGCGCGTCCGGCGGGTCCGCCGGTGGACGCCGACAACTGACGAGGGACCTCGGGAAGGCAATCGGCACCGGTTTGTACGGAACGGTTGCCTTCCTGTAACCTTGACCAGTCGCTACTCGGCGATGAAGGTCAGCTGTGCCCTCACCTGTGAAGGCTGCGCGACCTCGACCGAGCTAGCCGTCACACCAGACCAGTCGCGCACACTGTGGCGCGAGCAAGTTCGAAGAAGCAAGGGGTAGCCCTCCGATGGCAACGTACGCGATCGTCAAGACCGGCGGAAAGCAGTACAAGGTCGCTGTTGGTGACCTCGTCAAGGTCGAGAAGATCGAGGGTGAGCCCGGCACTGCTGTCTCGCTTGCTCCCGTTCTCGTCGTCGACGGATCCGATCTGACGACCGACGCCGACAAGCTGGCCAAGATTTCGGTCACGGGTGAGGTCGTCGAGCACACCAAGGGCCCGAAGATCCGGATCCACAAGTTCAAGAACAAGACCGGCTACCACAAGCGTCAGGGCCACAGGCAGAAGCTGACGGTCCTCAAGGTCACCGGTATCAAGTAGCTAGAGCTTCAGAGCTGATTTCACCCGAGGAGGGTCAAGAACATGGCACATAAGAAGGGTGCATCCAGCTCCCGTAACGGTCGCGATTCCAATGCTCAGCGACTCGGCGTGAAGCGTTTCGGCGGCCAGTCCGTCAGCGCCGGCGAGATCCTGGTGCGTCAGCGCGGAACCCACTTCCACCCCGGCGTCAACGTCGGCCGTGGCGGCGACGACACGCTCTTCGCGCTCTCCGCCGGTGCTGTCGAGTTCGGCACCAAGCGTGGACGCAAGACCGTGAACATCGTTCCGGCGGCGGCAGAGGCCTAGTCCTGCCGCGAGTATGCATCGTCCCGTGAGGGGCGTTTCAAGCTCCCAAATAGGGGCGGACCTGGGTCGAGATACCCGGTCCGCCCCTATTGTTTGTTTCAGAGTGAGATCAACACAATTGACTGAGGAAGGATCCGGCAGTCATGTCCCGATTCATTGACCGCGTCGTGCTGCACGTCAGCGCCGGAAAAGGCGGCAATGGCTGCGCCTCCGTACACCGGGAGAAGTTCAAACCGCTCGGTGGCCCGGACGGCGGCAACGGCGGGCGTGGCGGTGACGTCGTCCTCGAGGTGGACGGCAACGTCCACACCCTCCTCGACTTCCATTTCCACCCCCACGCGAAGGCCACCAACGGCAAGCAGGGTATGGGCAGCAATCGCGACGGCGCCCAGGGTGACGACCTGATCCTCAAGGTCCCCGACGGCACCGTCGTGCTCGACGAGGACGGCCGCGTCCTCGCCGACCTCATCGGTGTCGGCACCCGTTTCGAGGCCGCCCAGGGTGGCCGCGGCGGGCTCGGAAACGCTGCCCTGTCCTCCAAGGCGCGCAAAGCGCCGGGCTTCGCCCTCCTCGGTGAAGACGGTGTGGAGCGCGAACTCGTCCTCGAGTTGAAATCGGTGGCCGATGTGGGGCTCGTCGGATTCCCGTCGGCGGGCAAGTCCTCGCTCGTGTCCGTCCTCTCGGCTGCGAAGCCGAAGATCGCCGACTATCCGTTCACCACCCTCGTCCCGAACCTCGGTGTCGTCTCGAGCGGCGACACCACGTTCACGGTGGCCGACGTGCCCGGGCTCATCCCCGGCGCCAGCGACGGCCGCGGGCTAGGACTGGACTTCCTGCGTCACCTCGAGCGGTGCGCCGTGCTGGCCCACGTCGTCGATTGCGCGACCCTCGACCCCGGCCGCGATCCGATCTCCGACATCGATGCGCTCGAGGCCGAACTCGCGGCGTACAGGGGCGCGCTGTCCGGGGACACCGGACTCGGCGATCTCGCCGACCGCCCTCGCATCGTGATCCTGAACAAGGCCGACGTGCCGGAGGCGGCCGAGCTGGCCGAGATGGTGACGCCCGACCTCGAGGCCCGCGGGTGGCCGATCTTCACGATCTCGGCGGTCAGCCGAGAAGGATTGCGTCCCTTGACGTTCGCGTTGGCGAAGCTGGTCGCGGACTACCGTGAGGCGCACCCGAAGGCAGCGCCGAAGCGTCAGGTGATCCGTCCCGTGATCGCCAACGAGAACAGCTTCAGCGTCGTCGCCGACCCCGAGATTCCCGGCGGGTTCATCGTCCGCGGTACGCGGCCGGAGCGCTGGGTGCGGCAGACGCAGTTCGACAACGACGAGGCCGTGGGTTACCTCGCAGACCGCCTCGCGCGGCTCGGTGTGGAAACCGAACTGGTCAAGCAGGGCGCGGAACCGGGCGCGTCCGTCACGATCGGCGACGTGAGCTTCGACTGGGAGCCGCAGACACCCGCCGGCGTGGACCTCACCCGCACCGGGCGCGGCACCGACCCGCGTCTCGACCAGGTGGAGCGCATCGGCGCCACCGAACGCAAACACGCATCCAGGGTCCGTCGCGGTCTCGAGGGCCTCGACCCCGAAGACCAGTGAGCGCCACCCGGCGCACGGTCGCGTCGGCGGGCAGCATTGTCGTGAAGATCGGATCGTCCGCGCTGACCAGCCTGGTCGGCGGGCTCGACGTCGGTCGACTCGACGCGCTGGCCGACGCAATCGAAGCACGGATGCGTGCCGGTTCCGACGTGGTCGTCGTGTCCTCCGGGGCCGTCGGCGCGGGCCTGGCCCCGCTCGGGCTGACCAGGCGGCCACGCGACCTGGCGACGAAACAGGCCGCCGCGAGCGTGGGCCAGCTGGCGCTGGCCCACGCCTGGGGCACGTCGTTCGCCCGGTACGGGCGCACGGTCGGGCAGGTGCTCCTCACCGCGGACGACATCGCCCGCCGCGCACAGCACCGCAACGCGCAACGCACTCTCGACCGCCTGCGCGCCCTGCATGCGGTCGCGATCGTCAACGAAAACGACACCGTCGCCACGGCGGAGCTGCGATTCGGCGACAACGACCGGCTCGCGGCGCTCGTCGCGCACCTGGTCGGCGCCGACGCGCTCGTGCTGCTGTCGGATGTCGACGGGCTGTACGACGGCGACCCCCGCAAGGGCAACGCGACGCTGATTCCCGAAGTGAACAGCCCCGAGGATCTCGACGGGGTGGTCGCGGGCTCGGGCGGCGCCCTCGGCACCGGCGGCATGGCATCCAAGCTGTCGGCCGCGCGCCTCGCGGCCGATGCCGGGGTGCCGGTCCTGCTCGCCGCTGCCTCGGACGCCGGGTCGGCGCTGCGGGACGCCGGGGTGGGGACCGCGTTCGCGGCCCGGCCGTCGCGATTGTCGGCGCGCAAGTTCTGGGTGCGTCACGCCGCGGACGAGCAGGGGATCCTGCACATCGACGAGGGTGCGGTCCGCGCCGTCGTCACCAAGCGGCGCTCGCTGCTGCCCGCGGGCATCACCGGGGTGTCGGGGCGGTTCTACGGCGGTGACGTCGTGTCACTCCTCGGCCCCGAGGAACGCCCGGTGGCCAGGGGAGTGGTGGCCTACGACTCCGCGGAGATCAGCGACATCCTGGGCAAGTCGACGCAGGAACTGCCCGCCGAGATGCAGCGTCCCGTGGTCCACGCCGACGACCTGGTGCCGCTCTGACGCGCTGACGCTCAGGCGGGCAGCGCGGACGACGCGTCGAGCAGCGCGGTGAGTGCCTCCGAGCAGCCGGCGTGGACGGTGAGTGTGGCGAACTCGTCGCCGCGCGTCGTCCCCCGGTTGACGATGACGATCGGGATTCCGAGTTTCGCGGCGCGGCGGACGAACCGCAGTCCCGACATGACCGTGAGCGACGACCCGGCCACCAGCAGCGCCTCGGCCTCGTCCACCACGGCGTACGCGGCGGCCACCCTCGCTTTCGGCACGGATTCGCCGAAGTAGACGATGTCGGGTTTGAGCAGTCCGCCGCACGCCTCGCAGTCGACCATCCGGAAATGCCCGGTGCTGGTGATCACCGCGTCGGCGTCCGGTGCGATCTCCACTCCCATTGTGGCAGCGACGGTTTCGGCGAAACCGGGGTTGGCCCGCTCGAGCCGGTCGGCGAGCGTCGCGCGCGAGATCAGGGCGTCGCAGTTCAGGCACCGGACCTGGGCGTACGTGCCGTGCAGGTCGATCACCCGGCGACTGCCTGCCTTCGTGTGCAGGAGGTCGACGTTCTGTGTGATGACCGCGCTCGCGACGCCCGCCCGTTCGAGGCCCGCCAGGGCGCGATGCCCGGTGTTGGGCCGCGCGGCGTCCATGTGCCGCCATCCCACGTGGTTCCGCGCCCAGTAGTGGCGGCGGAACTCGGGGTCACCGGTGAATTGCTGGAACGTCATGGGATTGCGCGGCGGCGAATCCGGGCCCCGGTAGTCGGGGATACCGGAATCCGTCGAGATGCCGGCGCCGGTGATCACACACAGCCGCCGGCCGCCGAGTACGTCGATCAGTCGGTCGAACACGCACTCCAGAGTAGCGAAAGCTCAGTATCCGACGACAGGATCGATCAGCGCGGTGAGATTCTCGCCCGCGACGAAACGAGTCACGTTCAGTGCCACGTGCTCGGCGAACGCCGGCGGACGGACCGACGGCGGGTTGGAATCGTGCGGGGTGATGATCACGTTGGGCAGGTCCCACAGCGGGTGACCGTCGGGAAGCGGCTCCGGATCGGTGACGTCGAGCCCCGCTCCGCCGATGGTGTTGTCCCGCAGCGCCTTCACCAACGCGTTGGTGTGGACGAGGGAGCCGCGCGCCACGTTGATCACCCACGCGGTCGGCTTCATCTGGGCGAATTCCGCGGCACCGACCAGATGGTGTGTGGCGTCGGTGGCGGGAGCGCCGAGCACGAAGTGATCCGCGCGGGCCCACACCTCGCCCAGGCGGGTGGTGGGGAGTGTCTCGATCGCGCCCGGTACGGGGCTGCCGGAGCGGTTCACCGCGATGACGTCGGCCCCGACACCCGCGAGCATCGGGATCAGCGCCTTGCCGATGCCGCCGGCACCCACGATGGCGACCGTGGTGCCCCGCAGGGTACCGATCTTCGAGAAGAACTCCTGTTGGCGCCAGGTCTTCGCCTCGAGGTGCTCGGGAAGTGCCCGCACCCCGGCCAGCAGCAGCGTCAGCGCGTGCTCGGCGACGGTGGCGGCGAACGCGCCCGCCGCGGACGTCCACAGCACAGTGGAGTCGGGTCTGATCACCTTCGCGGCGAACCACTCCTCGACGCCCGCGGAGTTCAGTTGCACCCAGCGGATGTTTCCGGGCAACGGGTCCGGGAACCCGATCGGACCGGTGGTCCAGACCAGGGCGTCAGCGGACTCGAGGGGGGCGACACGGGCACCGCCCCGGCGCACCGCATCCTCGAGGAGCGGGTCCGGGGCGGGTCCGATGGCTATGGCTGGAACAGCAGCGTCGACGACCATGGGTCGAACTTACGCGGGAACCTCGATCAAGGGGTAGACACCATTTTCGTCGTGGACCTCACGGCCGGTGACGGGCGGGTTGAACACGCACAGCATGCGCATCTCGGTGTCGGGCTCCACGCGATGACGCTCGTGACCGTTGAGCAGGTACATCGAACCGGGGCCGAGTTCGTAGACCTTGTCGTTGTCGAGGTCGATCAATTTGCCGGTTCCCTCGACGAGCCAGACGGCCTCGACGTGGTTGGCGTAGTGGAACTCGTTGACCGAACCCGCTTTGATCGTGGTCTCGTGGAACGAGAAACCCACTTTGTCGCCGCCGAGGATGATGCGCTTGCTGCGCCAGTTGCCGTCCTCGCTGGTGATGTCGCGCTCGGTGTCGGTGATCTCTGCGGTGGTGCGAACGATCATGGAAGTGTCAGTCCTCTCTCTAGCTGCAAACCTTGCTGGTGGCGTCGGCGAGAATCGCGAGGCCGTGGTCCAGTTCCTCGTCGGTGATGGTGAGCGCCGGCAGGAGCTTGACCACCTCGTCGGACGGGCCGGAGGTCTCCGCGAGCAGTCCTTCGTCGAACGCGAGTGCGCACACCTTGCCCGCCTTCTCCGGCTCGTCGAACACGAGGCCCTGGACGAGACCGCGGCCGCGGGTGGAGACGGAGCCGTCGAACTGGTTCGCCAGGTCGGTGAACGCCTGGTGGATCTTGTCGCCCTTGGCCAGCGTCGACTCGTGCAGGGTGTCGTCGGACCAGTAGTGGTCCAGGGCGACCTTCGACGTGACGAACGACGGGTTGTTGCCGCGGAACGTGCCGTTGTGCTCGCCCGGGCCCCACACGTCGAGTTCGCGCTTGAACAGCGTCAGCGCCATCGGGAGGCCGTAGCCGCCGATCGACTTCGACAGGCACACGATATCCGGAGTGATGCCCGCGATCTCGAACGAGAAGAACGGGCCGGTGCGTCCGCACCCCATCTGCACGTCGTCGACGATCAGCAGGATGTCGCGCTCGGCGCACAGGTCGGCGAGGGCACGCAGCCACTCGGGACGGGCGACGTTGACGCCGCCCTCACCCTGCACGGTCTCGACGATTACGGCGGCCGGCCGGTTCAGGCCACTGCCCGAGTCGTCGAGCACCCGGGAGAACCAGTGGAAGTCCTCGGTGACTCCGTCGAAGTAGTTGTCGAACGGCATCGGGGTGGCGTGCACCAGCGGGATACCGGCGCCGGCACGCTTCATCGAGTTACCGGTGACCGACAGGGCGCCGAGTGTCATCCCGTGAAAAGCGTTCGTGAAGTTGATGATCGACGAACGACCGGTGACCTTGCGGGCCAATTTCAGGGCGGCCTCGACCGTGTTGGTGCCGGTGGGTCCGGGGAACTGGACCTTGTAGTCGAGACCTCGCGGTTTCAAGATCTTGTCCTCGAATGTCTCGAGCAGTTCGCGTTTGGCCACGGTCGACATGTCGAGACCGTGCGTGATGCCGTCGCCGACGATGTAGTCGACCAGCGCCGACTTCAGGACCGGGTTGTTGTGGCCGTAGTTCAGCGAACCGGCGCCGGCGAAGAAATCGAGGTAGTCGCGGCCGTTCTCGTCGCGGATCCACGATCCCGACGCCGACTCGAAGACGGCGGGCCAGCCGCGGCTGTAGCTGCGAACCTCGGACTCGAGGCTCTCGAAGATGTTCATATCAAAAGTAGTCATGTTGCTGCATTCCTCCGGGGCATGCTCTTAGCCGATCGTGTACAGATCTTCGGCTTCGTGTCCATCGGGAAAATCGTTAGGGGAGAACAGATCTTGCTTGTTGATCGCCGTATCTCGGCGACGCGCCAATGCGGTGAACAGCGCGATCGACGCTTCGTTGTCGGGGCTGATCGTCGTCTCGAGGTGGGTAATACCTTCGGGTGCAAGTCGATCGAGCAACGCGCTCAGCATGCGACCGGCAATTCCCTTGCCACGCTGGTCTGCGTCTACGGCAACTTGCCAGACGAACAGCGTCGCTGGGGATTCGGGACGGATGAACCCCGTGACGAACCCCACGACGCGCTCGTCGACGACTGCGACGACCGACGAGCGGCTGAAATCTCTACACCACAACAGGTATGCGTAGCTCGAATTGAGGTCGAGCACTTCCGTGTTCCTGGCGATCTCCCAGAGCCGGACTCCGTCAGTGATCTCTGGACTTCTGAACAACACCGCGTCCGGCGCGGTGGTCGGGTTGGCACTCTTCTGAACAGGCGTCATTGGAAATTCGAACCTAACAACCATCCCCTTCGATTTCACGTGCCTCGCGAAATTGGACAGTTCAGGTGGCGGAGCTTTGCAGGTGAGACGTGCAAAGTGATGCTCATCACATTATGTAACTCTTGGGTAAACCGCAAGCGACACACTTCGCCTATTTGAGACTCGCGAGCGCGAAGGGGAGGACGGAGGTGGCGCCTGCAGCAAGAACCGTTCTGGCGGCCATCGTGAGGGTCCAGCCGGTGTCCGTGAGGGTGTCGACGAGCAACACCGGACCGGCGCCTTCGGGAAGGGCCGGGGCCTCCCACGCGTCGACGAGTCCGGCCACCCGGTAGGCGGAGTTGGCCGCCGACACCGGCGGATGCTCCGGGCGCAGCCGCAGAACTCCCAGGTCGGTGAGCCGTCCGACGGCTGCGAGTTGCCCCGCGATCGAGGCCGACAGGATCGGGTGGGTGGCGGATTCGACGGCCATGACCGCGGTGGGCCGCTCGGCCCAGTCCCAGGACGCGAGCACCTGGATGCAGGCCTTCAGGACGGCGTCGGGGGCCGGGCCGTCCGGTTCGTCGAGGAGGGAACGGAGCCGCTGACCCCAGCCGAGGTCGGACAGCCGGCCCAGGACGCGCCCCGGTTCGGGGCCGTCGGTGATCTTCCCGGACAGCTTCACGCCGAGCTTCGCGAGTCCCGTGGGCCACTGTTTACGGGGCGCCAGATCCACACCAGGCCGCTCGAGGCGCGATCTGGTCTGTTGCACCGCCGCGGCGTCCACGGTCGCGTCGTGGCGCACTCCGGTGCAGTTGTCGCACCGCCCGCAGTCCGCGGTCCCCGCAGCCAGGCCCGGATCGTCGAGCTGCTCGCGCAGGAACGCCATCCGGCACGTGGTGATCCGCTGGTAGTCGATCATCGCCCGCTGCTCGGACTCACGGGCCCGCTCGAGACGCTCGTAGCGGTCGGTGTCGTACGTCCACGGCTGCCCGGTGCCCACCCAGCCCCCGCGCACCCGGCGCACCGCACCGTCGACGTCGAGGACCTTCAACACCATCTCCAGGCGCGTGCGCCCCAGCTCCACCAGAGGCTCGAGCGCCTGCGTCGACTGCGGCCGGTCGGTGTCGAGGACCTCGATCACCCGGCGCACCACGTGCTCGCGGGGGAACGCCACGGACGCGAAATAACTCCAGATCTGCTTGTCCTCGGATCCCGGCAGCAGGATCACCTCGGCGCGATCGGTGGAGCGTCCCGCACGCCCCACCTGCTGGTAGTAGGAGATGGGGGACGAGGGTGCGCCGAGGTGCACGACGAACCCCAGGTCGGGCTTGTCGAACCCCATTCCCAGCGCGGACGTGGCCACGAGGGCCTTGACCCGGTTGCCGAGCAGATCCTGTTCGAGGCTCTCCCGTTCGGCGGCGTCGGTCTGCCCGGTGTACGCGGCGACCGTGTGGCCCTGCTCCGACAGCAGGCTCGCCAGGTCCCGCGCCGCCGACACGGTGAGTGCGTAGATGATGCCCGACCCGGGCAGGCTGTCGAGCTTCTGGGCGAGCCAGGCCGCGCGGGCGGTGGCCTCCGGAATCTGGACGACCGACAGGTGCAGCGATTCGCGTTCGAGGCCACCCCGGAGGACGAGGGTCTCCGCGCCGCCGACCCCCAGCTGCGTGGAGACGTCGGAGACCACGCGGTCGTTCGCGGTGGCGGTGGTCGCGAGCACGGGGATGCCCTCGCCGAGCTCCGCGATCAGGGTGCGGATCCGCCGGTAGTCGGGACGGAAGTCGTGCCCCCAGTCCGACACGCAGTGCGCCTCGTCGACGACGACCAGTCCCGCGTCGGCGGCGAGGGAAGGAAGGACCTGGTCCCGGAAGTCGGGGTTGTTGAGGCGTTCGGGGCTGACCAGCAGTACGTCGAGTTCGTTCTCGGCGACCCTTGTGTGGATCTCGTCCCACTCGGTGACGTTCCCGGAGTTGATGGTGGCGGCGCGCACACCCGCCCGCTCGGCCGACGCCACCTGGTTCCGCATCAGGGCCAGGAGCGGCGACACGATGACCGTCGGACCGTGCCCGTGCGCGCGCAGGAGCTTCGCGGCGATGAAATAGACCGCCGACTTGCCCCAGCCCGTCCGCTGGACGACCAGCGCCCGCCTGCGGCCCACCACGAGCGCCTCGATCGCCGTCCACTGGTCGTCGCGGAGGGTGGCGTGCTCGCCTGCCAGTTCGCGGAGCAGCCGTTCGGCCTCGTCACGGAGTGCGGGTGCGGTGGCGGTCGTCATGCCCCCATGGTGCACGAGAGGGGTGACATCGACGAGGCCGGCGGAGATCCGGGGGGCGCCTCAGCCGGGTAGGGCCGCCTCGATCTCGGCGAGGGTCGGCGACGACGTGGAGGCGCCGCGGCGCGTGGTGGCGAGCGCGCCGGCCGTGCACGCGAACGGGACCGCCGCGGCGGGCCCGCGCAGCCAGGACACCGCGAGGGCGCCGGCGAAAGCGTCCCCGGCGCCGGTCGTGTCGACCACCGCGACCTCGGGGGAATCGGCGTGGAGCGTGACGCCGTCGCCGCCCGCGTAGTCGGCGCCCGCCGGTCCCCGGGTGGTCACCAGGTGGGCGACGGCGCCGGTGACGTCGGCGCCGAGTTGTGCGGACTCGGTTTCGTTGACGAGCAGCACGTCGACCAGTTCCACGAGTTCGCGAGGAAGAGGTTGTGCGGGAGACGGATTCACCATGACGACGGTGCCGTGGGCCGCGGCGTGCGCGGCCGCGGCCACGACGGTGCCGAGCGGGATCTCGAGTTGGCAGAGCAGGACGTCGGCATCGGCGACCGCCGCGAGCTCCGCGGGTGTCAGATCCACCACGGTGCTGTTCGCACCCGGGACCACGACGATGCAGTTCTCCCCGGCGGCGTCGACGGTGATCGCCGCGATCCCGCTCGGCCCGTCGACCTCCCGCAGGAAACCGGTGTCGACTTCCGCGTCGACGAGGGCCTGACGCAGGTCGAGCGCGAACACGTCGGAACCGACGGCGCCGACGAACGTCACGTCACCGCCCGCCCGCGCGGCTGCGATCGCCTGGTTGGCGCCCTTGCCGCCGGGGGTGGCGGCGAAGGCGCTGCCGAGAATCGTTTCGCCCGGCCGGGGCAATCGCTCGGTCGCCGTCAGAATGTCCATGTTGACGCTGCCGACGACGGCGACCCTGGGAGCGGACATATCCCGAGACTAGCCCGCGTCGACGGCTGCCGTCTCCGGTGCGTGCGTCGCGGATGCGTCGCTCTTGCTGCGGCGGAGACGCTTGAGGATGCGACGGGCCTCGGCGTCCGTGGCCACGGCGGGCGGCGAACCCTCCAGCGGCTTCCGGGCGGTCTCCGAGATGAGCAGCACCGCGACGCCACCGACGACCGCGGCGACCATCATGTACATCGGCGCGACGAGGTCGCTGCCGGTCGCGTCCTGCAGGGCCGTCAGGACCAGGGGAGTGGTGCCACCGAAGATCGACACCGCGAGGTTGTATCCGATCGCCAGGCCGCCGTAGCGGATCCCGGTGGGGAACAACGCGGGAAGGACCGACGGGAAGACGCCCACGAAGAGCAGCAGCAGCCCGCCGAGGATCGCGAGGCCGAGGAAGACGGTGAAGTAGTTGCCGACCCCGATCAAGAGGTACGCGGGCAGCGACAGTGCGAAGAATCCGACGAAACCCGCCAGCAGCAACGGTTTACGACCCACCCGGTCGGACAGCTTTCCGACGAAGCTGATGCCGACCATCATGATGAGCATCACGACGATCATGAGAACCAGGCCGTGCGATTCGTCGTAGCCGAGCGTGTTCGACAGGTACGTCGGCATGTAGCTGAGCAGGCCGTAGTGCGCGATGTTGTACGTGGCGACCAGGATGACGCACAACACGAGCGGACGCCAGTTCTCCACCAGGGTCTCGCGCAGTTTGCCACCCGTGGATTCGTCTGCCGGCGAACGCTCTTCGGCCTGCTCCATCTGCTGGAACGCGGGCGTCTCCTCCAGTCGCAGCCGTAGGTAGAGGCCGATCAGGCCGAGCGGACCGGCGAGCAGGAACGGGATCCGCCACGCCCAGTCGACGAGCGCGTCGGCGCTGACGACGGTGCTGATGATGGTGACCAGGCCCGCGGCCGCGACATAGCCGGCAAGGGTTCCGAACTCGAGGAAGCTCGCGAAGAAGCCGCGGCGCTTGTCCGGTGCGTACTCGGCGACGAAAGTGCTGGCGCCGCCGTACTCGCCGCCCGTCGAGAATCCCTGCACGAGCCGGAACAGCACCAGCAGGATCGGTGCCACGAGGCCGATGGAACCGTAGCTCGGGATCAGGCCGATCGCGAACGTGCTGCCCGCCATCAGGATGATCGTCGTGGCCAGGACCTTCTTGCGGCCGATCCGGTCGCCGAGTGGACCGAAGAACAGTCCGCCGAGCGGCCGGACGACGAAGGCTGCGGCGAAGATCGCGAACGTCGACAACAGCTGCGCGGTACCGCTGGCCTCGGGAAAGAAGACCTTGCCGATGGTGGTCGCCAGGTAGGCGTACACGCCGAAGTCGAACCATTCCATGGCGTTACCGATCATGGTGGCCTTGACGGCGCGTTTGACGGAGGCCTCGTCGGTGACTGTGACATCAGGTGATTCGGCCACCTCGGCCGAGGTGATCGAGTGGTCTGGTGCATTCATGTCGTGCGCTCCCCAGCGCAGTTATCACCCGCGCGGGGCACGTACCTGATGCACGCATCTTTTCGTCGCCCGCACGGCGATTGCTGGTCGGGTTCGGCAACCCACGGCCCTTCGGCGCGATGCGGCCCCCGCCGATCGGCTCTGGCTCGTGGCTCGGTCCCGCCCCACCGTCCGGGGTGCGGGACTACCAGCTGTAAGAGCGATTACCGTAGCAAAGGATCCGGGGGCTTGTCGGCCCGAGCGTCAGTACGCCCGGGCGTACTGTGCCGGAATCTGCGGCGTCACCTGGGCATTCAATTCGAGTGCGGCTTTTCGCGGCCAGTACGGGTCTCGCAGTAGTTCGCGCCCGAGGAACACGGCGACGGCTTCGCCGGCGTCCACGATCCGCTCGGCCTGCTCCGGTTCGGTGATGAGCCCGACCGCAGCGGCCGGGACCGTGGTCTCGGTCTGGATACGACGGGCGAACGGGACCTGGTATCCGGGCGCCACGGGGATCCGCGCCGAGGCGACGCCGCCGCTGGAGACGTCGACTAGGTCGACACCGAGGTCGGCCAGCGCCTGCACGAGGGCGACGGTCTGGTCCGGCGTCCAACTGTCCGCATCGAGACCGGCTTCCTCCGACACCCAGTCGGTGGCCGAGACCCGGACGAAGACGGGCAACTCGGCGGGCCACACGTCGCGCACCGCCTCGACGACCTCGAGCACCAGCCGGATGCGTCCGGCGAAGCTGCCGCCGTACTCGTCGGTGCGGTGGTTGCTGAGCGGTGACAGGAACTGGTGAAGCAGATAGCCGTGTGCCGCATGGATTTCCACGACTTTGAAGCCGGCCCGGGACGCCCGCTCGGCGGCGGCGGCGAAATCTGCGACCACCTTCCGGATGTCGTCCGCCGTCGCCTCCGCGGGTGGGGTGTGATCGCCGAATCCGATCGCGCTCGGCGCCACCGTCTGCCACGCCAGCTCGTCGTCGCCGGCGAGGCTCCCGCCCCCGCGCCACGGGACGTGCGCGGACCCCTTCCGTCCCGCGTGACCGAGCTGGATACCCGGGACCGCGCCGAAGTCTTCGAGTTGCGCGTTGATCTCCGCGAAGGCCCGAGTCTGAGTGTCGTTCCAGATGCCGAGGTCGGCCGCGCTGATGCGGCCCTCCGGGCTGACGGCCGTCGCTTCGGTGAGGATCAGTCCGGCGCCGCCGATGGCGCGGGTCACCAGGTGCGTCCGATGCCAGTCGCCCGGCACCCCCACGTCGCGGCCCCTCACGTCGGCCGAGTACTGGCACATCGGCGCCATCCACACCCGATTGGGGATGGTGACTCCACGGAAGGTGATGGGCTCGAACAACACGCTCACTACAGCACTCCTGCCTCTGATGGTCTCGACCAGTCGCAACCTGCGCGAGGGACGAAATCATTCCCGATCGGTCCAGCCCCGCGACGTACCGGCCCTTCCCGCCCCGCGGGGTATCGGACTCGGTATATAGGCTGTCTTCATGACTGCAGTGACCTCCACCTCGTCGGCCGGTGCCACGGTGGATACCCGTGAAGCCGTCCACGCAGCGGCCCGTCGCGCCCGCACCGCGTCGCGGGTCCTCGCGCTGCTCACCACCGCACAGAAGGACGCGGCGCTCCACGCGGCGGCCGATACCGTGCTCGCCGCGGCGGACGACATCCTCGCCGCCAACGCCGCCGACATCGAGGCGGCCCGGGCGTCGGGCACCGAGGATTCCCTCCTCGACCGGCTGCGGCTGACGCCGGACCGGATCGAGGGAATCGCGTCCGGGCTGCGTCAGGTCGCCGGATTGCCCGACCCGGTCGGTGAGGTGGTGCGCGGTTCCACACTGCCGAACGGTCTCGAACTCCGTCAGCTGCGTGTTCCGCTCGGCGTGGTGGGCATGGTCTACGAAGCCCGGCCCAACGTCACCGTCGACGCGTTCGGGCTGGCACTCAAGTCGGGCAACGCGGCCCTGCTGCGCGGGTCCTCGTCCGCGGCGAAGTCGAACGCGGCGCTGGTCGCGGCACTGCGGACGTCGCTGGCGGCGCAGGAGCTGCCCGAGGACGCGGTGCAGTTGCTGCCGAGCGAGGATCGGTCCAGCGTGACGCACCTGATCCAGGCCCGCGGGCTGGTGGACGTCGTCATTCCCCGCGGCGGCGCCGGTCTGATCGACGCCGTGGTGCGCGACGCGACGGTCCCGACCATCGAGACGGGCGTCGGCAACTGCCACGTCTACGTCCACGCCGCGGCCGACCTGGAGATGGCCGAACGGATCCTGCTCAACTCCAAGACGCGACGACCGAGCGTCTGCAATACCGCCGAGACGGTGCTGATCGACGCCGCGATCGCCGAGACGGCCGTCCCGAAGCTGCTGCAGGCCCTCCAGATGCACAGCGTGACCGTCCACGGGGATCTGCCCGGACTGGTGCCCGCCACCGAGTCGGACTGGTCGGAGGAGTACCTCACCCTGGATCTGGCGCTCAAGGTGGTCGACGACCTGAACGCCGCGGTCGAGCACATCGACAGGTACGGAACCGGGCACACCGAGGCCATCGTGACGGCGGACCTCGCGGCCGCCCGCGAATTCACCGCCCGGGTCGACGCGGCCGCCGTCATGGTCAACGCGTCCACCGCCTTCACGGACGGTGAGCAGTTCGGATTCGGCGCCGAGATCGGGATCTCCACGCAGAAACTGCACGCGCGCGGTCCGATGGGTCTCCCCGAACTGACCTCCACCAAGTGGATCGTGTGGGGTGACGGGCACACCCGCCCGGTCTAGACCTGTGCCGGCCGTCCCTTCCGTCGAGCCACTCAGCCCGTAACCCCTGCCGAAAGGAGCGAGCGTGGACCGCGCGCTGCCCACCACGACGCCGTTCTTCGCGAGCGTCGACGACGTCGTCGCCCGACTCGCCGAAACCGGGTACCTGTCCGACAAGGGCACCGCGACCGCGGTGTTCCTCGCCGACCGGCTCGGGAAACCCCTGCTCATCGAGGGTCCCGCCGGGGTCGGTAAGACCGAACTCGCCCGCGCGGTGGCCGAGACCACCGGCGCCGAACTGGTGCGGTTGCAGTGCTACGAGGGCGTCGACGAGGCCCGCGCGCTCTACGAGTGGAATCACGCGAAGCAGATTCTGCGCATCCAGGCCGGCAGCGACCACAGCTGGGATGCGACCAAGGCGGACGTCTTCTCGGAGGAGTTCCTGCTGTCGCGGCCGCTGCTGACCGCGATCCGGCGCGAGGACCCGACGGTGCTGCTGATCGACGAGACCGACAAGGCCGACGTCGAGATCGAGGGCCTGCTCCTCGAGGTGCTCAGCGATTTCGCCGTCACCGTCCCCGAACTGGGCACCATCACGGCCACGCGCAAGCCGTTCGTCGTCCTCACCTCGAACGCCACTCGTGAACTGTCGGAGGCCCTCAAGCGCCGCTGCCTCTTCCTGCATCTCGACTTCCCCGACGCCGACCTCGAGCGGCGCATCCTCGCGAGCCGCGTGCCGCAGCTACCCGAGGCGGTCGCCGAGCAGCTGGTCAAGACGATCCGCGTGCTGCGCGGCATGCAATTGAAGAAGCTGCCGTCGGTGGCCGAGACCATCGACTGGGGCCGCACGCTCCTGGCGTTGGGGCTCGACACCCTCGACGACGACGCCGTCCGCGCGACGATGGGGGTCGTCCTCAAACACCAATCCGATCAGCTGCGGGCAGCTGCCGAGCTGCGACTGAACTGAAGGACTCCCCATGGCTGCTGGTGGTCCACTCGCGTCTCGGTCGAAGCCGGGCGGTCCCGCCGCGCCGCACGGCCTTCCCGGGCATCTCGTCGACTTCGTCGAGGCGTTGCGGCGGCGCGGCATCATGGTCGGACCGTCCGAGACGGTCGATGCCGGTCAGGTCATGGCCGTCCTCGACCTGCTCGACCGGGAATCGCTGCGCGAGGGTCTCGCGTGCGCGCTGCTGCGGCGGCCCACCCACCGGCCCACATTCGACGCGTTGTTCGAGCTCTGGTTTCCGGCGGCGGTCGGAAACCGCGCGGACGGGGCGATCGACACGAGCCTGCCGCGGAACGCCAACGGTGACATCGACTACGAGGCGCTGCGCGAGCTGATCGTCGAACTGCTCACCGACGGGTCGCCGGAGGCGATCGAACTCACCGAGCTCCTCACCGCGCAGATGGTCGAGGAACTCGGGCAGTACCAGTCGGCGAACGGTCCGTCGTTCTCGGCGTACCAGGCGCTGCGCGATGTGGCGCCGGAAACCCTGCTGAAGAAGATCCTCGATGGCCTGCTCGGCAATCAGCAGGCCGGCGAGGCCAGGAGCACGGAAAGCTACGAGTCCGAGGTGGCCAAGCGCACCGCCGCCCAGCGGATCGCCGACTTTCGCAAGATGATCGAGAAGGAGACGCGGCGACGGTCCGCCGAGAACCTCGGCAAGGAGCGGGTGGCGTCGTACGGTGTGCCGCGGCTGGCCGAGGAAGTCGACTTCCTGCGCGCGTCCGACGCGGAACTGACCGCGCTGAAACGCAACGTGACCCCACTGGCCCGGCTGCTCGCGAGCCGCCTGGCCGTGCGGCGCAGCCGCAACCGGGCCGGTTCGATCGACCTGCGCCGCACCCTGCGCAAGTCGATGTCCACCGGGGGAGTGCCCATCGACCTCGTCCAGCGCAAGCCCCGGCGGGCGCGGCCCGAACTGGTCGTGATGTGCGACGTGTCGGGATCGGTCGCCGGGTTCAGCCACTTCACGCTGCTGCTCGTCCACGCGCTGCGCGAACAGTTCTCGCGGGTTCGGGTGTTCGCGTTCATCGACACCACCGACGAGGTCACCCGGTTCTTCGACGCCGGCGCCGACCTCGGCAGTGCCATGTCGCGGATGATCCGGGAAGCCGACCTGGTCGGCTACGACGGTCACTCCGACTACGGCAACGCGTTCGGGGTGTTCGCCGAGCGATTCTCCCAGAGCATCACGTCGCGTTCGTCGCTGCTGGTGCTCGGCGACGGCCGCAACAACTACCGGGACCCCAACCTGGAGGCCCTCGCCCGGCTCGTCTCGGTGGCGAAACACGCGCACTGGCTCAACCCGGAGCCCCGCGGACAGTGGGGATCGGGGGACTCGGCGGCCGCGGTGTACAACGAGGTCATCAGCATGCACGAATGCCGATCCGCTCAGCAGCTGGCGTCGGTGGTCGCCGGGTTGCTGCCGGTGTGACCACGTAAGCTCGACACTCGTGGAACAGGGAGCAGCGGGCGCACGTCGGCGCCGCCTGGGAGTCATGGGCGGCACCTTCGACCCCATTCATCACGGTCACCTGGTGGCGGCCAGCGAGGTCGCCGACCGATTCAGCCTCGACGAGGTCGTGTTCGTGCCCACCGGCAGGCCGTGGCAGAAGCAGGGCAAGGGTGTCAGCCCCGCCGAGGACCGGTACCTGATGACGGTCATCGCCACCGCGTCGAATCCGCGATTCTCGGTCAGCCGGGTCGACGTCGACCGGGAGAAGGTCACCTACACCGTCGACACCCTGCGGGATCTGCGCAGCTACCACCCGGACGCCGAGCTGTACTTCATTACCGGTGCGGACGCCCTGGCGAGTATCCTGTCCTGGCAGGACTGGGAGGAACTGTTCTCGCTGGCGAAGTTCGTCGGGGTGTCACGTCCGGGATTCGATCTCAACACCGAACATCTGGCGGGTCATCTGGAGGCGTTGCCCGAGGACGCGGTCACGTTGATCGAAATCCCGGCTCTGGCGATCTCCTCGACGGAATGTCGGCGGCGCGCCAGTCGCCACCGTCCTGTGTGGTACCTCGTGCCGGACGGTGTGGTCCAGTACATCTCCAAACGGAACCTGTACCGGCCACCGGACTCCGAGCGCCTCGACGGCGCGACGACGATGTCCGAACCGGCGCCGGACAAGACCAAGAGCTAGTCAGCACTTTTCGAACGAACTGGGAGAACATCGCGTGAGCGCAACGACCGAAGCCATCGAGATGGCACGCATCGCGGCAGTGGCTGCCGACGAGAAGCTGGCCTCCGATGTGGTGGTGCTCGATGTCTCCGAGCAGCTGGTCATCACCGACTGCTTCGTCATCGCCTCCGCGCCCAACGAGCGCCAGGTGAATGCGATCGTCGAGAACATCGAAGATCGTCTGCGTGAGGCAGGTCACAAGCCGGTGCGTCGTGAGGGCACCCGCGAAGGCCGTTGGGCACTGCTCGATTTCGTGGACGTCGTCATCCACGTCCAGCACAACGAGGAGCGCAACTTCTACGCCCTCGACCGGCTGTGGAAGGACTGCCCGACGGTGCCCGTCGAGGGTCTCGGGCAGCAGGGTCCGGCAGGCACGAACGGTGCGGGCGCCGCCGAAAATGGGGAGTCCGAACTGTGACGGATGCTCCCCGTGCCCCGCGGCGTCTGATACTGCTCCGCCACGGGCAGACCGAGTACAACGCCGACAACCGCATGCAGGGCCAGCTCGACACCGAACTGTCGGAGCTGGGTCGGTCGCAGGCCCGCGCCGCCGCGTCCGCGCTGGTCGGTCGCAGGCCGATCTCCATCGTGTCCTCCGATCTGCGCCGCGCCTACGACACCGCCGTCGAGGTCGGCGACAACGCCGGCCTGCCGGTGCAGATCGACGATCGACTCCGTGAGACGCATCTCGGGGACTGGCAGGGACTCACCCACCTCGACGTCGATGCCCGCGCCCCCGGGGCACGTGCCACGTGGCGCGGCGATGCGACGTGGGCGCCGCCCGGCGGGGAGAGCCGGATCGACGTCGCGCGGCGCAGCACGCCGGTCGTCGCCGAACTCGTCGAGAAGCACGAGGACTGGGCCGAGAAGCCGGTGATCCTGGTCGCGCACGGTGGATTGATCGCCGCGCTGACCGCGGCACTGCTCGATCTGCCCGTCGATCGCTGGCCGGTGCTGGGCGGACTGGGCAACACCAGCTGGGTGCAACTGAGCGCGTACGGACAACCCGATTCGCTCAGCTGGCGTCTCGACGTGTGGAACGCTTCCGCGAGTGTGGCCAGTGACGTCCTCTGAGGTGGGCGCCGGTTCCGGGGAACGCCCCGTCCTGCTCGTGCTCGCCGATTCGCTGTCGTATTACGGACCCAAGGGCGGTCTCCCGTCCGACCACCCCGACATCTGGCCCAACATCGTTGCACGGCAGCTTGGTTGGGACGTCGAGCTCGTCGCGCGGATCGGCTGGACCAGTCGCGACGTGTGGTGGGCGCTGACGCAGGACCCGCGCGTGTGGTCCGCGGTACCCCGGGCCGGCGCCGTCGTGTTCGCCGTCGGAGGCATGGACTCGCTCCCGTCTCCGCTGCCGACCGCACTGCGCGAGCAGTTGCGCTACGTCCGCCCACCCGCGCTGCGTCGCGTCGTACGGACCGGCTACCAATGGCTCCAGCCGCGGTTGTCGCCGCTGGGCTGGCCGGTGGCGTTGCCCCCGCGGCTGAGCGTCGAATACCTGGAGAGTTCCCGGGCGGCGCTCGCGTACATGCGCCCCGAACTTCCCGTCATCGGGACCCTGCCGTCCGTGCATCGCAGCGAGGCTTACGGCAAGGTGCATGCGGGCCGTCCCGGTGCCGTGGCCGCCATCACCGCCTGGTCGGAGGAGAAGAACGTACCCCTCGTCGATCTCGCGGAGGCGGTGCGCGCCAACGTCTTCAGCGATCACGGCAATCCGGACGGCATTCACTGGGGCTGGGACGGGCACACCGAGGTCGCAGCGGCCATGCTGACAGCCCTCCGCGCGGCGGGTGCCGTGCCGGAGGTCCGCGGGGACGCCGTTCCGGCCGATCCCGTGTCGAGCGGAGCCGAGTAGTCCGATGCCCGTCGTCGTCGTCACCGATTCGTCGGCATCGATCCTGCCGGAACTCGTCGAGCAGTACGGGATCCACGTGGTCCCGCTCCACGTCCTCAGCGGCGGAAAGGATTTCCGGGAGGGCATCGACGAGGTCCCGGAAGAGCTGGCCGGGGTCACCACGTCGGGTGCCTCGCCGAGCGAACTCTCCGAGGCCTACGCGACGGCGCTGGAACTCAGCGACGGCGCCGGAGTCCTCGCCGTCCACATCTCGCGGCAACTGTCCGGCACCTGGGAGGCCGGCCGCCAGGCGGCGCAGGAGTTCGACGGCCGCGTGCGGATCGTCGATTCCCAGTCCGCCGGAATGGGATTGGGATACCCGGTGCTGGAGGCGGCGCGGCTGGCGCAGCGCGGGGCCGACCTCGAGGCGGTGTACCGGCGGGCGGTCGACGTCGCGAGCCGTGGACGTTGCCTGATCGTCGTGGACCGGCTCGATCAGCTGCGCCGCGGGGGACGGATCGGCACCGCCGCGGCGCTGCTCGGTACCGCCCTGGCGATGAAACCGGTTCTGCATCTCGTCGACGGCCGGCTGGTGCTCAAGGAGAAGACGAGGACCTCGACGAGGGCCATGGCCCGCATGGTGGACGCCGCGGTGGAGCAGGCGGGTCTGGACAGGACGGCCGTCGCTGTGCATCACATGCACGCCCTGCAGCGCGCGGAAGCGGTGGCGCACCAACTGAAAGACCGGATTCCGCAGGTCAGCGATCTCGTCGTCACCGATTTCAGCTCGGTCATCGGAGCCCACGTCGGGGTGGGCGCCATCGGCATCGTGCTGTGCCCCGAGCCCGTCCTGCACCACGAAAACCACGATTCATCCACAACTTCGCACTGATCCACAGGCCGATTCGCGCAGCCAGGTCGTCCGGGCATCGTCGTGGGCGGGCCGCTCTACTGTCGCGTCATGGGTATCAGGGAAGAACGCTCGAGAGGCCGGACCCGTCTCGCGTTCCTCACGTCGGGGGAACGTGAGCCCGTTCCGGCCACGCCGGCGGCGCCGGAATGGCTCGCCGAGCCCGGCGGAACCGGATTCGACGGCGACACCACATGGTCGGCCGAACGCCGCCGGGGTGTGTTCTCGCTACCCGACCGGTGGCGTGACGCCCGGTTCGATCCGGGGCGTTCCGGGGCGGTCGCACTGATCGTGGTCGGAATCGTCGTCGCGGTGGCCACCGTGGTGGGAGTACGCAGCGATCGGCCCGAGACGCAGTCCGTCCCGTCGTTGCCAGCCGCAAGCGGGCAGTCCACGGCCGCCGCGGCCGACTCGACGACCCCGTCCGCTGGCGCGGCGCCCGCGGCGGCCCCCGCGGAGGAGATCGTCGTGAGTGTCGTCGGTCTGGTGACCGCGGCGGGTCTGGTCCGGCTTCCGCCGGGTTCCCGGGTGGCGGACGCCCTCGCCGCGGCCGGCGGAGTACGCGACGGCGCCGACACCCTCGGATTGAATCTGGCACAACGACTGTCGGACGGCGACCAGGTGCTCGTGGGGGCCGCGACGACGCAGGCGCCCCCGAGCGCGGTGGGCGGTACCTCCACCGGGTCCCCGTCGGCGGGCGGTGCGATCGCCGCGGCCGGTGGGCTCGTGAACCTCAACACGGCGACGGCGACGGAACTCGACGCGCTGCCCGGCGTGGGTCCGGTCACGGCGGCGGCGATCGTCGCGTGGCGCACGACCAACGGCACGTTCACCGACATTTCCCAACTGGGGGAGGTGGACGGGATCGGACCGGTGCGGCTCGAGAAGCTGCGCGGTCAGGTAACGCTCTGATGTCGGAGGGTGAACCCCGGCCCCTGGATCTGCGGCTTCTCCCGTTCGCCGGGATTTGTTGGGCGGCAACAGTGATCGGTATTCTCGGCGGGTCCGCGGCGGCGTGGACCTGGGTGGTCGCACTGTCGGGCACGGGAATTCTCCTCACGGCCGGACACATTCTGCGCGGGCCACGGCGGTGGACGGCGGGAGCGGTGGCGATCCTGCTGTTCGGATCGTGCTGCGGTGGCGGCGTGGCCTGGCGGGTACAGAACCTGGAACGGCACCCGCTGACCGAACTCGCGCGGAACGGGACGTGGGTGACGTTGGTCGTGACCCCGGTCGAGGATCCGCGGCCGATCGCCGGATTCGGACGTCGTGTGCTCGTGCACGCCGACGTCGTCGAGATCCGGCGGGCCACCGAGACGATCTCCACGAGCGGCGCGGTGGTCGTCCTCGCCCCGGCGGAGGGGTGGCTCGGACTGCTACCGGGACAGGAGGTGGTTCTGCGTGGACAGTTGAGTCCGCCACGGCACCGGGACCTCAGCGTGGCCACCGTCCGGGTGTCGGGGCCGCCCATCGAGGTCGGGCTCGCGCCCCCGCATCAGCGGTGGGCCGGCGCCCTGCGCGCGCGGTTCGCCGCGGCCGCCGCCGTTCTGCCCGAGGACGAAGCCGGACTCCTGCCGGGGCTGGTGGTGGGCGATACGTCCGCGCTGCCGCCGGACCTGAAGGAAGATTTTACCGCGACCGGGCTGACGCACCTGACTGCGGTGTCGGGGGCGAACGTCAGCATCCTGCTGGGTGCGGTTCTGCTCCTGGTGCGAGCGGTGGGGATCGGTCCCCGCACCGGCGCGGCGCTCGCCGCCGCGGCCCTGATCGCCTTCGTCGTGATCGCGAGACCGTCTCCCAGCGTGCTGCGCGCCGCAGCGATGGGTTCGGTCGCACTGCTGGCGCTGGTGAGCGGACGACGGAAACAGGCGATGCCCGCCCTGGCCGCGGGCGTCATCGCCCTCCTGACATGGTCACCGGCGTTGGCAGTGGACTTCGGATTCATCCTCTCTGCGTCGGCCACCGCGGCGCTGATCGTGATCGCGCCGGTATGGGTGGACCGGCTCGTGGGCCGCGGATGGCCGCGCGCGGTGGCCGAGTCGGTGGCGGTGACCGTCGCCGCCTTCGTCGTGACCGCACCGATCGTCGCCGCGATGGCGGGGACCGTGAGCCTGGTGTCGATCTGTGCGAACGTGCTGGTCGCCCCCGTGGTCGGGGTGATCACCGTGGTCGGGGCGGTCGCGGCTCTGATCGCGGCGGTCAGCGTCCCCGCCGCGGCCGTCGTGGTGCGCCTGACGCACTGGCCGCTGTGGTGGCTCGTGACCGTGGCCGAAGGGGGTGCGCGGATCCCCGGGGCGTCGATTCCGGTGCCCTCCGGGCCGGCCGGTGCGGTTGTCGTTCTCGGCGCCGTGCTCGCTGCCGGTGTGGCGCTCCGCAGTCGCGGGCCCCGGCTGGTGCTCGTCGGAATCACCGTCGGTGCGCTGGTGCTGTGGGCGCCGATCTGGCCGTCGTCACTCGGCCGTCTTGTGTGAGTGTCGTCGAATCCGGGCAACCTCCGCAGAACTCGAGGAAAGGGGCGAACCGTGCAGGTGGGTTTCAAGCTGATGGCCGAGACATTCGATCCCCGCGAGATCGTGCGGCAGGCGGTCGAAGCCGAACGCGCCGGATTCGACTTCGTCGAGGTGAGCGATCACTACCACCCCTGGCTCTACAGCCACGGCCACTCGGGGTTCGTGTGGTCGATGCTGGCGGCCGCAGCGGCAGGTACCAGCCGGATCGGTCTGGCCACCGGCGTCACCTGCCCGTTCGTCCGCTACCACCCGGCGATCATCGCGCAGGCCGCGGCCACCACCGCCGTTCTCAGCGAGGGTCGCTTCACACTGGGGCTCGGCTCGGGGGAACGCCTGAACGAGCACGTCGTCGGCGGGGGTTGGCCGTCGGTCACCGTCCGGCACCAGATGCTTCGCGAGGCGATCGACATCATCCGGCTGCTGTGGTCGGGCGGCTACCACTCCTACGAAGGACGGCATCTCACCCTCGACGATGCCCGCGTCTTCGATCTTCCGGACGTGCCGCCCACCATCGCGGTCGCGGCGGGGGGAACGGAGGCCGTCGGTATCGCCGCCGAACTCGGCGACGGACTGTTCGCCACCGAACCCGACCCCGATCTGGTGAAGGCCTACACCGCGGCAGGCGGGACTGGACCGCGGTACGGGGAGGTGCCGCTCGCGTGGGCGCGCGACGAGCAGTCCGCGGTCGAATCGGCGCACCGGCTGTTCCGGTTCGGGTTGACCGGGTGGAAGGTGCAGGCCGAGCTGCCGAATCCGATCAACTTCGAAGCGGCGTCGTCCTCGATCCGCACGGAGGACGTCCGGGATGCCATGGCCTGCGGGCCGGACGTCCGGCGGCACCTCGACGTGGCAGGCACGTTCGTGGACGCCGGGTTCGATCGTCTGGCGTTGATCAACGCCGGACCCGACGTGGACGGATTCTTCGAGTTCTTCGCCAACGAACTGAAGGAGCCTCTGCGGGCATTGGCGACGCCGTGACTTTCCCTGTGCTGCTGTATATTTCGTCGTCCTCACCCCGGTGCGGCGCGGCTGGAGAATGCTGTTCGGAGCGCTCGGCGCGAGGGGAGAGGCCACGTTCTGTATCGTTTCGACTTCGATTCCCGATGTGGGTATGCGAAACCGAAACACCGACTACCATCCGGTGGCAGATCGAGCGGTGAACGGTCGTGGAACGCACCCGCATTGGAGGGCGAGGGGGATGTCGGAATCGGAGCGGACAGATCTCGATGTGGACGACGAACTGGACGCCGTGCAGGTGCGGAGAGCGCAGCGCGTCGTGGCGGCACTGTCGCTCGACGCCGCCGACTGCCGCATGCTCCTGTCGATGCTGGGGATCGCGGGCAACCCCGATGCGCCGGAGTCCGACTGACCTGCGGTCAGGTCACCTTGCGGTGGTGATGAGCAACGATCTCCTGCGCCACCGTCGCCAGTTTGAGGTTCATGTCCTGTGACGTGGTTTTGAGAATCTCCATCGCCTGGTTCTCGGAAATATTGTGGAAGGCCATCAGCAGACCCACCGCCTTGCCGATCTCCCGGTTGCTGACGAGGCCGGCGCGCAGCGTCTCGGCCTCGACGTGCTCGTGCACGGCCGCCAAGGCCACCGCCGCGAACGATGCGAGCATGATGCCCTGCTCGACGGAAGTGGTGGTCAGGGCTCCCGGGGTGTCGGAGAACAGATTGAGCGCTCCGACCTTGCGTCCCAGAATGACGAGGCGGAATCCGGCGGCCCCGCGCACCGGTGTGTGGGCCAGAACCCGCTGTGACAGGCGGGGCCACTGCGAACCGGCGGCCAGGTCCGTCTCGAACTGGGGGGTGTCGCTGACGATGGCGTCGACGCACGGCCCCTCGTTCTCGATGCGCTCGAACTCGTCGACGCGAGCGGCGACCTCGTCACTGGCGGCAGCGGTCACGTAGCGCGACCCTTCCCGGAGCATCAGGCTGGCGTGTGCACAACCCTCGACCAGGCGCGGTGCGGCGTCGCAGACGGCCTGATGGACGTGCCCGAAATCCTGACCGGCGTAGAGGAGATCCGCGAGGGCCGCAAACGTCGCGGCCGACTTGCCGACGGCCTCGAAGCGCGCCGGATCGGGCACTCTCTCTCGCATCCTGTCCTCCCGCTTCCGGGTCTGCGCCCGGCTCTGTGATGTCAGTCTGCCAGAGTGGGGGGTCGTCGCCGGACCGGCCGGGAAGAATTCGCGATCGGCCGCCGGAAGTAGTCGCCTGGGCGGAAGATGGCGCCATGGTGTCGCCCGCCGAGAGCCCACTCGTGACCGTTGCCGAGGGAACGCTGCGGGGCACCCGCCTCGGCGGGGTTCTGTCGTGGAAGGGCATTCCCTACGCCGCGCCACCGGTCGGCGAGTGGAGGCTGCGCTCGCCACGCGCGCCCGAACCGTTCACCGACGTGCGCGACTGCACCCGGTTCGGCCCCATCGCACCGCAGAACGAGCACGGGCCACTGCCCATCGACCCAGGACTGACTCTCGACGAGGACTGCCTGTCCCTGAACGTGTTCGCCCCGGCAACGAGTACGGACCGACCGCGGCCCGTGATGGTGTGGATACACGGCGGTGCGTACTACCTCGGGTCATCGGGGCAGCGCATGTTCGACCCCACCCACCTGGTCGAGCGGGGCGAGGTCGTGGTGGTGACGTTCAACTACCGCCTCGGTGCGCTGGGATTCCTGGACTTCTCCTCGTTCTCGACGGAGCAGCATCCGTTCGACACGAACCTCGGCCTGCGCGATCAGATCGCGGCACTCACCTGGGTCCGCGACAACATCGCGGTTTTCGGCGGCGACCCGGACGAGGTGACGCTGTTCGGGGAGTCCGCAGGCGGCGGCGCGGTCACCACCCTGATGACGTCCCCGCGCGCGGAGGGGTTGTTCCAGCGCGCCATCGCCGAGAGTTCACCCGCCACGTCCGTGTACGGCCCCGACCGCGCCGCGAGCATCGCCGAGTCCTTTCTCGAGCTGCTCGACATCGCACCGGCCGACGCGGGACGTCTGCGCGACCTCCCCGTCGACGTGCTGACGAAGGCCTGCGTGGAACTCGTCCAGCAGGTGCCCGCCCGAGTGCCAGGCACTCTCGCGGTTGCTCCCACGGTCGACGGGGACGTGGTCCCGCACTACCCCGTGGCGGCATTCCGGAAGGGTCTCGCGCACCGGATTCCCCTGCTGATCGGGACGAACAAGGACGAGGCGTCGATGTTCCGGCTGATGAAGTCGCCGCTGATGCCGATCACCCCGGACGCCGTCCATCAGATGTTCGTGGCGATCGCGGCCGACCACCCCGACCTGCCCGCGGACGAGGAACAGGAAGTGGCGGCGGCGTATCCGGGCTACCCGAAGAAGCGTTCGGCCATGGAGATCTCGCGCGACGCCGCATTCCGGATGCCGACGCTGTGGATCGCGGAGGCGCACAGCCGCCTCGCACCGACGTGGCTGTATCGCTTCGACTACGCCACTCCGTTCCTGCGCGCAGCGCGGATCGGCGCCACTCACGGCACCGAGGTGCCGTACGTCTTCGGGAACTTCGGCGTCGTCCCGCACGACCCCACGTTCAAGCTCGGGGGACATCGAACCGCCGGGCACGTGTCGGAACACGTCCAGCGGCGCTGGCTGTCCTTCGCCGTGGACGGCACCCCGGACGGAACGGACGCCGAGGTCGACTGGCCCCGGTACGACGAAGCGGATCGCACGACCCTGCTGATCGGCAAATCCGACGCCGTGGTCGCGGACCCGGACCGCGAACTTCGCCGGGCTTGGGGTGAGGACGTGATCGGTTTCAGCTGAGTCCGCCGGGCCGCCGGTTTCGGCTCGGCCGAACGGGGGGATACCTTCTGAATGAGCCCTGCAGCAACGGAATCGGGTCGCGACCTCAGTATCGGGGTCGAGGAGGAGTTCTTCCTCGTCGACCGATCCGGGCACCTGTCCGCGGCCGGGCCCGACGTGGTCGCGGAAGCGGGCCACGACATTCGGGGGCTGCAGCGTGAGCTCGCCCGCTCCCAGATCGAGACGGCGACCGGCGTGTGCCACACCGGACAGGAACTGCACGAGGAGTTGCGCAGCTTGCGGTGCAGGCTGACGAAGGCTGCCGCCGGCCGCGACCTGTCGCTGCTGCCGAGCGGAACGCCGCCGATGGCCGAGAGCGTGCCTCCGGCGATCACCCCGAGCCCGCGGTACGAGGAGATGGCCCGCCACTTCGGGTCGATCGTGGACACGGTGATCACGTGCGGCTGCCACGTGCACGTCGGCATCCCGAGCCGCGAGATCGGTGTCCGGGTGGGCAATCAGGTTCGCAGTTGGCTCCCGGTGCTCCTCGCCCTCACGGGGAATTCGCCGTTCCACGGTGGGCGCGATACGGGCTACCACAGTTGGCGGCACATCCTGTGGTCGCGCTGGCCGTCGGCGGGACCGCCGCCGCATTTCGATTCCGCGGACGAGTACGAGTCGGTCGTCGGTGCAATGATCGGGACCGGCGCCGCGATGGATCGCGGAATGATCTACTGGCACGTCCGGCTCTCCGACAAGCAACCGACCATCGAGGTCAGGATCGCGGACGTCGCGATGACGGCGGCGCATGCGGCCCTCTATGCCGTGGTCGTGAAGGGTCTGGTCGGGTGGGCGTTGCGGTTGGCGGAGGAGGGTGTCGCCGTCCCGTGGTTGCGTGTCGAGCTGCTGCGCGCGCAGTTGTGGCGTGCGGCCCGCGACGGACTCGATGGTGAATGCACCAGTCCCGCCGCTGACCGGTCGTTGCCGATCCGCCGGCAATTGGAACTGCTGAACGAGTGCATCGCCCCCGGACTGGGGGCTAGCGACCGCGCCTTCCTCGAATCGGGACTCGACTCCGTTCTGCGGGAGGGGACGGGCGCCGAGCGGCAACGCGCCGAGTTCGAACGCGGTGGCGCCCTGGCCTCGGTGGTGGGCCTCCTGACCCGCGAAGTGGTCAGCTGAGAGCCGGTAGGGAGCTGAGGTAGCCGGGATGCAGCAGCCCGGCGGAGCGGGGCCCCGTGAACAGGGTGCCCGCACTGGAATCGGGCCCGGCGCGGAGCGGTCCCGGGTCGTCGCTCAACGCCTCCATGGTCGCGGTGTCGACGAGGGCGAGGTCGATGCGCTGCGGGGCGGGGTGGTAGAGCGCGAGGATCACCGGTTCGGGGTGGTGGGCGGCGGCGCGTCGCATCACCTGCAGTGCGGGGTCGGTGGCCAGGGCGAGCACGGTGATCTCGGCGAACGACGCGAGCCGGTCCGCGACCTCGCGCCCGGATACGCTGCGCCACGTCTGCCCGTACCGGGTGAGCGCGTCGGTGTGGTGCCGCTGATCGGTGACCGGTCTCACCGTGCCGCGCGGCAGGTCGAGCAGCGTCCGCCACTGCGTTTCGAAGTACTCGCACGCGGCGTCGAAGTCGGTGCGCTTCGCGGCGCTGCTTCCCGACCCGTCCGGCTCGGGTTCGAGGGGGCCGTGACCGCGAGCGAACACGGTCTCGGTATGCCCGGTCACGGAGCAGCGGGCCACCAATTGCACCGACCAGCGGACGAGCAGGCCGCCGCGGCAGGTGTACCGCAGACCGAGCTCGTACCGTTGCCCGGCCGCGCGATCGTCGTCGAGGTCGATCGTGTGCGCGTAATCCTCGGGGGCGATGCCGTCCACCCCGATATCCGCGGTCATGTGATCGAGTGTCCACCGCCGACGCGGTGTCCGGGCGGCGATGGCGATAGTCGGTTCCGGGGTGTCGGCGAACGTGTCCGCCCCACGTGGCACGATCGTCGCGTGAGCACTCCAACTCAGCTCGAACAGCTCCATCTGGTCCTCGGTGACGAGGAGTTCCTCGTCGAACGCGCGGTCGCGCAGATCATCAGCCGGGTCCGCGCGACGGCCGACGTGGCCGCGGGCGCGGACCTTCCCGTCAACCGGCTGCGGGCGGGGGATGCGGGGGCGGCGGAACTCGCCGAACTGCTCAGTCCCTCCCTGTTCGCCGAGGACCGGGTGGTGGTGCTGGAGGCCGCGGCCGAGGCGGGCAAGGACGCGGTGGCCTTGGTCCTCGACGCTGCCGGAGACCCGCCGCCGGGCGTCGTTCTCGTCGTTCTCCACTCGGGCGGCGGACGCGCGAAGGCGATGGCCGGGGCGTTGGAGAAGCTCGGGGCCGCGGTCCACCCGTGCGCCAAACTGAAGTCCGGCGACATCATCGGCTTCATCCGCGGCGAGTTCCGCACTCTCGGGGTCCGGGTGTCGCCGGACGTGGTGCAGACCGTGTTCGAAGGGGTGGGATCGAATCTGCGGGAATTGGCCGCGGCGTGCTCGCAGCTCACGGCGGACACCGGCGGCAAGATCGACGTCGCGGCGGTGCAGCGGTACTACTCGGGCAAGGCCGAGGTCAGCGGATTCGACGTCGCGGACAAGGCCGTCGCCGGCGACACCGCGGGTGCGATCGAGGCGCTGCGCTGGGCGATGCTGCGGGGTGTGCCGCACGTGCTGCTGGCGGATGCACTCGCCGATGCGGTGCACTCGATCGCTCGGGTGGCTCCGGCCGGGCGGGGAGACCCGTTCCGGATGGCATCGGAACTGGGTATGCCGCCCTGGAAGATCAAGAAGGCGCAGGCCCTCGCGAAGGGGTGGACGCCCACCTCGGTGGGGGAGGCCCTGCGCGTGGTCGCCGCACTCAACGCCGACGTCAAAGGCGCCGCCGCCGACGCCGACTACGCCGTGGAGAGTGCTGTGGGACGCGTCTCCCGGTTACGTCAGATCTGACGGCGACACGACGGACGCAGACACGACAACAGCCGCTCGATCCGAGGATCGAGCGGCTGTCGGAGCCTACGACGGAAGAACCGTCAGATCTTGTTGACAGCCTGCGCGAGAGCAGACTTCTTGTTGGCAGCCTGGTTGGCGTGAATGACGCCCTTGCTGGCTGCCTTGTCGAGCTTGCGGCTGGTGGCGACGAGGAGCTCGTTGGCCTTGTCCTTGTCACCGGCCGCCGCAGCCTCGCGGAACGAGCGGATCGCCGTGCGCAGCGAGGACTTCACCGACTGGTTACGGAGTCGGGCCGCCTCGTTGGTACGGATCCGCTTCACCTGGGACTTGATGTTGGCCACGCGTAAAATCCTGTCGTCTTAAGCTGGTTACGGTCGAGAAAGCTCTGGGCGCACACATATGCACCGACAGGCGAGATTACCAGTGATCGGTGTCCGATCTCAAACCGGCGCGGGGACGCGCCGACAAATCCTGCAGCTGTGCTGCTGAACGGGTGTGCATGTAGCAGCATGTCTGGGATGACGCCCCCAGCATCGAAGTCGTCAACAGTAGCGAAATCGTCGGCAACCGCGAAAGCCCCCGTCCGAAAATCGGGGGGAAGCGCAGCGGCGGGTGCGAAGGCATCGGGAACCCAGTCGCGGACTCGGGTGACTGCCCGGCCGCGCAAGCCGGCAGAACCCGCCCACGTGTTCGACGGTTACACCGACATCGGGCGGTACGGGCTGGCGTTCGACGAGATGTTCGACCGCGACGGCACCGTCCGCCCGCCGTACAAGGGCGTGTTCAAAGCGCTCGAGCCGGCGGACCGAGCCGACCTCGCCGCCCGCTCCGACGCCCTGGGCAGGGCGTTCATCGACCAGGGTGTGACGTTCTCGCTGTCCGGTCAGGAGCGGCCCTTCCCGCTCGACCTGGTGCCGCGGGTCATCGCCGCAGCGGAATGGACGCGCCTCGAGAAGGGCATCAAACAGCGCGTGCATGCGCTCGAGCTGTTCCTTGACGATGTCTACGGGGAACAGCGCATCCTGCGTGACCACGTCCTGCCGAAGCGGCTGGTCACGTCGTGCGAGCACTTCCACCGGGAGGCCGCGGGGATCGTCCCGCCGAACGGTGTGCGGATCCACGTCGCCGGGATCGACCTCGTCCGCGACGAGAACGGAGTGTTCCGCGTTCTCGAGGACAACCTGCGTTCCCCGTCCGGGGTGTCGTACGTCATGGAAAATCGTCGCACGATGGCGCGGGTCTTCCCCGACCTGTTCATGTCGCACCGCGTGCGGTCGGTCGGCGACTACGCCTCGCACCTGCTGCGGGCGCTGCGCGCGTCGGCTGCCCTGAACGAAGCCGATCCGACCGTCGTCGTGCTGACCCCCGGCGTCGCGAACTCCGCGTACTTCGAGCATTCGCTGCTCGCACGGCAGATGGGTGTCGAACTGGTCGAGGGCCGTGACCTCTTCTGCCGCGACAACATGGTCTACATGCGCACGACGGAGGGGGAGCGGCAGGTCGACGTCATCTACCGCCGCATCGACGACGACTACCTCGACCCCATGCACTTCCGGCCGGACTCCGTGCTGGGGGTGGCCGGCGTCCTCAACGCGGCGCGCGCGGGCAACGTCGTCATCTCGAGTGCCGTCGGGAACGGCGTCGGCGACGACAAACTCGTCTACACGTATGTCCCGCAGATCATCGACTACTACCTCGGGGAGAAGCCGTTGCTCGCGAACGTCGACACGCTCCGCTGCTGGCTGGACGAGGAGTGCGAACAGGTCCTGGACCGGGTCGACGAACTGGTGATCAAACCGGTGGAGGGCTCCGGCGGCTACGGCATCGTCTTCGGCCCCGACGCGTCGCCCAAGGAACTGAACACGATCACGCGGAAGATCAAGGCGGATCCGCGCGGGTGGATCGCCCAGCCGGTGGTCCAGCTGTCCACGGTGCCGACGAAGATCGGGGACGAACTGGTTCCCCGGCACGTCGACCTGCGGCCCTTCGCGGTCAACGACGGCGACGACGTGTGGGTGCTGCCGGGCGGGCTCACCCGGGTGGCCCTGCCCGAGGGGTCGCTCGTGGTGAACTCCAGCCAGGGCGGCGGCAGCAAGGACACGTGGGTGCTGGCGAGCAGAAGCTCGGACGAGGAGCGGGAACTCGCCGGCGAGGAACTCGTGGCCGAGCCGGCGCAGTCCGCCGAGGCCGAGCAGGGGCCCGAACTCAGCACCACCCAACTTCAGCAACAACAGCAACAGCAGCAGCAACAGGGGCAGGGAGGTGGTTGCTGATGCTGGCGAGGAACGCGGAATCGCTGTACTGGATCGGCAGGTATGTGGAGCGGGCCGACGACATGGCCCGCATTCTCGACGTCGCCGTGCACCAACTCCTCGACGACGCCTCGGTGGACCCCGACCGCACGTCGCGGTTGCTGCTGCGGGTCCTCGGCATCGACGCGCCCGACACCCCGCTCGACGTCCGGTCGGTGACCGAACTGGTGGCGTTCAGCCGCAACCAGGTGGGCTCGATCATCGATTCCCTCGCCAGTGCCCGCGAGAACGCGCGCGGCGCCCGCGAGGTCACGTCCAGCGAGATGTGGGAGTGCCTCAACACCACGTACAACGGGCTCGCGGAACGGGAGCGGGCGGCCAAGCGTCTCGGGCCGCACGAGTTCTTCCGGTACGTGGAGGAACGTGCGGCGATGTTCGCGGGTCTGGCCGACTCGACCCTGAGCCGCGACGACGGGTACCGCTTCCTGCTGCTGGGCCGCTCGATCGAACGCGTCGACATGCTCGCGCGAATGCTGCTCTCCCGTGCCGGCGACCGCCCGTCGTCGCCGGCGTGGGTCACGGTGCTGCGTTCCGCGGGAGCCCACGACACGTATCTGCGGACGTACCGCGGTGCGCTGGACGCCAACCGGGTGGTCGAGTTCATCCTGCTGGACCGCCTGTTCCCGCGGTCGGTGTTCCACGCCATCCGGCAGGCGGAGTTGTGCCTGGCCGAACTCGACCACCAGCCCGACAGCCGCGTCGGCCCCCGGGCCGAGGCGCAACGTCTCCTCGGCCGGGCCCGGAGTGAACTCGAGTTCCTGCCGCCCGGCGTGCTGCTCGAGGATCTCCAGGATCGGCTCGCGGGGTTGCAGGAAACCTGCCGCGAGCTCGGAGAAGCCATCGCGCTGCAATATTTTCACGCCGCGCCGTGGGTGGCGTGGACCGATGCACGGGCCGCCGGCGACGACGCCGTGGTGGAGGGAGAACTGTGAGTTGGCGTATGAGAGTCGTGCACACCACCGGGTATGCCTACGACGCACCGGTCACGTCCTCGTACAACGAGGCGCGACTGACCCCGCGCGGTGACAGCAGACAGACGGTGATCCTGAACCGGGTAGAGACGACGCCCGCCACGCGCTCGTACCGCTACACCGACTACTGGGGCACCGCCGTCACCGCATTCGATCTCCATGCGCCGCACAAGGAACTCGAGGTCACCGGGCTGTCCGTCGTTGAGACCGAACCGTTCTGGGAGCCGGAGGAGAAGGCGGACTGGGACGAGCTGGCCAGTCCACCGCTCACCGACCGGTTCAACGAACAGCTGAGCAACACCACGTTCGTGCCGCGCAGCCGCAAACTCGACGGCATCGCCCGGGACCTGCGCAAGGGCCGCACTCCCGACGAAGCCGTTGTCGCGGCGGCGGACTGGGTGCATCGGGAAATGGACTACGTCCCGGGGACGACGGGCGTCCACACGTCCGCCGTCGACGCGTGGGCCGAGCGGCAGGGCGTGTGCCAGGACTACGCGCACCTGACGCTGGTGTTGTTGCGCAGCATGGGAATTCCGAGCCGGTACGTGTCCGGCTATCTGCACCCGAAACCCGATGCGGCGGTGGACGACACGGTGGCCGGCGAGAGTCACGCCTGGGTGGAGGCGTGGACCGGTGCGTGGTGGGGATACGACCCCACCAACGCGGTGGCGGTCAACGAACAGCACGTGTCGGTGGGCATCGGACGGGACTACGCGGACGTTCCGCCGCTCAAGGGCATCTTCTCCGGAGGCCGGGCAACTGATCTCGAAGTCGTCGTGGAGATCACGCGTCTGGCGTAAAGTGCCACCCAGATCTCTGTGGAAAGCAGGACTAACGATCCATTTCGACGGACGAAGGTGGGTTCAATGTCTCCAACCGCACAGGAATACGTAGAAGTCGAACCGATCTCGGACCTCAAGAAATACGTAGCAGAGGCGATCGGTACGTTCGTACTGGTCTTCGCGGCGGTGGGGACGGCTGTCTTCGCCGGCGCCAAGGTCGGGAACCTCGGTGTGGCACTGGCATTCGGACTGACTCTCCTCTTCCTCGTCTACGCCATCGGCCCCATCTCGGGCTGCCACGTCAACCCGGCCGTCACCGTCGGGCACCTCGCGCTCGGCCGGTTGTCGGTCGCGAAGGCCGGCTTGTACGTCGTCGCCCAGGTCGTCGGTGGCCTCGTCGCCGGCGTGGTGATCTACGCGATCGCGCAGAGTCTGCCGTCCTACAACAGGGCCGCCGACGGTCTCGGCGCCAACGGCTGGGGCGCCCACAGCCCGTCGGCGATCAAGGGACCGCTCGGCGGGGTCATCGAGAACGGCTACGGCATCGGTGCGGCGATGATCATCGAAATCCTCCTCACCGCGCTGCTGGTGTTCGTGGTTCTCGCCTCCACCGACCAGATCTCCGACGTCCCCCTGGCGGGCGTCTCCATCGGATTCACCCTCGCCGTGATCCACCTCGCGTCGATCCCGATCGACAACACGTCCGTCAACCCCGCCCGCAGCCTCGCCGTCGCGCCCTACCAGAACGGCGCGCTCGCCCAGGTGTGGCTGTTCATCGTGTTCCCGTTGATCGGCGGCGCGGTGGGCGCCCTGGCCTACCGATCGCTGTTCGGCCGGTACGACCGACTGCAGAGCTGAGCGTCGCCCGAATCCATGCGTGCCGGCATTCTCGCGTGCGCAATGCTCGTGCTCACCGGGGCGATGCCCGCGGCGGCGGCAGCCGAGGAGACACCGCGGCGGGGGCCGAATTACGTCGCTCTCGGCGACTCCCGGGCCGCCGGGCCGCTGATCGAGGTGTCCGCGCACCGGGACCTGTGCCTGCGGTCGCCGGACCTGAACTATCCGGCGAAGCTCGGACGGCTGATCGGCGCCGCCACCGTCACCGACGTCACCTGTTCCGCGGCCACACCCGCGCACGTGATCAGTACCCCGCAGTTCGTGGGGACGCACTTCGCTCCGCCGCAGATCGATGCGCTCCGGGCGGATACCGACGTCGTGACGCTGAGCATCGGCGGGGGCGGCTCGAACCACCTGCCCGTGTCGGTGCGCTGCGTCGCCGTCGTTCCGGGCGCGGACGCCGGTTGCCGCGACGACCCGCGGGCGGAGCAGCTCACGGTCGAGGGGATCGCGAAGATGGCGCCCCAGGTCGACGCCGTGGTGGCCGCGATCGTCGCGAAGGCGCCGCGTGCCGAGGTGTACGTGATCGGGCACGGCGGTTCCGTCGGGCACCGTGGATGCCGGCCCAACCTGCCGGTGTCCGACGCCGACGCGGTCTGGCTCGAGCGGTACTTCGAGCGGTTCAACCAGATCTACGTCGACGCCGCCGCCCGGTACGGAGTCCATTACATCGACATCGCGAAGGCCGCCGTCGAGGGCGGCCACGACGCGTGCGCGCCGACGGGACAGCGCTGGTTCGAGGGGATGGTGCCGCAGTCACCCGCGGAGCCGGCGCACCCGAACGCGCTCGCGATGACGGCGATCGCCGAGATGGTCGCCGACGACCTGCGACGGTGAGCCGTCAGTGCCAGCTGAAATCGGCGCGCAGACGGGTCGCCACGACCTCGAACTTGTCGCGGTCCATGACGGCGCCCTCGCGGCGGATCCCCGCCTCCGGCACATCCAGCACCCGGTCGAGACGGATCCAGCTCGGACGGCCCTCCGCGTCCCACGAGCCCGACCCGACCGCGATCCAGTCCCGGTCGCCGTCGTGCTTGCTCTGCGACGACAACATCAACCCGAGCAGGGTGTCGCCGTCGCGCCCCACCACGAGCACCGGCCGGTCCTTGCCCTGGCTGGGATCCTCCTCGTACGCCACCCACGTCCAGACGATCTCGCCCGGATCCGCGCGGCCGTCGAGGTCGGGGGAGTACTCGATCTTCCGGGCCCGATGAGCCGTCGGCGCGGAATCGGCGGTGACCGGACGCCCCGGGGCGGGCTTCGGTGCGGTCGCGGCCGACCCGGTGAGGACACCGGCCGCGCGGTCCAGTGCGCCGGACTTCTGTAACTGCGCCAGAAGCTGGGGGCCCTTGTCTCGTACAAGTCGGCCCAACGTCTTCCCGATGCTGCTCCACGTGCTCGCCATGGCCGCCGAGCTTAGTGCGTGTATGCCGCAGCAGCCGCAATGCGGTGACTTGGATATCCTGACAGGTGACAGTGGCCCGGAACCGGGCCGGTGCCGGTCCAGGTAAGGGGTCCCCCATCAGCAGCTTCGCCGACAAGACGTTCACGGATCCTGCCCGGATCCGGAATTTCTGCATCATCGCGCACATCGATCACGGCAAGTCGACGCTGGCCGACCGCATGCTTCAGCTCACCGGCGTGGTCGAGGAGCGGCAGATGCGTGCCCAGTACCTCGACCGCATGGACATCGAGCGCGAGCGCGGAATCACGATCAAGGCGCAGAACGTCCGGCTCCCGTGGAAGGTGGGCGACGAGGAGTACGTCATCCACCTCATCGACACGCCGGGGCACGTCGACTTCACGTACGAGGTCTCCCGTGCGCTCGAGGCGTGCGAGGGCGCGATCCTGCTGGTGGACGCCGCGCAGGGCATCGAGGCGCAGACTCTCGCCAACCTGTACCTGGCGATGGAGAAGGACCTCACCATCATCCCGGTGCTCAACAAGATCGACCTGCCCGCGGCCGACCCCGACCGCTACGCCGAGGAGATCGCGCACATCACCGGCTGCGAGCCGGGGGACGTGCTGCGCGTGTCCGGCAAGACGGGCATGGGCGTGAAGGAACTGCTCGACGAGGTCGTGAAGCAGATTCCGGCTCCCGTCGGCGATCCCGACGGTCCGGCGCGTGCCATGATCTTCGACTCGGTCTACGACGCCTACCGCGGCGTGGTCACCTACGTCCGGGTCGTCGACGGCCGGATCTCGCCCCGCGAGAAGATCACGATGATGTCGACGGGTACCACCCACGACCTGATCGAGGTCGGCATCATCTCGCCCGAACCGAAGGCCAGTATCGGCCTCGGCGTCGGCGAGGTGGGCTACCTGATCACAGGTGTGAAAGACGTGCGCCAGTCGCGGGTCGGTGACACGGTCACCGCCGCGCGGGGCGGCGCGACGGAACCCCTCGTCGGCTACCGCGACCCCAAGCCGATGGTCTATTCCGGCCTCTACCCGCTCGACGGCTCGGACTATCCGGTGCTGCGCGACGCCCTCGACAAGTTGCGTCTGAACGACGCCGCCCTCGCCTACGAGCCGGAGACGTCGGTGGCGCTCGGATTCGGGTTCCGCTGCGGATTCCTCGGGCTGCTGCACATGGAGATCACCCGGGACCGGCTCGAGCGCGAGTTCGGGCTCGAACTGATCTCGACGTCGCCGAACGTGGTGTACCGGGTGGTGATGGAGGACGGCTCCGAGCACGTCGTCACCAACCCGTCGTACTGGCCGGAGGGCAAGATCCGCGAGGTGTACGAGCCGATGGTGAAGTGCACCGTCATCGCGCCCAGCGAATTCATCGGCGCGATCATGGAGCTCTGCCAGAACCGGCGCGGCGAACTCGGAGGGATGGACTACCTGTCCGAGACCCGTGTCGAGTTGCGCTACGAGATGCCCATGGGCGAGATCATGTTCGACTTCTTCGACGCCCTGAAGTCGCGGACCAAGGGCTACGCCAGCCTCGACTACGAGGAGGCGGGCGAGCAGCAGGCAGATCTGGTGAAGGTGGACATCCTGCTGCAGGGCGAGGCCGTCGACGCGTTCTCGTCGATCGTGCACCGCTCCGCGGCCGGCGCGTACGGCGGCCGGATGACGTCGAAGCTGCGCGAGCTCATTCCCCGTCAGCAGTTCGAGGTGCCGATCCAGGCGGCAATCGGGTCGAAGATCATCTCTCGCGAGAACATCCGCGCCATCCGCAAGGACGTGCTCGCCAAGTGCTACGGCGGCGACATCAGCCGTAAGCGCAAGTTGCTCGAGAAGCAGAAGGAGGGCAAGAAGCGGATGAAGACCATCGGTCGCGTCGAGGTTCCGCAGGAGGCCTTCGTGGCGGCGTTGTCGTCCGAGTCGGTCGGGGACAAGCCGAAGAAGTAGTCGCTCGATCCTGTTGCCCTGACGTCCGATCGAAAGTAGGTGCTGCCCGTGGCCCTCGAAACCTGGCTCACCCGAACACTGGGAATCGAGGTGCCGATCTTCGGTGCCCCGATGGGCGGACGGGCAGGCGGGACCCTCGTCGGTGAGGTGTCGAAGGCGGGCGGGCTCGGACTGCTCGGCGCGGCCCGCTACGCCACCCCGGAGTGGGTCGCGAAGGAGACGGCGGTCGCGCGGAGCATCGGCGGCGACGCGTTCGGGATCGGGTTGATGACCTGGGCACTCGATGACGACGACACTCTGCTCGACGCCGCGCTGGCCGAGAATCCCCGCGTCGTGTCGCTGTCGTTCGGCGATCCGGCGCCGTACGTGGAGCGGGTGCACGCGGTCGGGGCGCTGGTGGTGTCGCAGGTGAATACGATCGACGACCTGCGGGTCGCGGAGACGGCGGGCGTCGACGTCGTCATCGCCCAGGGCGGTGAGGCGGGCGGCCACACCGGCCGCATCGGGACGTTGCCGCTGCTGCAGGAGGTCCTGGAGGCCACCGCGCTGCCGGTGCTGGCCGCGGGCGGGATCGCGGCGGGCCGCGGACTCGCCGCGGTCCTCGCCGCCGGCGCCGAGGGCGCGATGATCGGGACCGCGCTGCTGGCCAGCCCCGAAACCATCGGACCGGAGTACGCCCGCGCCAGGCTGATCGCCGCCGGCAGTGCCGACACGGTGTACACGTCGGTGTTCGACCAGGCGCGCAGCCAGCCGTGGCCCGCCCGGTGGGGCGGACGGGCCCTCGCCAACGAGTTCACGTCGCGCTGGCACGGCGCCGATGCGCCCGACACGGAACTCGCCACCGCGTACGACCCCGCGAACCAGGACCTCGGCGTCGTTTACGCCGGGGAGGCGGCAGGCCTCGTCACGTCGGAGCGCCCGGCGGGTGACGTGGTGCGCCGCATCGCCACCGACGCGCAGCGGTTGCTGCACCGCTTCGCGGAGTAACCCGTGGCGCCGAAAGAGGCGGTCGGGGCGTGATCAGACGGTGTTGTGGGCGGGTTGGAAGCCGCCCGCTGCCGCCTCCTCGGCGCGGATGACGTGGACCACCGCGTTGATCAGTGCCAGGTGGGTGAACGCCTGCGGGAAGTTGCCCAGGTGCCGCCCCGACTCGGGATCGATCTCCTCCGCGTACAACTCGAGGGGGCTGGCGAACCCGAGGAGCCGCTCGCACAGGCGTTTGGCGCGGTCGACCTCGCCGATCTCCACCAGCGCCGACACGAGCCAGAACGAACAGATCGTGAACGTGCCCTCCTTGCCCGTCAGCCCGTCGTCCGTGGTCTCCACCCGGTAGCGCAGCACCAGCCCGCCCTCGGTCAGCTCGTCCGCGATGGCGAGCACGGTGGTGCGGATGCGCGGGTCGTCGGCGGGCAGGAACCGCAGGAGCGGAGCGAGGAGGAGTGAGGCGTCGAGTTCGTCGCTGCCGTACCGCTGGGTGAGGACTCCGCGTGCGTCGACGCCGTGCTCGAGAATGTCGGCCTTGATCTCGTCGGCGAGTTCGGCCCACCGGTCCGCGTAACTCGTCTCGCCCTGCTGTTCGGCGAGTTTCGCGCCCCGGTCGAGCGCCACCCAGCACATGATCTTCGACGATGTGAAGTGCTGCGGCTCACCACGCACCTCCCAGATTCCGCGGTCGGGGAGCCGCCAGTGCTCGATCGCCTCCTCGACCTGACGTTTGAGCATCGGCCACAGCGTCTCGGGCACCCGCTCGCGCGATCGCACGTGCAGGTACACGGAATCGAGGATCGTTCCCCAGATGTCGTGCTGGTCCTGGTCGTACGCGCCGTTTCCGATCCGGACCGGACGCGCGCCGTCGTAGCCGGACAGGTGCGGCAGTTCCTCCTCGACGAGGGTCCGCTCGCCGCCGACGCCGTACATCACCTGCAGCGGCCGGTACTTGCCGTCGTCGGCACTGGACACGTCGTAGAGGAACGCGAAGAAATCGTTGGCCTCCCGGTCGAGTCCGAGGCTGTACAGACCCCACAGGGCGAACGTCGAATCGCGCACCCACGCGTACCGGTAGTCCCAGTTCCGTTCGCCACCGGGGGTTTCCGGAAGCGACGTGGTCGACGCGGCGAGCAGTGCGCCGGTGGGGGCGTACGTCAACCCCTTCAGGGCCAGGGCGCTGCGCTGCAGGTAGCCACGCCACTTGTGGTCGGGGAATCGGCCGGTCGTGATCCATTCCCGCCAGAACTTCGCCGTCTGCCACATCTTCTCGGCAGCCTCGTCGTACGTCTGCGGCGCAGGCAGGTGCGACCAGGACAGTGCGACGAACACGGTGTCGTCCTCGACCATCCGGGTCCGGGCGCGGGCCTCGCGCCCTTCCAGCCCGAGCTTCATGTTGCTGGTCAGCCGGAGTGTCGGGTGGTCGCCCGGACCGCTCGACTTGCAGGTGGCGGTGGCTTCCTCGTAGACCTTGCCGGTGTACTCCCACACCGCGTCGCCGCGGTGGTAGTCGAACGCGGGCTCGCAGCTCATCCCCAGTTCCACGGTGCCGTTGACGCACTTCACCGTCCGCAGCAGGATGTGCTCGGCGTCCCAGTCGGTGGGGGTGCGGCGGTGCGAGCGCGAGCGCTGCTGGACGTTGTGCCACGGTCCGAGCACGAGGGCGTCGCGCACGATGAGCCACCCCGTCTCGGTCTGCCACGTCGTCTCGACGATCAGTCCGCCCGGCAGGTAGCGGCGGGCGGCGGGCACGTTCTGCCCGTACGGTGCGATCCGGAAGTGGCCGGCGCTGCGGTCGAGGACGGCGCCGAAAATGCTGGGCGAGTCGGGCCGGGGGAGGCACATCCACTCGACGGCCCCGTTCCGGGCGATCAGGCAGGTGGTCTCGCAGTCCGACAGGAATGCGTAATCGTCGATCGGCGGAAACACGCGACGGTGGCGATGCGCGGCGGAGCGGGGCTGGTCGTCCGAGTGCGCGTCGAGAGACACCATCTCCTCATCATCGGCCGTCGTCGTCGCGGCGTCCACCTGTGCGCCGACCACGTGCCGGCGAACGATAGGGTGGCACGGTGGACCGGATGGCGAGTTGGTGGGACGGCTTCGAGCTGTGGATCGCCGGGCTCCCGTTCGTTCCGCAGGTCGCTCTCGTGCTGCTGGTGACGGTGCCGGTGTGCCGAGGACTGGCGTGGCTGCTCGATCGTGGCCTGGCCGCAGTCTTCGTCCTGCTCAGGCGGGACGTCTCGAAGGTGGAGGAACCCTGATGCCGCGCTCACGCGTCACACTCGCGCTGCTCGCGCTGCTCGTCCTCGTCGTCGTCGCGTGGCTGCTCAGCCGGTAAATCCCGTTCGATGTGAGCACTTGGTTCAGCCTCTGCTACAGTCCACGGCGTGTCTGAAGCCGCTGTACATCAGGTCCGCCATGAATTGGCGTTGATCGCTGTCGGCATGCTCGCAGTCGCCGACATCGACTGTTGTTGATTTCTCCCCGCGCACACGAATGCGCCCGGGTGGCGCCACGCACGCTCGACCTGCCTCGCACCACCGATCGTCGTCCGCACCCCTGACTGCCCGCTCGGGCCGTCTCTGCGTTCCCTCGCTCGGCATCTTCATCGAATTTTTTTTCGCACCACTCCTCTGTGACAGTTCCCAGGAAGGTTTCTCCCATGAAACGCCGTTCTCGTAGTCTTCTCACGGCCCTCGTGACGCTCGGAGCCGTGGCCTTGACCGCGTGCAGCGGTGGCGCGAGCGACACGGTCGGCGGCGACTCCGCCGGTGCCGACGGCAGTGCCGGCACCATCAACCTGTACGCGTACGCGGTGCCGAAGCCGGGCTTCGACAAGCTGATCCCCGCGTTCAACTCCACCGACGAGGGCAAGGGCGTCGCCTTCCAGCCGTCCTACGGCGCTTCCGGCGACCAGTCCCGCAAGGTGAAGGACGGCGCCGACGCAGACTTCGTCAACTTCTCCGTCGAACCCGACATCACCCGCCTCGTCGACGCCGGATTGGTCGACAAGAGCTGGAACCAGGACGCCTACAACGGAATTCCGTTCGGCTCGGTGGTCACCATGATCGTGCGCGACGGCAACCCGAAGAACATTCACGACTGGGACGACCTGCTGCGTCCCGGCGTCGAGGTGGTCACCCCCAACCCGTTCAGCTCCGGATCCGCGAAGTGGAACCTGCTCGCACCGTACGCGGCGAAGAGCAACGGCGGCCAGGACCCGGCCGCCGGTCTCGACTACATCAACTCGCTGGTCAACGACCACGTCAAGATTCAGCCGAAGTCGGGCCGCGAGGCGTCCGAGGCGTTCCTGCAGGGCACCGGTGACGTGCTGCTCAGCTACGAGAACGAGGCGCTGTTCATCGAGGGCAACGGTGACCCCGTCGAGCACGTGACCCCGCCGACCACGTTCAAGATCGAGAACCCGGTAGCGGTGCTGTCGAACAGCAAGAACCTGGCGAAGGCCAACGCGTTCAAGGACTTCCTGTACACCACCGACGGCCAGAAGCTGTGGGCCGAGGCCGGATTCCGGCCGGTCGATCCCGCCGTGGCCACGGAGTTCGCGGACAAGTTCCCGGCGCCGGCCAAGCTGTGGACCATCGCCGATCTCGGCGGCTGGGCCAAGGTCGACTCCGAGGTATTCGCCAAGGACACCGGGTCGATCGCTGTGATCTACGACAACGCCACCAAGTAAGACCGACATGAGCAACACACCGACGACGACGACGGCGGGCGGACGCGGCACCACGGTGCCGTCTCCGCCCGCTCCGCCCGCTCGCAAGAAGGTCGCCCGGGTCACCGGTGCGGTGGGCCCGCTCGGCATCGGCATCGCGACGCTCTGGCTGAGCATCATCGTGGTTCTGCCTCTCGCCGCACTCACCGTGGCGTCGTTCGGCGACGGGATCGGCGGGTTCGTGGACGCGATCACCTCCCCGGTGGCGCTGGCATCCCTGCGCGTCACCGTGCTGGTGTCGGTGGTGGTGGCCGTGATCAACGTGGTCATGGGCACACTCATCGCGTGGGTTCTCGTCCGCGACGAGTTCCCCGGGAAGCGGATCGTGAACGCGTTGATCGACCTACCGTTCGCGTTGCCGACGATCGTGGCCAGCATCGTGCTGCTGTCGCTGTACGGCCCGGAGAGCCCGATCGGGATTCATCTCAACGCCACGCAGCCCGGTCTGATCGTGGCCCTGGCATTCGTGACGTTGCCGTTCGTCGTCCGCTCGGTGCAGCCGGTGCTGATCGAGGTGGACAAGGAGGTGGAGGAAGCCGCGGCCTCACTGGGCGCGGACAATGTGACGATCTTCCGCCGGGTGGTGCTCCCGACCCTGACACCGGCCGTCATCAGCGGCGCCGGGCTCGCGTTCGCCCGCGCGATCGGTGAATACGGATCGGTCGTCCTGATCGGCGGAAACATTCCCCGAGAGACTCAGGTCGCTTCCCAGTACATTCAACAGCAGATCGAAATCGATCGGCCGGCCGCTGCGGCGGCCGTGTCGGTGGCCCTCCTGGCCATCGCGTTCGTGACGTTGTTCGTCCTCCGGGTCTTCGCCAGCCGGGGGCAGCGTCGTGAGGAGCAGGCGGAATGAAGCTCTCGGGATCGACCCGGATCACGCTGCGTGCGGTCGCGCTGCTCTATCTGTTCGGGCTGCTGGTGGTGCCGATCGTCATCATCCTGTTCCGCACGTTCGAGAACGGTATCGGCGCCTTCGTCGAATCGATCAGCACGCCCGCCACGATTTCCGCGCTCAATCTGTCCCTGCTGATCGTGGCCATCGTCGTCCCGGTCAACGTGGTGTTCGGGATCGTGACGGCCCTGGCACTGGTGCGGGGCCGCTTTCCCGGACGTGGTCTGGTGCAGGCGGTGGTCGACCTGCCGTTCGCCGTGTCGCCGATCGTGGTCGGTGTGTCGCTGATCCTGCTGTGGGGCGCCAACGGCTGGTTCGGCGGACTCGAATCGCTGGGATTCAGGGTGATCTTCGGGCTGCCCGGCATGGTCATCGCCACCCTGTTCGTGACGCTGCCGTTCGTCGTGCGGGAGGTGGAGCCCGTCCTGCACGAGATCGGCGAGGAACAGGAACAGGCCGCGGCGACGCTCGGCGCGAGCCGCTGGCAGACCTTCTGGCTGATCACCCTGCCCGCCATCCGCTGGGGCCTGACGTACGGCGTGGTCCTGACCGTCGCCCGGTCGCTGGGCGAGTTCGGTGCGGTGATCATGGTGTCGTCGGGATTCCCCGGCGTCTCCCAGACCCTGACCCTGCTGGTGCATTCGCGCTACATCGACGACCACAACACGTTCGGTGCGTACTCCGCAGCCACCCTGCTGATGGGCATCGCGCTGATCACCCTGCTTCTGATGACCCTGCTCGACCGCAAGAGGAGCACCACATGATCACCGTGACCGGCGCCCGGAAGAACTACGGGTCCTTCGCTGCCCTCGACGACGTCACCATCGACATCCCCTCGGGTTCGCTGACCGCGCTCCTCGGGCCGAGCGGTTCCGGCAAGTCGACCCTGCTCCGGTCGATCGCCGGCCTGGAAACCCTCGACTCCGGAACCGTGGTGATCGGCGGGACCGACGTCACGAACATCTCGCCGCAGAAGCGGGACATCGGGTTCGTGTTCCAGCACTACGCGGCGTTCAAGCACATGACGGTGCGCGACAACGTCGCGTTCGGTCTGAAGATCCGCAAGCGTCCGAAGCCGGAGATCGACAAGAAGGTCAACGAGCTTCTCGAGATCGTCGGCCTCGACGGATTCCAGCACCGCTACCCGGCGCAACTGTCGGGCGGTCAGCGTCAGCGCATGGCGCTCGCGCGGGCACTGGCCGTGGACCCGAAGGTCCTTCTCCTCGACGAGCCGTTCGGCGCGCTCGACGCGAAGGTCCGCACCGACCTGCGCACCTGGCTGCGCCGGCTGCACGACGAGGTGCACGTGACCACCGTGCTCGTAACCCACGACCAGGAGGAGGCGCTCGACGTCGCCGACCGCATCGCGGTTCTCAACAAGGGCCGCATCGAGCAGATCGGTCAACCGGAAGACCTCTACGACCGGCCCGACAACGATTTCGTGATGTCGTTCCTCGGGTCGGTTGCCAAGCTCAACGGGCAACTGGTCCGCCCGCACGACATCCGCCTCGGCCGCGACCCCGACATGGCCCTCGCGCAGCAGTCGGGGACGGCCGAATCGCTGGGCGTCACGCGGGCGACGGTCGAGCGGGTGGTGCATCTGGGTTTCGAGGTGCGGGTGGACCTGCGCAACGAGGCCACCGGCGAACCCTTCTCCGCGCAGGTGACGCGCGGCGACAGCGCCGCGCTGGGCCTGCAGGAAGGCGAGACCGTGTACGCCCGGGCGACGCGGGTCCCCGAACTCCCGGAGGCCGAAGTTCCGGTATCCCTGTAATTTCCGAGTGAGGTAGGAGGCGACTGTGCCGACCCCGGCGAATCCCGTCCGTGACAACGTCCTGATCGTGCACTGGCACGACCTCGGCCGTCACCTCGGATGTTACGGGGCGTCCGGGGTGCACAGTCCCCACCTCGACCGGCTCGCCGCCGAGGGCGTCCTGCTCACCGACGCCCACGCGGCGGCACCGCTGTGCTCGCCGTCGCGCGGCGCCCTGTTCTCGGGCCGGTATCCGCACAGCAACGGCCTGATCGGTCTCGCCCACCACGGCTGGCAGTACCACGACGACGTCCGCACCCTGCCGTCCCTGCTGGCGGAGTCGGGCTGGTACACGGCGCTGTTCGGGATGCAGCACGAGACCGCCTATCCCACGCGGCTCGGCTACCACGAGTACGACGTCACCAATTCTTACTGCGATTACGTCACCGATCGAGCGTCGCGGTGGCTGGCGCGCTTCCCGACGCGACCGTTCCTGCTGACGGCGGGCTTCTTCGAGACACACCGCCCGTACCCGGTGGACCGCTATCCCGCCGCCGATCCCGACGGGTTCGACGTCCCGTCGTACCTCCCCGACCGACCGAAGGTCCGCGAGGATCTGGCCGGATTCCACGGTTCGATCGAGGTGGCAGACGCCGCTGTCGGCCGGTTGCTGCAGACACTGGACGACGAGCACCTCGACGACAGCACGTGGGTCGTGTTCCTCACCGACCACGGTGAGGCATTCCCCGGCGCGAAGTCGACCCTGTACGCGCCGGGTACCGGAATCGCGACGATCATTCGGCCCCCGCGACGGTTGCGGGCGGAGCCCCGCGTGTACGATGACCTGTTCAGCGGGGTGGATCTGGTTCCCACGCTCCTCGAACTGCTCGGAGTGCCGGTACCCGAGGAAGTGGAAGGCATCTCCCACGCCGCGCAGTTGCTGGGGCGATCGGCGTCGACCGCGCGCGACGCGCTGTTCACGGAGAAGACCTTCCACGACAGCTTCGACCCGATCCGGGCCGTCCGCACCAAGCGGTTCAGCTACATCGAGAATTACGCGCCCCGGCCCAGGCTCGACCTGCCCCTCGACATCGCGAACAGCCTGTCCGGGGAGGCATTGGGCCCCGAGCATCTCGATCCCCGCCCGAGCAGGGAACTCTACGACCTCGGCGCCGATCCCGGCGAGCGCGACAACCTCGCCGACACCGAGGAGTTCGCGGAGACCCAGGCCGAGCTCGCGCTGGAACTGGCGGCGTGGCGGCGGTCGACGGGTGACTCGATCCCGAGCGAGGAGGAGGGAACGGCGTACGCCCGGAAGGCCATGGAGGAATACCTCGCCACTCTCGGTCGGGTGCCGGACGTGCGTTCGGCCTACAGCGCGGAACGCGGAATCCTCGACGAGCCGCGGAGCGGCGTGGTCACGTAGGTGCCGCGAGCGGATGATGTGCCGGTTCCGCGCTCGCGACCTGCACGGCGGTGGTGCACAGGAACCGTGAGCGCCGACGGCCCGCGGTGGAATCCACCGACGCGTCTGCGCGAGGTGGTGTGCAGACTCGGCCGCTCGGCTCGGCTCGCCGGCCCGGGCGAGGTCGTGGTGATCACCGGCCGCGGGCACGATCCGGTCCAGGAGTGCGGCCGCCACCGACGGTTACAGGACGACCGCGGCGCGCTCCGGGAGGCCCTGCTCAGCCTCGCCGAACGCTGAGCTACCGCCGGGCCTCGTGCCGGGCGAGTTCGGCGAGGACGCGTGCGACGAGGTCGTCGAGGTCGGCGCCGGTGGTGTCGAACGCGAGGTCCGGGTTCTCGGGGGCCTCGTACGGGGCGTCGATACCGGTGAGGCCGCGGAGTTCGCCGGCCCGCGCGCGGGCGTAGAGGCCCTTCGGGTCGCGTCGCTCGCACTCCTCGACGGGGGTGCTGACGTGAATCTCGAGGAACGGCAGGTCCGCGGCCTCGTTCAGGGCGCGGGCGATTGCCCGGTCCGATCGGAGCGGCGACACCATCGAGGCGATCGCCACCACCCCGGCATCGGCGAACAACCGGGTGAGATGGCCGACGCGCCGGATGTTTTCGGCACGGTCGCCCGGGGTGAACCCGAGGTCGTCCGAGATTCCGTGCCGGACGTTGTCGCCGTCGAGGAGGTACGCGGCGCGACCGGCATCGACGAGGGTCCGTTCCAGCGCGACCGCCACCGTCGACTTGCCGGAGGCCGGCAGCCCGGTCAGCCAGATCGTGGCGCCCCGCTGCCCGGTGGCCGTCCAGCGGCGCTCCCGATCGAGCGACGACGGGTGCCACTTGATGTCGTTGCGGGTCTGCGCGCCGGGCACGACTTCGCGGGTGTCGCTGACGGTGCCGGCGCCGACGGTGTCGTTGCTCTGCTCGTCGATGAGGATGAAGGCGCCTGCGTCGCGATTGGTGGCGTAGGGGTCGGCGAGCACCACCGTGCTCGTCCGGAGCGTGATCCGGCCGATGTCGTTGAGGGCGAGCTCGCCGGGGGAGTCGTGTTCTTCGAGGGTCTCCGGGTCGAGCCGGGTATGTAGCGCCTGGACGGTGGCGCGGACCATCCGGCTCGTGTGCTTCAGCGCCACCCGGTCGCCCGCCCGCAGCGGGGTCTCGCTGAGCCAGCACACGGTCGCGTCGATCTCGCGGGCGGCGACGGGCGCGGTGGCGTCGGCGGCCGCGCTGACGACGAGATCACCGCGGGCGACGTCGAGGTCGTCGGCGAGTTCGAACGACACCGACAGCGGTGCGACCGCGACGGCCCGGTTCGGATCGAGCGTGTCGAGGGCGGTGACCGCGCTGCGGGAACCGGCGGGCAGCACCAGCACCTCGTCCCCGACGGAGAGGGTGCCCGCGGACAGTCGCCCGGTGTAGCGGCGCCGCTGGTGGTCCGTGGGACGCGCGACCCATTGGATCGGCAGTCGCAGTTCGGACGCGACGGCCGACGGTGCGGCCAGTTCCACCCCCTCGAGGTACTCGAGGATCGTGGGTCCGTCGTACCAGGGTGTCGAATCCGACCGGGCCACGACGTTGTCGCCACGGGTGGCGGACACCGGGATCACCGTGAGGTCGCGGCCGCCGAGGCGCTGCGCGAGCAGGCCCAGTTCGGCCTCGACTTCCTTGAACCGGGTCTCGTCGAAGTCGACGAGGTCGATCTTGTTGACCACCGCGACCAGGTGCGGCACGCCGAGGAGGTCGGCGATCCGGGCGTGGCGCCGGGTCTGCCGGAGCACACCGGCACGCGCGTCCACCAGCAGCACGGCCACGTGGGTGTTCGACGCGCCGGTGAACATGTTGCGGGTGTACCGCTCGTGGCCGGGGGTGTCGGCGAGGACGAAACTCCGGGTGGGGGTGGAGAAGAAGCGGTACGCGACGTCGATGGTGATGCCCTGCTCGCGTTCGGCCCGCAGTCCGTCGGACAGGGCGGCGAGGTCGGCCTCGCCGTCGGCGTCGGTCACCGCCTCGAGGTGGTCGGTGGGCAGGCTGCCCGTGTCGTGGAGGAGCCGCCCGATCAGGGTGCTCTTGCCGTCGTCGACGCTGCCCGCCGTGGCGAGGCGCAGCAATTGGCGGGGCCGGCCGATGGTGGTCATCAGAAGTACCCCTCGCGTTTGCGGTCTTCCATCGCGGCGACGGAAGTCCTGTCGTCGGCCCGGGTCTCGCCGCGTTCGGAGACCGTGGCCGCGGCGATCTCCTCGATCACCCCGGCGACGTCGCCGGCGTCCGAGCGCACGGCACCGGTGATGGTGAGGTCTCCGACCGTGCGGTACCGCACCCGGAGTCGTTGCACCAGTTCGTCTTCGGTGGGCAGCGTGTATTCGGACAACCCGAGCAGGATGCCGTCCCGTTCGAACACCTGCCGCTCGTGGGCGAAGTAGATCGACGGCAGTTCGAGGTTCTCGAGTTCGATGTACCGCCAGATGTCGAGTTCGGTCCAGTTGCTGAGCGGGAACACCCGAACCTGTTCGCCCCGGCGGATTCTCCCGTTGTACAGCGACCACGGTTCGGGACGCTGGGCACGCGGATCCCACTGCCCGAACTCGTCGCGGAAGCTGAGCACCCGCTCCTTCGCGCGGGCTCGTTCCTCATCTCTGCGCGCCCCACCGAATGCGGCGTCGAAGCGGTATTCCTCGAGAGCGTCGAGCAGGGTGCGGATCTGCAGGCGGTTGCGGGACGCGCCCGGGCTGCCCGATTCGGTGACGCGGCCCTTGTCGATCGACTCCTGCACCGACGCGACGATCAGCCGGTGCCCGTCCTCGGCGAGCCGGCGGTCGCGGAATTCGATCACCTCGGGGAAGTTGTGGCCGGTATCGACGTGCAGCACCGGAAACGGCACGGGTGTGGGCCGAAACGCCTTCTCCGCCAGCCTGAGGAGAACGATCGAGTCCTTGCCCGCGGAGAACAGCAGCACGGGTCGTTCGAGTTCGGCGACCACCTCGCGAATGATGTGCACCGCCTCGGCTTCGAGCGCGCGGAGTTCGTCGACGGCCGCAAGGAGAGCGGTGGTGGTCATGCCGGATACCCCTTCTCGGCCGCCTCGATGCGGTAGCGCTCCGCCCATTCCCGGGAGCGGCCGTCGCTCTGCCGTTTCAGGGGTGGCGGGGGCGCGAGGTCGGCGTCGAGGCCCAGTTCCACAAGCACTTTCGCCGTCGTGGCCTGCGGGTCCGCCACCAGGTCGGTGAAGCTGATCTCCAGAGGTGAGATGTCTTCGGCCGCGAACCAGTTGCGCCAGCGGAGTTCCTGGTCACGCAGAATCGCGGCGAGGTGCGCGATGCCTTCGGCGTTGTACTCGGCTCCGTCGTTCGGGGCGGGTGGGGTGGCGTCGTCGCGCCACACCTGCGTCTGCACGGCGCGCCACATGGACACCGCCTGTCCAACGAGGTCCGGCCGGAACACGTGGACGAACGTCGGGTCGGACCCGAACAGGTCGCCCAGCGCGGAGCGCAGACCGCTGCCGGTGCGATTCGGCAGTCCGGCAACGCGATCGAGCAGTAGCGGGACCTGGTTCCACATCAGCTTGCCGCCCCACACGCCGTTGGGTGTGCGCCCGAGGCTGAGTAGTTGGTCGCGCCACTGTTCGGACGTCCGGGTGTCGACCGTTCCCGGTTCGAGCGGGGCGAGCCGCGAGAGCACCGCCTCGTCGGTGACCCCGTCGAACCACTGCCGCGGTTGCGGTGAGCGACTGGTGGACGGCAGGTACTGGAAGAATTCTTCGGGGTTGCCGGCCACGGTCGTGGCGCGCAGGGATTCGACGAGCAGGGTGCTGCCGCTGCGCTGAGACGCGCAAACGAGATACGAGCGTGGCTCCGACATGCCGGAAACTATAAACGCGGAATCGGGGGCAGCAATCGGAGCGAAATCAAATTATCGTGATCGAAACACTTGATTATTCCGCGACATATGTATTCGTCGGACACGCGACGCGGCGTATTCCGATTCCGCAGTTCACGGCCGTTTTCCGGCAGTGGACCGGGGCGCCGATTCTCACCCGAGCAATGACGCTGCGGCGTGCGAACAAAGAATCAGGCTGATCGCAATGAGGTGCGAATATGGCGTTGTGTCAGCCCTTGCGGCAAATGAGGACCGGGCACCGCGCGTGGTGGATGAGGCTCTGGCTCGTCGAGCCCACGATCGAGGCGGTGAACGGGTTGCGCCCGTGACTGCCGACGGCGATCAACTGCGCCCCGAACGAGTACTCGAGGAGCACCTTCATCGGCCCACCGCGCTCGAGGCAGCGGGTGACCTCTACGTCGGGATACTTCTCACGCCACCCCGCGAGGCTCTCGGCGAGCCAGGCTTCCTCGTGCTGCACCAGATCCGACCAGTCGGTGAAACGTCGTTCCTCCGAATACCACGCCCCGAGCGTGGAGTGCTCGGCCCAGGTGTGGACCGCGACGAGGGGAACGCCGAAGAACGCCGCGAACTCGAACGCATGGGCAACGGCCATGTCGCTCAGTTCGCTTCCGTCCACCCCCACCACGACGGGACGGGTTCCGCTGACCTCGTGGCCCTGGATGCCGCGCCAGACGACGACCGGGCATTCGGCGCGATTCGACACCCGCACGACGTCGGAACCGGCGACCACCGATTTCATCTCGCTCGTCGCCGCGGGTCCGAGTACCAGCATGCGGGCCGTCTTGGACAGTTCCACCAGCGCCTGGGCGGGAGGGCCGGGATGGGTGCTCCGCTCCACCTCGAGGTCTCGCTGCCCGTCGAGGACGGCCTTCTCGGCTGCGGCGAGTAACTCGTCGCCGTCCGGGGCGCCGTCGCCGCCGCGGGAGTTCGGATGCTTCGGTAGCACGTGCACGAGGCGAAGCGGTTCCTCGAACCGCCGCGCCGCGGATGCGGCCCACGCCGCTGCCTCCAACGCCCCGTCCGATCCGTCGATACCTGCCACGATGCCGCGTCGAATCCGTGCTGTGGTCATGGGGGTGCTCCTCACCTCCATTCCAGTCTGATCCAGGACGGCGGTGGCGCGCCAGAGGCAAATCGCCGACCGCGCGCGCGATGCGGTCGGCCGTTCCGGTGTCACCTGGGGATTCACCAGGTTCCGGCCGAACGGTGAACCGGAAGCACGGTTGTAGCGTGTGTACAGCTGGGAGGTGGTGACCGATGCCGGATGCCCAGACGGAGCTCATGCATGCCCTGTACGAGGAGCATGCCCCCGCGGTATGGAGGTATGCCCTGAGGCTGACCGGCGACCGCGTCCGCGCCGAGGACATCGTGCAGGAAGTGCTGCTGCGAGCCTGGAAGCACCCGAACGTGCTCGACCAATCGGAATCGTCGGCCCGGGCCTGGCTGTTCACCGTCGCCCGGAATCTCGTGTTCGACGAGCACCGCAGCGCCCGCTCCCAGCGGGAAATCGGCATGAGCTCGACACCCGAACGAGCCGCACCCGACAGTTCGGACGGTGCGCTCGACGCCTGGATGATGGGCGACGCGCTCGCCCGGCTGACCCCCGACCACCGTGCCGTCCTCGTCCTCGGCTACTACCGGGGAATGTCGACGCATCAGATCGCCGGCGAACTCGGGATCCCGGAAGGAACGGTGAAATCCCGCATGCATTACGGATTGCGGGCCCTTCGATTGGCACTGCAGGAAATGGGGGTGACCCGATGACGTTCGACGACTTCGAGTCGCACGAGGATCCCTACGCCCGATGGGACGCGGCGTACGTGCTGGGGGCGATGTCCGCCGGCGATCGGCGCGAATACGAGGCGCACCTCGCGCACTGCGCGGAGTGCTCGCAGGCCGTGTCGGAACTGGCGGGAATGCCGGGGTTGCTTGCGCTCATCACGCCCGAGGAGGCGTTCGGAACGCTGCCCGGGAACGAGGCACGCGAGGACGAGCAGGCGCCCGCACCCCGCGTGCTGACCCAACTGGTGGGCACGGTGCAGCGGAGCAGACGCCGCCGGCGGGCGGCCACCGCACTCGCTGCCGCTGCCGCCGTGGTGGCCGTCGCCGTCCCCGCCGCGGTGCTGGCGACGCAGGACCGGCCCCCGGCCACGCCCGCGACAGCGATGCCTGCCCCGGACCGCGCGAACACCGTCGACGCGGTGTTCACACCCGTGGTTCCGACCGCGATCACCGCGAGTGCCTCCGTCGCGTCGACGTCCTGGGGCACGGTGGTCTTCGTCGAATGCTCCTACAAGGAGACGTGGCCGGGCGACGATCGGTACGGCGCCGCCACCGAGGAGTACACCTTGACCGTCACCGATCGCACGGGAGCCGTGACGACCCTGGCGACCTGGACCGGTGAGGCCGGCCGCACGGTGCGGCCCACCGCCACCACCAGCCTGCCCGTCGACTCGATCGCGAGCATCGACGTGCGGTCCTCGGACGATCACCAGGTGCTGCTGACCGCGATGCTGTGAAAAATTGACGCTGTGAGAGTGGGCCACGGACGGAGGAGCCCCGGCCGATGGGGCCGGGGCTCCTCCGATTCCGGAGCGGGTGCGGCAATCGGTCAGCCGACGACGAGGCCGGCGTGCATGTTCGGGTGATACGTGCAGTGGAACCCGTAGGTTCCCGGCGTCGACGGAACGGTGAGGGTGGCCGTCTCGCCGCCCTCGATCTCGACGTCGAACGCACCCGCCACGTCCGAGGTCACGGTGTGTTCCGCGGTGTCGTCGTTGCGAACGGTGATCCGATCACCGGGCGACACCGTCGCGGGAACGGAAAACGCGAATCCCGCGATCACGATCTCGTCCGGTGCTGCGGCGGTTCCGGTCGCCGCCGCGGGCATGGTCATGGTCGTGGGCATGGTCGTGTCCGACGACGGGGTCGACGAGGCGCCGTCGTCGCTACAGGCGGCGAGTGCGCACACAGCGACGAACACCGACGCGAGGAAAGGTGCGGTGGAGGGTTTCATACTCCTTCCACGGTTCGTCGCCGTGTTTCGTTCATCGTGATTGTTCCCGGAAAAATGTTCTGCCACCGGTGAACCCGACCGGTACGTCGTTCGTGTGTATATCCAGTGGGCGGCCGCAGGTCGCCCCGACCCGATCCACGACACGGGGGTCTGCCGATGAATCCCACCTATCACGAGCCGCGGAAATCCCAGCAGAGCATGCGCGTCGCCGACTACATCGTCGCGGCACTGGCCGCGGAGGGGGTGACCCACGTCTTCGGTGTGGGCGGCGCGAACATCGAGGACCTGTACGACGCGCTGCACCGTTCCCACGACGTCGAGGGCGTCGTCGCCAAGCACGAATTCTCGGCGACGACGATGGCCGACGGGTATGCCCGGACTTCGAACCGAATCGGCGTCGTCGCGGCGACGTCCGGCGGGGGAGCACTCAATCTGGTAGCCGGGCTCGGTGAGTCCTTCGCCTCGCGGGTGCCGCTCCTCGCCCTGGTCGGCCAACCACCGACGATGCTGGAGGGGGCGGGCGCGTTCCAGGACACGAGTGGACTGGCGGGGTCGATCGACGCGTCCCGGTTGTTCGGCGAGGTGTCGCTGTACTGCGCGCGCGTCGAGTCGCCACTCGACGCCCCGCGCCGGCTCGCCGAGGCGCTGGCAGCAGCACGTCGCGGGGGGCCGGCAGTATTGCTGTTGCCGAAGAACATTCAGCAAGCAGTCGGTGAATTTCACGTGCCGTCGCGTACGGTGTGGTCGGAACCATGCGCCGCCGCGACGGATGTCACGCGGCTCGCCGAGGCGCTCCGGGACGACTACGGCCGGATCACGGTGATCGCCGGAGACGAAATCGCACGCGCAGACGCGCGCACCGAACTCGCCGCGCTCGCACACACACTCGGTGCGCGGGTGGCCGTCACTCCCGACGCGAAGGACGTGATCGATCCCGCCGCGGCGGGGCGGCTCGGGGTGACCGGCGCGATGGGAAACCCGGATGTGATCGACGCGCTGCAGGATTCCGACGTCTGCCTGCTCGTCGGCACGCGACTGCCGGTGATGGCACGCGGCGGGCTCGACGCCGCACTGGAGAAGACACTGGTGTACAGCGTCGGGTCGGCGCAACCGTATCTGCAGACGCGTCACCTGCCGACCCGTGATCTGCGGGCGACGCTGCGCAGGCTCGTCACGGAGATCGGCCCGCCGGCCTCGCCGGTACCCGTCGTGCCGGGCGAGCCGACGTCGATCGACGTACCACGATCGGACACGTCCGGCCTGCACTACACGGACGCGGTGCGGACGCTCGCCGGGGCATTGCCCGACGACGCCGACGTGTTCGCGGACGCAGGCAACACGGGTGCGGCTGTGGTGCATCACCTTCCGGTTCGGCCCGGAGGCCGGTTCGTCGTGGCACTGGGAATGGGCGGGATGGGCTACACGTTCGGCGCGGCGATCGGGTCCGCGTTCTCCCGCGGCCGCCGCACTTTCGTGATCGCGGGCGACGGCGCGTTCTACGCGCACGGGCTCGAGATCCACACCGCGGTCGAGTACGACGTACCGGTCACGTTCGTCGTGTTCAACAACAACGCCCACGCGATGTGCCTGACACGCGAACAGGTGTATTTCGAGGGCACCTACACCTTCAGCCGGTTTCGCCCGGCCCACATCGCGGCGGGTGTCGGCGCCCTGTTTCCCGGGCTGCCCTCGCACACGGCCCACACTCGTGCCGCCCTGGCCGACGCTCTGCGGACCACGACGGAATCGGTGGGGCCTGCCGTCATCGAAGTCGTCTGCGATGCCGACGAGCTACCACCGTTCCTGCCGTTCCTGCCCGCCCGAGGCACCGCCGAGAGAACCGAAACCCGAGAAGGAGCACGCCGATGACCGCCCACGAGATCGCAGCCCTGCCCGACCTTCCCGCCGACCTGCCCGGCCTCGTCCGCATCGAGACCTCCGACCGACACGCCACGACACCGATCATCATGGACATGCTCCGGTCGGTGTACCCCCACGACCAGGTGTTCGGAAAGTACTGCACCGTCAACGAATACATCGACTGCCCACCCGACGAGGTGTTCCGCTACCTCTCGGACACGCGCAGCCTGGAGGAGTGGACGTACAGCCTGCGGGGATTCACCCCCACCGACGAGGACGGGCTGTGGCTCGCGTACGACCGCCTCGGCGACTCGACCGAGATCTACACGCGCACCGTCGCTCACGCCGATGCGCGCACGGTCGACTATCACTGCGCCTGGGACCAGGGAAAGCACCTGTGGATGGTGTACCTGATGCGGGTGGTGGACGCCCGCACGGTACTCGACGTCGAGGGATCGGTCGTGCTGTGGACGAACTGCCACCACCCGTTCTACGACGAGAATCCGTACCCCGAGACCGCGCCGGCGGACCGGGTGCCGTGGGTCGGCGATTTCTGGGACATGTTCGCCGCCGGACACCAACTCGAGATGAGCAACCTCAAGGCCATCTGCGAATACCGGTGGGCGAACAACCTGCCGGTGACCCCGAACTGGATGGGTGAGTGAGCATGGACACCGTCAGCCTCATCGACATCGCCGGCTATCTGCCCGAGAACAGGGTGGGCGCCGACTATTTCGCCCAGTTCGCCGCCACCGACCGGTTGGCCGACAACATCATGTTCCGGGCGCCGAAGTTCCGCCACCACATCGCGAGCGACGAGAACGCCGTCGACATGGCCGAGCGTGCGGTCGCCCCGCTCACCGAACGGAACGGTGCCGAGCTGATCTCCAACGTCGACATCCTCATCACGCACACCCAGCTGCCCGACGTCCCGATCCTGGGCACCGGAGGCGAACTGGCGCGCCGGATGGGCATCACCCCGGAGTGGGTGGTGGACCTGCACAACGGTGGCTGTGCGTCGTTCGTGTACATGATCAAACTGGCGCGTCAGATCATGCAGACCAGCGACGCCTCGACGGCGCTGATCGTGTCGGTGCAGAACAGTGCGGGTCAGATCTTCACGCAATCCGAGGTGCGCACGCTGGCGCAGTCGGCGGTGCCGGGGGACGGCGCCGGTGCCTGCCTGCTCGTGAAGTCGGCCGCGGCGCCCGTACTCGGCCTCGAGTGCCGGACTTACCCCGAGTTCGCGGGGGACATGACCGCCGCGGTCGATCCGCCCCGCAAATACTGGGAGACCGGAACCGGTCAACTGCACATCGGATTCACCGAATCGAAGATCGCGAAGGTGTTCGCCCGGGGAAACCGGCTCGTCCCCGAGGTGGCGATGGCGGTGTGCAAGCAGATCGGCATCGCCCCGGACGAGATCGACACCCTTGTGACCAACCAGCCCAACCGATTGTTCCTCCGCAACTGGCGTGACGCACTCGAACTCCCGGCGGAACGACACCCCGACACCTTCGACGAGTGCGGCAATCTGTTCGGCGCCGCGATCCCCGTGACGCTCGACATCGAGAACCGGGCAGGCCGGATCCCCAACGGATCGCTGGTCATGATGTCCGCGTTCGCGCACGCCGGCGATTTCGCCGGCGCCGGGGCGATCCGATGGGGCGCCGCCCCGGCCGGGGGTGTGCGATGACGGCGCCGACCCTCGCGGGGCCCGGTGTCCGATTCGATCTCGCCCTGAGCGAGAACCCGTTCGCGCCGCTGCCGTCTGTGCTCGCCGCGCTCGACGACGTGATGCGCCGCGCGCACCGCTACCCGGAGTTCCTGCCCGACCGGCTCGTCGAGATCATCGCGAATCACGAAGCGCTCGAACAGGATCAGGTAATGGTCGGGGCAGGCGCCACCGGCGTCGCCCTGCAGATCATGCACTCCGTCGCCGAGCCGGGGGAGCGGATCGTCTACACCGCCCCGACATTCGACGGGTACCCGATCATGGCGGACATTGCGTCGCTCGACGCCGTGCCGGTGCCGATCCTCCCCGACGGAGGGCAGGATCTGGCGGCGATGGCGGCCGCGATCGACGACCGCACCCGGCTCGTCGTCGTGTGCCGTCCGCACAACCCCACCGGCACGCTCGTCGACGCCGCCGAGTTGCGGGCCTTCCTCCGGTGTGTCCCGGAACGGGTGATCGTGATCCTCGACGAGGCGTACGTCGAATTCGTCGACCGCGGGCTGATCCTGGACGTGCACCGCATCATCGCCGAACATCCGAATGTCGTGTTCCTGCGCACGTTCTCCAAAGCGTACGGACTGGCCGGGTTGCGCATCGGATTCGGCTTCGCGAATGCGGCTCTGGCGCAAACGATTCGACAACGGCAACTGCCGTTCGGGATGGGCAGCGCCGCCGTTCCCGCGGTCGCGGCGTCGTACGCCGCCGAGGACGAGCTTCGTGCCCGGGTGTCCGCCATCGTCGTCGAGCGCGAGGAACTGTGGCGCATCGTGCGCGCGGCGGGGGTTCCGGCCCCGCGCAGTCACGCCAACTTCCTGTATCTCCCCGGTTCCGGTGTCGGCGACGCGCTGGCCCGCGCCGGAATTCACGCGCGCACCTATCCCCACGGTGACGCGCGGATCGCGGTCGGGGATCCGGACGCCGGGCGGGCGGTGGCCGACGCGCTCAGGCCGACAGTGCGCGGTCCCGCTGCAACTCCACCCGGGTGTGCGAGTACCGGTCGAGGATGACGTCGAGCAGCCGGGGATGCGGCCCGATGGTGGCGGCGTAGGTGATGCCGGGGCCGCAGGATTCTGCGGCGCGGCTCAACCGGTCGGTGAGCAGTCCGGGCGCGAGGAACCACGGTGCGATCACGATGCGCTCGGCCCCCGTGCGGCGCAGAGTCGAGATCGCTTGCCGGACCGTCGGTTCGGCCGCTGTCGCGAAACACGTGACGCCACCCGACCAACGGGTGCCCGCCACGACGGACTCGGCCAGCCCGCGGGTCCGGCCGTTCGCCGCGGGATCGGACGAACCGACTGCGGCGAGCACCACCCCGAGGCCGGACTCGCCCAGAGGACCGCCGGCTTCGACGATCCGCTCACGGACCGCGTCGACCAGCCGCGCGTCGTGCCCGAGGACATCGGCCTGCCGGACGTGCAGGTGCGGATGACGGAGGCGGGCGGCGTCGAGGAGCGCCGGAAGGTCGACGCGGGCATGGAATGCACTGCCCAGCAGCAACGGAACGACCACCGCCGAAGCATGACCCTCGGCGGCGACCGCGTCGATCACCTGGTCGACGGACGGTGCGTTGAGATCGAGGAAGCACAGGCGGACGTCGAGGTCCGGTCGCCGCACGCGAAGCGCCGACACTGCAGCCGCCACCACCCGCGCACTGCGGGGGTCGCGACTGCCGTGGGCGACAGCGATCAGCGGGGTCATCGCACTAGACGCGCTCGCCGAGCTCCACCGCTGCGATGGCATCTCCGACGAGACCGGCGGCGAGCGTGTTTCCGCCGGCGGGATCGATCAGCAGGAAGCTGCCGGTGTGGCGGTTGACGGTGTAGTCGTCCGCGACGATCGGCTCCGCGACACGCACCGAGATCTTGCCGATCTCGTTGAGTTCCAAAGACTCCGGTGCGGGCTCCGACGTGAGCTCCTGCTCGTTGAAACGCTCGACGAGCGTGCCCACGATAGCCTGCGTGGTGCGGGTGCCGTGCTTGAGCAGCAGGCGCGCACCGGGACGGAGCGGCTTCTCTGCCAGCCAGCAGACGGTCGCGTCGAACTCGCCGAGCGGCTCCGGGGCGTCGGCGGGAGAGGCGATGACGTCGCCGCGAGAGACGTCGACGTCATCGGCCAGCACGAGGGTGACGCTGCGGCCGGCGTGGGCACTGTCGAGCTCGCCGTCCGCCGTGTCGATGCGGGTGACCGTGGTGCGGACACCCGACGGCAGGATCACGACCTCGTCGCCCGGGGTCACCTCACCCGCGGCGACCTGTCCCGCGTACCCGCGGTAATCCGGGAATTCGGCGGTCCGCGGACGGATCACGTACTGGACGGGGAAACGGAGACCGACCCGGTGGGGTTCGGCGTCCACTGGGATCGACTCGAGGTGTTCGATCAGGGTGGGACCGTCGTAGTACGGGGTGTTCTCGGAGCGCACGGCCACGTTGTCGCCGTGCAGGGCCGACACGGGGATTTCGACGACGTCCTCGGACGCCCAGCCGAGCGAACTGGTCAGCGAGTTGAATTCCGCCGAGATGTTCGCGAACACGGTGGCCGGGTCCTCGACGAGGTCGATCTTGTTGACGGCCAGCACCAGCTTGGGGACACCCAGCAGGGCCAGGACGGCGGCGTGCTTCCGCGTTTGCGAGATGACACCCTTGCGGGCATCGACCAGCAGGATGACCAACTGCGCGGTGGACGCACCCGACACGGTGTTCCGGGTGTACTGCACGTGCCCGGGGGTGTCGGCGAGCACGAAGGTGCGATTGGGCGTCGCGAAGTACCGGTACGCCACGTCGATCGTGATGCCCTGCTCGCGCTCCGCGCGCAGGCCGTCGACCAGCAGGGACAGGTCCGGAGTGGACAGGCCCTTGTCCACCGACGCGCGGGTGACGGCGTCGATCTGGTCGGCGAGAACCGACTTCGTGTCGTACAGCAGACGGCCGACGAGGGTCGACTTGCCGTCGTCCACACTGCCGGCGGTGGCAAGCCGAAGTAACTGCGCGCTTCGCGGGCTACGCGCCTGGAGGTCGCTCATGATCAGAAATAGCCCTCTCGCTTGCGGTCTTCCATGGCCGCTTCGGAAACTCGGTCGTCGCCGCGGGTCGCGCCGCGCTCGGTCAGCCGGGACGCCGCGACCTCGGCGAGGATCGCCTCGTTGTCGCCGGCCTCGGACAGCACTGCGCCGGTGGTCGACCCGTCGCCGACGGTGCGGTAGCGCACCGACAGCGTCTGCAGGTCTTCACCCTCGGACGGTCCGCCCCACACGCCGGGCGTCATCCACATGCCGTCACGCTGGTACACCTCGCGCTGATGCGCGTAGTAGATGCTGGCCAGTTCGACGTTGTCGCGGGCGATGTACCGCCAGATGTCGAGTTCGGTGAAGTTGCTGAGGGGGAAGACGCGGACCTGCTCACCGGGGGAGTGCTTGCCGTTGTACAGGTTCCACAGTTCGGGGCGCTGCTTCTTCGGATCCCACTGGCCGAAACTGTTGCGCAGCGAGAAGATGCGCTCCTTGGCCCGGGCCCGCTCCTCGTCGCGGCGAGCGCCGCCGAAGACCGCGTCGAAACGGTTCTCGGAGATCGCGTCGAGCAGCGGAACCGTCTGCAGCGGGTTCCGGATCCCGTCGGGACGCTCGGTGAGCCGGCCGTCCGCCAGGTAGTCCTCGACCTTCGCCACGTGCAGGCGCAGGTTGTACTTGGACACGACGTGATCGCGGAAATCGAGGACTTCCTGCAGGTTGTGCCCGGTGTCGACGTGCAGCAGCGCGAACGGCAGCGGCGCAGGCCAGAACGCCTTGATCGCCAGGTGCAGCAGCACCGTGGAGTCCTTGCCGCCGGAGAACAGGATCACCGGGCGCTCGAACTCGCCCGCGACCTCACGGAAGATGTGGATCGCTTCCGACTCGAGTGCGTCGAGCGTGTCGAACTGCGTCCCGTCCAGTTGCGGCCGGGCGTCGGCTTCTGCGAGGGAAGTGGAGATGTCGATGGTCATGAGGCGTGCAACCCGCATTCTGTCTTGGCCTGACCGGCCCAGCGACCGCTGCGCGGATCGCTGCCGGGGGCTGGCTTGCTGGTGCACGGAGCGCACCCGATGGACGGATAGCCCTCGTCGACGAGGGGATTCACCAGAATCGAGTGCTCGTCGATGTAGGACTGCATGTCTTCGTCCGACCACGCGGCGATCGGATTGATCTTCACCAGACCGAACGCGTCGTCGAACGAGATCAGGGGGGCGTTGGCGCGTGTGGGGGCCTCGACCCGGCGGATCCCGGTGACCCACGCCTTGTAGCCGGCGAGCGTCTTCTTCAGCGGGGCGACCTTCCGCAGCGCGCAGCACCGGTTGGGTTCGCGGGCGAACAGATCCTTGCCCTCCGCCGCATCCTGCTCGGCGACACTCGCCTCGGCGCGCGCGTTGATCACGTTGACGCCGTACACCTGCTCGACCGCGTCACGGGTGCCGATGGTCTCCGCGAAGTGGTAGCCGGTGTCGAGGAACAGCACGTCCACACCGGGATGAACCTGGGCGGCGAGGTGAACCAGAACGCCGTCCTGCATGTTCGACGCGACGATGAAGCTATTGCGATACCCCGTCGCTTCGCTCGCCCCGTTCCCGAACGTGTCCTCCGTCCACTGCAACAATTCGCGAGCGGACGCCCCCTCGAGACTCGCCGCCGCCTGCGCGGCAAGGAGCCTCAGGTCGTCCTCGGTTGCGCTGGAAAGGTCGACGCTCATCGCAGGTCCTCCTCGTCTGCTCGGACGGTCCACTCGGCGAATCGCTCGCCCTCGTTGCGGTGCTTGACGAACTGGCGCACCACGCGCTCGATGTAGTCGCCCAGCTCCCCGCTGGTCACCTTGTGCTGGCGCAGCTTGCGGCCGAAACCGGCGTCGAGGCCGAGGCTGCCGCCCAGGTGCACCTGGAAGCCCTCGATCTGGTTGCCCGCACCGTCGTCGACGAGCATGCCCTTGAACCCGATGTCGGCGATCTGGGACCGGCCGCAGGAGTTGGGGCAGCCGTTGATGTTCACCGTGATCGGCACGTCCAGGTTGGCGTTGATGTCCGCCAAGCGCTCCTCGAGTTCCGGCGCGAGCACCTGCGAACGCTTGCGGGTCTCGGTGAACGACAGCTTGCAGAACTCGATGCCGCTGCATGCCAGCAGGTTTCGACGCCAGTGCGACGGACGCCCGTGCAGCCCGAGGGGCCTGAGCTCGTCGATCAGCCATTCGACCTTGTCGTCCGGCACGTCGAGCACGATCAGCTTCTGGTACGGGGTGAAGCGGACGCGGTCGGAACCGACGGCGGCCACCGCCTCGGCAACCTTGGTCAGAATGGTGCCCGACACCCGGCCCGCGATCGGGGAGAAGCCGATCGCGTTGAGCCCATTGCGCAGCTTCTGCACCCCGATGTGGTCGATCGGGCGCTCCGGCTTGGCCGGTGCCGGCCCGTCGATCAGCTTCCGCTTCAGGTACTCGGTCTCGAGCACCTCGCGGAACTTCTCGATGCCCCAGTCCTTGATCAGGAACTTCAGCCGCGCCTTGGAGCGCAGCCGGCGGTAGCCGTAGTCGCGGAAGATCGAGACCACGGCCTCCCACACGTCCGGCACCTCGTCGAGCGGCACCCAGACGCCGACCCGCTGCGCGAGCATCGGGTTGGTGGACAGGCCGCCGCCGACCCACAGGTCCAGGCCGGGGCCGTGCTCGGGGTGGTTGACGCCGACGAACGCGACGTCGTTGATCTCGTGCACCACGTCCTGCTGGCCGGAGATGGCGGTCTTGAACTTGCGCGGCAGGTTCGAGTACTCGGGCTTGCCGATGTAGCGGCGCACGATCTCGTCGATCGCCGGCGTCGGGTCGAGCACCTCGTCGAGGGACTCGCCGGCCAGCGGGGAGCCGAGCACCACGCGCGGGCAGTCGCCGCAGGCCTCGGTGGTCTGCAGGCCGACGGACTCGAGACGCTTCCAGATCTCCGGGACGTTCTCGATCTCGATCCAGTGGTACTGGACGTTTTCGCGGTCGGAGAGGTCGGCGGTGTCGCGACCGAACTCGGTGGAGATGCCGCCGAGGGTGCGAAGCTGCTCCACGTTCAGGGCGCCGCCGTCGCAGCGCACCCGCATCATGAAGTACCGGGCCTCGAGCAGATCGATGTTCTCGTCGCCGGTGAAGGTGCCGTCGTAACCCTGCTCGCGCTGGGTGTAGAGACCCCACCAGCGCATCCGGCCCCGAAGGTCGCTCTTGTCGATGCTGTCGAAGCCCTGCTTCGAGTAGATGTTCTCGATGCGGGCCCGGACGTTGAGCGGGTTGTCGTCCTTCTTGGCCTGCTCGTTGGCGTTGAGGGGCTCGCGGTAGCCGAGGGCCCACTGGCCTTCGGCGCGCCGCCGGGCCGGCTTCGCCGTGCGCGTCCGCGCGGGTGCTGCCGGGGCGGCAGCGGGGGAGGCGTCGGTGGTCGACGTCATGGAGCACTCCTGAATCTCACGGTGCACCGGCTCAGGCCGAGGAGGAGGGCTGATCCTCGCTCGGGGCATTCGAATCCGGCCGGAAGTCGAGAAGAATGATGAACGGGCTGACAGGCTGAATTACTGCGCAAGACAGGGCAGACAACAACAGCTGCAGACACGCTTGAGATCGACGTGACGACGCGCCACGAGTCGCACTCCGGGTCCGGTCATGCAGATCATTGTGCCACGTCAGATCGCTCACGCAGAGCCGGGCACCGATTTCCACCAATTTTGCGGGAAATATCACGGCCAGGGGTCGCCGAGGCCGGGTGGGGAGAGCGGGTCGAGAACCCTGGGATACGGAGGCGGGCCGACCATGGACACCCGAGGCGAGCCGACCATGGACACTGGAGGGGTGAACGGAACGAGCAGTACCACGGTCGGCCGCGACGAGTCGGCGGCGTTCGCGCTGCCCGAACGGGCGCTGGCGGGCGTGGGGAGCCGGCCGTTCGGGATCTACGTGCACGTGCCGTTCTGTGCCACACGCTGCGGATACTGCGATTTCAACACGTACACGGCCGGTGAGCTGGGGACGTCGGCGTCGCCGCAATCGTGGATGGAGGGGTTGCGCCGCGAACTCGACCTCGCCGCGCAGATGACGGGCGCTCCGTCCGTCGACACGGTCTTCGTCGGCGGCGGCACGCCGTCCCTGCTCGGCGGCGACGGCCTCGCGGACGTGCTGGGTGCGATCCGGTCGAGTTTCGGGCTCGCCGACGGCGCCGAGGTGACCACCGAATCAAACCCGGAGTCCACGTCGCCCGAGTTCTTCGACCGCCTGCGGGCAGGCGGATTCACCCGGATCTCGCTGGGCATGCAGTCGGCGGCGCAGCACGTGCTGAAGGTGCTCGACCGCACCCACACACCGGGACGCGCGGTCGCGGCGGCCCGGGAGGCGCGGGCCGCCGGGTTCGAGCACGTCAACCTCGACCTCATCTACGGAACGCCCGGGGAGCGCGACGAGGACCTCGACCTCTCGCTGGACGCGGTGCTCTCCGCCGGGGTCGACCACGTGTCGGCCTATGCCCTGATCGTCGAGGACGGCACCGCGCTGGCCAGGAAGGTCCGGCGCGGGGAACTGCCCGCGCCGGACGACGACGTCCTCGCGTCGCGGTACGAGCGCATCGACGCGCGGCTCGCCGAGGCGGGATTGACCTGGTACGAGGTGTCGAACTGGGCACGGGACGACGCAGCCTGCCGACATAACCTGGGCTACTGGGACGGCGGCGACTGGTGGGGCGCCGGGCCCGGCGCCCACAGCCACGTCGGCGGTGTGCGCTGGTGGAACGTCAAGCATCCGGCGCGTTACGCGGACCAGCTGGCGGCGGGAAACCTGCCGGTCGGTGGCAGCGAGCAGCTGACGCAGGAGGACGTCCACGTCGAGCGGGTGATGCTCACCGCGCGGCTGCGCGCGGGACTGCCCGTCTCGGAACTGGACGCCGCGGAGCGGCGCGCCGCCGACGAGGTGATAGACGACGGACTGCTGGTGCGCGAAGGCGAGTACCTCGTGCTGACCGACCGGGGGCGGCTCCTCGCCGACGCCGTGGTCCGGACGGTGCTGCGCTGACGCCGAGCCCTCCTCCACTCAGGCCGTGACGATGCCCGGCATCTCGTCGTAGTCGAACACTCGCGCGTGCAGGACCACGCGGTTCCGCAGCGCCGAGCGCACGGCCCGGTGGAGCCCGTCCTCGAGGTAGAGCACCCCGTGCCACTGCACCGCGTGCGGGAACAGGTCCCCATAGAACGTCGAGTCCTCGGACAGCAGCCGGTCGAGTTCGAGAACCTTGGTCGTGGTGACGATCTCGTCGAGACGCACCTGCCGCGGCGGGATCTTGGACCAGTCGCGCAGCGACAACCCGTGGTCCGGGTACGGCTTACCGTCCATGACACCTTTGAAAATCATCGCCTCGTCATCCGCCCGTGGTCGTTGCCGTCTGCTTCTCTCCCGTCACCACACTAAGGCCTGAACCGGTATCGGCGGCGCGGCGATTAGACTGGATCGAGCCGAGATGCGCGTGCACACGCACGGAGCTCAGGGGATGTGACGGCCGACCCGAACGGAAGTTCGGGGACGCCGCTGCTCGTGATGATCGAGAACTGGAGGTGGATGGCGATGTCGAGTACTGACGACAGACGGTTCGAGGTTCTCCGCGCCATCGTCGCCGACTACGTCTCGACCCAGGAGCCGGTGGGTTCGAAGGCGCTGGTCGAGCGGCACAATCTGGGTGTTTCCAGCGCCACCGTCCGCAACGACATGGCGTTCCTCGAGAGCGAGGGCTACATCGCCCAGCCGCACACGAGTTCGGGCCGCGTCCCCACCGACAAGGGTTACCGGCAGTTCGTCGATCGCATCGCCGACGTGAAGCCGCTGTCGACGGCGGAGCGGCGCGCGATCCTCGACTTCCTCGAGTCCGGAGTCGACCTGGACGACGTCCTCCGGCGCGGGGTGCGCCTGCTCGCGCAACTCACACGCCAGGTCGCGGTTGTGCAATATCCCACACTCTCGGCGTCGTCGGTCCGGCACCTCGAGGTGGTCGCGCTGACGCCCGCCCGCCTGCTGCTGGTGCTCATCACCGACTCGGGCCGGGTGGATCAGCGCATCGTCGAACTCGGCGACGTCCTCGACGACGAGGATCTCGCGCGGCTGCGCGGACTGCTCGGCGGCGCCCTCGACGGCAAGCGCCTGGCGGCGGCGTCCATCGCCGTGTCGGAACTCGCCGACGAGGCGCCGGAAGATCTGCGCGACGCCGTGATCCGCTCGGCCACCGTGCTGGTGGAAACGCTCGTCGAGCATCCCGAGGAGCGCCTCGTACTCGGCGGCACCGCGAACCTGACCCGGAACGCCGCGGACTTCACGGGAATCAGCGGATTCCCCGGTTCGCTGCGCGCGGTCCTCGAGGCGCTCGAAGAGCAGGTGGTGGTGCTCAAACTTCTGGCCGCCACCCAGGACGCCGGCACCGTGACGGTGCGGATCGGTGAGGAGACGCAGGTGGAGCAGATGCGGGGCACGTCCGTCATCTCCACCGGCTACGGTGCGGCGGGCACCGTGCTCGGCGGAATGGGCGTGCTCGGGCCCACCCGAATGGACTATCCGGGAACAATCGCGTCGGTGGCAGCCGTTGCGAGATACATCGGCCAGGTGCTCGCCGAGCGGTGACGGCCGGCCCCGGCGACAACGCCGCGAAGGGGCGAGCACACGTACCAGTGGCGAGATAACGAAGTAGAGAAGGACGAGAGACTCAACGTGGCACGGGATTACTACGCAACGCTCGGCGTCGATCAGAAGGCGACCGACCAGGAGCTCAAGCGCGCGTACCGCAAGCTTGCCAGGGAACTGCATCCCGACGTGAACCCCGACGAGGCGGCGCAGGCCCGGTTCCGGGACATCTCGACGGCCTACGAGGTGCTGTCGGACCCGGAGAAGCGGCGCATCGTCGACCTCGGCGGCGACCCCCTGTCCTCGGGTGGCGGCGGAGGCGGCGGCTTCGGCGGCGGTTTCGGGGGCGGACTCGGCGACGTGTTCGAGGCGTTCTTCGGCGGCGGGGGCGGCGCGGGCCGTGGTCCGCGGGGCCGCGTCCAGCCGGGCGCCGATTCGCTCCTGCGCACCAAGCTGACCTTGGCGGAGTGCGCGACCGGTGTGAGCAAGCAGGTCACCGTCGAGACGGCGATCCTCTGCGACAGCTGCACCGGATCGGGCACCAACGGCGACTCCACGCCGGTGCGGTGTGAGACCTGTGGCGGCGCGGGCGAGGTCCAGTCGGTGCAGCGGTCGTTCCTGGGCCAGGTCATGACGTCGCGGCCGTGCCCCACGTGCCGTGGTGCCGGCGAGACGATCCCCGACCCGTGCCACAAGTGCGGCGGCGACGGACGTGTGCGCGCCCGCCGCGACATCACGGTGAAGGTGCCCGCCGGCGTTGCCGGCGGAATGCGGATCCGGCTCGCCGCGCAGGGCGAGGTCGGTCCCGGCGGCGGACCGGCGGGCGACCTGTACGTCGAGGTGGTGGAGCAGGCGCACGAGGTGTTCGTCCGCGACGGCGAAGACCTGCACTGCACGATCCGGGTGCCGATGATCGACGCCGCCCTCGGCACGACCGTGACGATCGACACGATCATCGACGGCCCGAAGGAGATCACCATCGAGCCGGGAACCCAGCCGGGATCGGTGACGGTCCTGCGCGGGCACGGCATGCCGAAGTTGCGGTCCGGAATCCGCGGCGACGTGCACGCGCATCTCGAGGTCGTGGTTCCGTCGCGCCTCGACCACAAGGAGACGAAACTGCTCCGCGAACTCAAGGACCTGCGCGACCGCGACGTCGCCGAGGTCGTCTCCACCCAGTCGCAGCACAGCGGCGGATTGTTCTCACGCCTGCGTGAAGCCTTCAGCGGTCGCTGACCGTGGCGGCGACGGTCTTCTTCCTCGACCCGCTGCCCGACGTGGGGAGCACCGCGGTCCTGGACGGTCCGGAGGGCCGGCATGCGGCGACGGTGCGGCGGATCGGTGTCGGGGAGCGGATCGTGCTGGCCGACGGCCGGGGCGGTCTTGCCGACACGGAGGTGACGGCCGCCGGGAAGGACCGGCTCGAACTCACTGTGCACGAGCGTCGGCAGGTGTCGGCGCCGTCGCCGAGTGTGACTGTGGTGCAGGCGCTTCCGAAGGCGGAGCGATCCGAGCTGGCGGTCGAGCTGGCCACCGAGGCCGGGGTCGATGCGATCGTGCCGTGGCAGTCGTCACGCTGCGTGGCGCGGTGGGAGGGCCCGAAGGTCGCCAAGGGAGTCGCGCGCTGGCGTAGCGCGGCGCTCGCCGCCGCCAAACAGTCCCGGCGGGCGATCGTCCCCGAGGTGTCGGAATTGCACCGCACCGCGGGAATGCTCGCCGTCGTCCGGGAGGTGGTCGGCCGGGGCGGCGTCGTCGCCGTGCTGCACGAGGCGGCCACCCACGCTCTCGCCGAGCTTCCGCTGCGCGCGGCCGCCGAGATCGTGCTGGTCGTCGGACCCGAGGGCGGCATCTCCGACGAGGAGATCACCGCGCTGACCGAGGCGGGCGCCGTCCCGGTGCTGCTCGGTCCGCACGTCCTGCGGACCTCGACCGCGGCGGCAGTGGCGCTGGGCGCCATCGGGGTCCTCACCGACCGCTGGGGCGCGGCCCCGCTAGCCTGACAGCCCGTGGACCGCATTCGCATCGCCTACGGAACCGAACCTCAGCAGTTCGGGCACTTCTATCCGCCCGAGGCACCGGTGTCGACCCCGGTCCCGGTGGTGATGGTCGTCCACGGCGGTTTCTGGAGCGGGAAGTACCACCTGAACCTCGGGACGAGTTTCGCGGTCGACCTGGCCCGCCACGGTGTCGCCGTGTGGAACATCGAATACCGCAGGCTCGGTGCGGGCGGGCGGTGGGACGAGATGTCCGCGGACGTCCGCGCCGCACTCGACGCGATCGCCGGTCCGGTCGCCGAGCGGTCGCCCGTCCCGTTCGACCTGTCGAAGGTCCGGGTGGTCGGACACTCCGCCGGTGGGCAGCTCGCGGTGTGGCTCGCCGGGGAGACACAGACGACGGTCCGGCCGGAACGGGTCGTGTCCCAGGCGGGCGCGCTCGACCTCGCGTCCGCGGGCGAACGTGGGCGGCGGATCGGCTACATCGAGGATCTCCTCGGCGTCCCCTTCGACGAAGACCCGGACCGGTACCGCGCCGCCTCCCCACACCACCGGCTTCCCGTCGGGGTGCCTGTGGTGTGCGTCCACGGCACGGAGGACGCGCAGGTTCCGGTGAAGGTGAGCGTGCGGTACAGCGAGGCGGCGCGGGCGGCCGGGGATCCGGTCGCCCTGCACGTCGTCGAGGGTGAGGATCACTACGCGTTCCTGAATCCCGAGACCGATTGCTGGAAGATCTCGCGGGACGCCCTGCTGTCCGACGCCGGCGAGTTCTGAACCGCGGTCCCGACGAACCCGCCGTCGCGGCCGGCATGGGGGTTACGCGAGAATCCGGAGGCTTCGGATCGGTGACGGCGTCGCGTAATCGAGTGGGCGCTGTGACCTGCGAGCGATAGACTTCCCTCATCACGACGACCGTCGCGACCACCCGGGAACCGGAAAGTAGGCCATATCCCAAACGTGAGCGAACACGACCAGAACGGCGAGACGTTCGGCGCCACGCGTCCGGCGGAACGCACCGTGCGTTCGAGTATCGATCTCCCACCCGAAACGGTCCCGCCTCTCCTCGGTTCCTCCGACGAGAATCTGCGCGCTCTCGAACGGGTCCTGGACGCAGACATCCATGTACGCGGCAACGCCGTCACGCTGACGGGACGGCCGGGCGACGTCGCGCTCGCCGAACGGGTCATCGCCGAACTGGGCTCCATCGTCGGCCGCGGGCAACCGCTCACCCCCGACGCGGTTCGTCGCACCGTGGGCATGCTCACGCAGGGCCTGAGCGAATCGCCCGCCGAGGTCCTCACCCTCGACATCCTGTCGCGGCGCGGCAAGACGATCCGGCCGAAGACGCTCAACCAGAAACGCTACGTCGACGCGATCGACGCCAACACCATCGTGTTCGGCATCGGGCCCGCCGGAACCGGCAAGACCTACCTCGCCATGGCCAAGGCGGTGCAGGCCCTGCAGACCAAGCAGGTGTCGCGGATCATCCTCACCCGCCCCGCGGTCGAGGCGGGCGAGCGGCTCGGGTTCCTGCCCGGCACGCTGCACGAGAAGATCGATCCGTACCTGCGCCCGCTGCACGACGCGCTGCACGACATGATGGACCCCGAGGCCATCCCGAAGCTGATGCAGTCAGGTGTCATCGAGGTGGCGCCGCTGGCCTACATGCGCGGTCGCACCCTCAACGACGCGTTCATCATCCTCGACGAGGCCCAGAACACCACCGCCGAGCAGATGAAGATGTTCCTCACCCGCCTGGGATTCGGTTCCAAGGTCGTCGTCACCGGCGACGTCACGCAGGTCGACCTGCCCGGTGGTGCCCGGTCGGGTCTGCGCGCGGCCACCGAGATCCTCGGTGACATCGACGACATCAACTTCGCCGAACTCAACAGCAGCGACGTCGTCCGGCACCGGCTGGTGTCCGACATCGTCGACGCGTACGAGCGTTTCGAGGCGGACCGGGACGGCAAGGTCGAGCTCGGAAACCGCGCACAGCGCAGAGCGGCGCACGCGCGTTCTCCACGACGGTAGGGTGAGTGTCGCCGGAACCAGGAGGAAGCGACACACATGAGCATCGAAGTCTCGAACGAATCGGGCATGGACGTCTCCGAAGAGGAGCTGATCAGCGTCGCCCGCTTCGTGATCGCGAGGATGGACGTGCACCCCGCGGCCGAGTTGTCGATGGTCCTCGTGGACTCCGCCACCATGGCCGACCTCCACATGCGGTGGATGGACCTTCCCGGCCCCACCGACGTGATGTCCTTCCCGATGGACGAACTCGAGCCCGGCGGTCGCCCGGATTCGCCCGAGCCCGGGCCGTCGATGCTCGGTGACATCGTGCTGTGTCCGTCCTTCGCCGCCGACCAGGCAGACAAGGCCGGTCACGCGCTCGCACACGAACTCGCGCTGCTCACCGTGCACGGTGTGCTCCACCTCCTCGGCTACGACCACGCCGAACCGGAGGAGGAGAAGGAGATGTTCGGCCTGCAGAACCAGTTGCTCGAAGACTGGTACGAGGATCTGCGCAGAGCCGAGCGGGACGCCGCACTCGCTGCCCGGGACCAGAAGCTGCTCGGCAAGGCCGGCTTCTTCGACTCACCGGATCAGTAACCGCCACGTGAAGGGTCTTCTGTGAGTAGCGCCATCGCGCTGATCGTCCTCGCGATCGTCCTCGTCCCTCTCGGTGGTGTCTTCGCCGCCGTCGATTCCGCTCTCAACACGATCTCGTCCGCGCGGATCGAGGAGATGGCGAAAGACGACCGGCCCGGCGCCACCCGCGTCCTCCGCATCCTGTCCGATCGCCCCCGCTACGTGAATCTCATGGTGCTGCTGCGCATCCTGTGTGAGATCACGGCGACGGTGGTGCTCGTCGGTGGACTCTCCGACCTCCTCGAACCCGTGTGGGCGCTCACGGTCACCGCGATCATCATGGTGCTCGTCGACTACGTGGTGATCGGGGTCGGCCCCCGTACGCTCGGCCGCCAGCACGCATATTCGATCGCACTGATCACGTCATTTCCTCTGCAGGTCATCGGAACCCTGCTGGGCCCGATCAGCCGCCTGCTGATCCTGATCGGTAACGCGATCACCCCGGGTAAGGGATTTCGCAACGGCCCCTTCGCCTCCGAGATCGAGCTGCGCGAACTCGTCGACATGGCGCAGGAGCGCGGCGTGGTCGCCGACGGCGAACGCCGGATGATCCAGTCGGTGTTCGAACTGGGGGACACGTCCGCCCGCGAGGTGATGGTGCCGCGCACCGAGATGGTGTGGATCGAGAGCGACAAGAGCGCAGGGCAGGCGACGTCGCTGGCCGTGCGCAGCGGGCATTCGCGCATCCCCGTGATCGGGGAGAACGTCGACGACGTGCTCGGCGTGGTGTATCTCAAGGATCTCGTGCAGGAGACGTACCACTCGCGGGACGGCGGACGCAGTGTCCTCGTCCGCGACGTGATGCGGCCCGCCGTGTTCGTGCCCGATTCCAAGCCCCTTGACAGTCTGCTCGCCGAGATGCAGCGCGACCGCAACCACATGGCGGTGCTGGTCGACGAATACGGCGGCGTCGCCGGACTGGTCACCATCGAGGACGTCATCGAGGAGATCGTCGGAGAGATCGCCGACGAGTACGACCAGGACGAGACGCCGCCCGTCGAGGACCTCGGAGACGGCATGTTCCGTGTTTCCGCGCGACTGCCGATCGAGGATCTCGGTGACCTGTTCGGCATCGAGATCGAGAACGACGAAGTCGAAACGGTCGGTGGGCTGATCGGATACGAACTCGGCAGGGTCCCGCTCCCGGGATCCGAGGTCGTGTCGCACGGACTCGTCCTCCGCGGTGAGGGTTCGCCCGATGTGCGCGGGCGGGTGCGGATCAGCACTGTGTTCGTGCAACGGGCACCCGTCGACGACGACGATCCGGACGACCGCCGACGGGAGGGTGACGATGACTGAATTGGACGCCGAGGACGCGAAATTGGTCGTGCTCGCGCGAGGAGCGCTCGGCCGCACCGGAAGTGGGCAGGGTGCCGCGGTCCGCGATCTCGACGGACGCACCTACGCGGCGGGAGCGGTCGCGCTGACGGCGCTGTCGCTGACCGCGCTGCAGGCCGCCGTCGCGGCGGCGGTGTCGAGCGGCGCCGAGGGTTTCGAGGCGGCCGCCGTGATCGGCGGCAACGCACACGACCCGGGCATCGCCGCACTACACGAAATCAGTGCGCAGGCGGCCGTCGTCTTCGCGCGAACCGATGGATCCGTGATCGAGGAGCAACATGAGTAAACCCGAATTCCGTTCCGGATTCGTCTGTTTCGTCGGACGACCCAACACCGGCAAGTCCACGCTGACCAACGCGCTGGTGGGCAGCAAGATCGCGATCACGTCGTCGCGCCCGCAGACCACCCGCCACACCATCCGCGGCATCGTGCACCGCGACCACGCGCAGCTGATCCTCGTCGACACCCCGGGTCTGCACCGTCCCCGGACCCTCCTCGGGCAGCGCCTCAACGATCTCGTGCGCGACACGTACTCCGAGGTCGACGTGATCTGTTTGTGCATCCCGGCGGACGAGAAGATCGGCCCCGGCGACCGGTGGATCGTGCAGCAGGTCCGGCAGATCGCGCCCAAGACCACGCTCGTCGGCATCGTCACGAAGATCGACAAGGTCAGCAAGGACATGGTCGGGCAGCAGTTGCTGGCCGTGTCCCAGCTCCTCGGCCCCGAGTCGGACGTCGTGCCGGTGTCCGCCGCGTCCGGGGAGCAGGTGGAGGTGCTGGTCGACGTCCTCGCCTCGAAGATGGAGGAGGGCCCGGCGTTCTACCCGGACGGCGAACTCACCGACGAACCCGAAGAGACGCTGATGGCCGAGCTCATTCGCGAGGCGGCGCTCGAGGGGCTCGGCGACGAACTGCCGCACTCGCTGGCCGTGGTCATCGAGGAGATCATTCCCCGCGAGGGACGCACCGAGAAGCAGGGCGAGCTGCTCGACGTCCACGCGCTGCTGTACGTCGAGCGGCCCAGTCAGAAGGGCATCGTGATCGGCAAGGGCGGCGCCCGCCTCCGCGAGGTGGGCACCAAGGCCCGGCTGCAGATCGAGAAACTCCTCGGCACCAAGATCTTTCTCGAACTGCACGTCAAGGTGGCCAAGGACTGGCAGCGCGACCCGAAACAGCTGGGCCGCCTGGGCTTCTAGGCGGCCGCGCCGCCCGTGCGTGGTCGACGAGTCCAGGGACTCGTCAACCGCTCACGGGGCCTGCGGCCCTCAACAGCAGGAGCACCGACGCCGCGAAGTCGTGATCGCCGTCGCTTCCGGTGGCGAGTCTCCTGAGCTGGAGGCCGGCGATGGTGGCCACGACCGTCGGCGCGATGGACGCCGCATCGGGGATACCGAGTGCGGTGAGGATCGTCACCGTCAGTTCGTCGTATGCGGCGAAACATTCGGCGGCGGACTGCCGTAGTTCGTGATCACGACCCGCGTGGATGTACAGCTCGAACGGGGCGATCCGCTCGGCGGAGAACGCCAGATCCTTCGCGACCTTCTCGGTGAGAGCCGCGGCGTCCTCGAAGCTCAGCCCCGTGTCGCGGTAGCCCTCCGCCAGTTCCGACAGTCGCCGCGTCTCCTCCGTCACAAACCCCGACAGCGCGGCGCGGAGCAGGTCCGTTTGGGTGGGGAAGTGGTACGTGATGGAGCCGAGCGAGACCCCGGCCTGCGTGGCGATCCGCCGATTGGTCACGCCGGGAATGCCTTCCGTGCCGACGATGTGCAGCGCCGCCGCGAGGATGCGGTCACGGACGTCCGTCGAAGCCATCGGTCACCACCATTTCCCTGGACGTTCCCGATCCCACCGGAGCACCGATTCGAGCTGGGCGGCAACGGACACCAGGAGCGGTTCGGCGTTGTCGTGTCCCATCAACTGTGCTCCGATCGGCAGGTTGCCGGACGTGAACCCCGCCGGGACGTTCACGCTGGGCCAGCCGAGCACGTTCCACGGCCACGCGTACGGGCAGACCGCGGTGATCACCTTGTCCGTGGCCCAGGAGCTGATCCCGTCGATCCCCTCGACCGCCGGTGGGGGAGTCGCGGTGGTGGGGGCGAGGACCAGGTCGTACTTGTCGAAGATCGCGCCGACGCGTCGCCGCGCCCTCGGCTCGGCCGCCCGGGCGGCACGCAGCGGCGCGCCGCGCAGGAGCCGCCCGGTGCGGGCATTGCTCTTGGTGCGGGGGTCGACGAGCGACGGGTCCGGGACCTTCCGCGTCCAGTCGTCGATGCCGGCCATCGACCGCGGGAGGAAACCGAGCCCGAACATGATTCCGTAGTCGGGGTCGTCCACGACGACGCGATGGCCCAGCCTGCGCAGCGCCTCGGCGATCCGGGCGACGCCCTGACGGACTTCGGGGTGCAGCGTGGTGGGGGTGGCGGTGAACGGGATCCGCAGGGACAGCGCGATGCGCAGCGGTCCGGGATCGCGGCCGACGGCGTCGCTGACCGTAACCGGTGCCGGCGTGTGGAGGTCGCCCTCGTGCGGTCCCGCCGCGACGTCGAGCAGCAGCGCCGCGTCGGCGACGGTCCGGGCGAGCGGACCGTTGACGGTGAGTCCGTAGAACGCCTCCGCGGCGGGCCAGGTGGAGATGCGGCCGCGTTGCGGCTTGATCCCGACGAGGTTGGTCCAGGCGGCGGGGATGCGGATGGAACCGGCGCCGTCGGAGCCGATCGCCGCGGACACCAGACCGGCGGAGACGGCGGCCGCGGCGCCACCGGACGATCCTCCGGGTGTGTGGTCGCGATTCCACGGATTTCGGGTGTGACCGAAGGCGGGGCCACCGGTGAAGGGCCACTGCCCGAGTTCCGGGCTGTTCGTCTTGCCCACGATCACGGCACCGGCGGCGCGCAGGCGTCGCACCATCTCGGAATCGCGTTCCGCGGGCGGGAAGTCGCCGGGACATCCGAATGCGGTCGGCTCTCCCGCCACGTCCACGTCGTCCTTGACGGCGATCGGCACCCCGAGCAACGGGAGGCGCTCACCGGCGGCGATCCGGCGGTCGGCCTCGGCCGCTTCGGCCAGGGCCGTGGTTCGGCGGACCACCTTGAACGCGTTGAGCGTCGGCTGGCTCGCGTCGATGCGGTCCAGTGCGGCGCGGGTGGCCGCGACCGAGGTGGTGGCGCCGGACGCCAGCGCCGCCACCTGTTGGACGAGCCCCGGCGCCCAGTCGCCAGTGCCCTCGTCCCCGCGCCGTCGTCCGCTGCGCTGTCGCTCACTGCCCACGTGTCCCGTGCTCATCCCGCCCCTCCCGCGTCACTGTTCGTTCGAACGAACAGTATCAGCGGACGTGTCGGCGGACTACGGTTCCGATCACTTCGGCGGCACCGTGAGCCTGCGTTTCGGGCAGCCGGGCGTAACCGCAGACCAGTCCCCGATGTCCGCCCGGTGTGGTGCGGTAGTCGGCGAGAGTGGGTACCGTCACCCCGCGGTCCTGCAGTTCCGCCGACAAGGCCACGTCGTCCACCGAGCGCGGCAGCGTGAGGACGACGTGGAGGCCCGCCTCGATGCCGGCGATCCCGACACCGTCCACGCCGCGCGCGGCGCACTGCTGACGCAGCGCGGTGACGAACGCGGACCGGCGGGCCGCGTACGTGCGGGAGGCGCGGGCGAGGTGCCGCGACAATGCACCCGAATCGATGAACTGCGCCAGGGCGAGGGCGGTGACCGCGCAGCAGGCCTCGCCACTCGTGTCCAGGGCCCGGACGAGTTCCGTCCGCAGCGCCGGCGGGGCGATCACCCACGCCACTCGGATCGCGGGGGTGAGGATCTTCGACGCGGTGCCCACGTACGCCACGCATTCGGACCCGCGGTCGATGCTGCGCAGCGCGGGCAACGCCGACACGTCGTAGCGGAATTCGCCGTCGTAGTCGTCCTCGATGATCAAGGTCCCGGATGCGGCGGCATCGGCGACGAGCCGGGCCCGGCGGCCCACCGGCATCCGGGCACCCATCGGGTACTGATGCGCCGGGGTGCAGTACGCCGCCGCGTCGGTCGTGGCCAGCAGTCCGGGGTCGAGGCCGTCGTCGTCTACCGGCACGCAGCGTGTCCGCGCGCCTGCGGCCTCGAGGACCCGGCGGGCGCGGCTGTAGCCGGGCTCCTCGAACGCTATGTCGCGGCCGCCGAGCCCGGCCGCGGCGACGAGGGTCCGGAGCGCGGAGCCCACACCGGGAACGATCACCAGTTCGTCGGCATGTGCCGCGATCCCCCGGGTGCGGCGCAGATGCCCCGCGAGGGACTGCCGCAACTCCGGGTGCCCGTCGGGGCCGGGGACGTCGGAGGTCACCGCGGCGGCGGCCGCCGACCGCCACGCCCGGCGCCAGTCGGTGGTGGAGATCAGACCGGGGTCGGGGTGGCCCGGTGTGAGATCCCACCGGGTGTCCGGTGCATCCGGGGCGGCGGAGGATCGCCGCCCGGGCGAACCGGGAACCGCGTGCGACGCGGCGTGGGCGCGGGCCGCGACGTCGGCGCCGGGCGCGATCCGAGTGCCGGAACCGGCGCGGGCGCTGGCGTACCCGGACGCGCAGAGTTCGTCGTAGGCGTCGACCACCGAGGCCCGCGCCACCGTCAGGTGATCGGCCAGCGCCCGGGTGGAGGGCAGGGGGTCACCCGGCCGAAGGCGCCCCACCCGGATCTCGTCGAGGATCGACTCCGCGATCCGGTGTCGAAGTGGCGCGTCGGTATGGGGGAGCTGCAACGTCAGGTGCAGTTCGGGGCTGATCCGGGGCATGACCCGACAATACTGGTCTGTAGATAATTGCGATTGTGGATCTGGAAGCTGATCCACATGGGATCGACGATGGTCTCGTGGACAAGATCATGAGATACCCCGACCGTGCCCGAACCGAACGAGCGCAACTGGACGCCGTCCTCGACGCCGCGCCGATGGGCACCCTCGCCACCGTCGTCGACGGGCTGCCGTGGGCCGTGCCGATGCTCTACGCCCGCGACGGCGACAGGATCCTGCTGCACGGATCCACCGGGGCGGGTGCGCTGCGGCAGGTGGCCGCGGGCGCCCCCGCGGTGCTGTGCGTCGCGATGCTCGACGGGATCGTCGTCGCGGACACGCTGTTCGACTCGTCGGCGAACTACCGCTCCGCCGTGGTCCGCGGCAACCTCGTCACCCTGGACGAGGACGAATCCGCCGACGCGCTCAACGCGCTGTCCGACGTGCTGATCCCCGGCCGCAGCACCGAGGTTCGCGGGCACCGGCGCAAGGAACTCGCCGCGACGCTGGCCCTCGCCCTCCCGATCACGCCGGGCGGGTGGACCGTCAAGGTGCGCGACGCGCCGCCGGGCGAACCTGCGGAATCCAGCAGCGCCTGGGCCGGCGTGGTCCCCGTGCGGTCGGTTGCCGGTGCGCCCGTCCCGGCGCCGTGGGTGGCGAGCGGCACCCCGCTGCCGGCGTCCGTGTCGCGCCTGACCCGGACCGCGTAAGGAAAGCGTCAAGAGCCGTCCGGGACCCGTAAGCGCTTCGTCAGCGTCGCTTCTGCCGCCTCGATCCGGCGCGATGCTGGCATGACACCCCACGCATCGTGGGCTGTCATGCCTGCGCTGAACCGCAGGATCAGTACGAAGAGGATCCTCACATGGCCGACGTGGCCTACGTAGCGCTCGTCCTCGGCGGATTCGCCTGTTGCGCGCTCGTTCTCCGTGCCCTGCAGACCGGACGCGTGCAGACCGGACGCGCGAAATGACGGGCGCCGGAATACTCGCTGTCGTCCTCGTCGCGATCGCCGCCGCGCTCGTCGTCTACCTGCTCATCGCGCTCGTCGACCCGGAGCGCTTCTGATGACGCCCGCTCTCGCGGCCGGGTTGCAGATCGCCGTCGTCGTCGCCGTCCTCGCGGTGGCGTACGTGCCGGTGGGCGACTACCTGGCCCGCGTGTACGAATCGCGGCACCACCTGCGGGTGGAGTCCGTGCTGTACCGCCTCTGCCGCATCAATCCCCACACCGAGCAGACCTGGTACGGCTACGCCGGCAGCGTGCTGGGATTCTCGATGGCGGGTGTGCTCTTCCTGTATGTCCTGCAACGTATTCAGGGCATTCTGCCGCTGTCCGGGGACCTGTCCGGGGTCAGCCCCGCCGTCGCCTTCAACACCGCGGTGTCGTTCGTGACGAACACCAACTGGCAGTCGTACGCCCCCGAAACCACGATGAGCAACCTGACCCAGCCGGTCGGACTCGCCGTGCAGAACTTCGTGTCCGCGGCAGTGGGGATGGCCGTCGCGGTCGCGCTGATCCGCGGGTTCGTCCGGGTGTCGCGGGGCGGGGAGGTCGGCAACTTCTGGGTCGACCTCACCCGCGGGAGTCTGCGGATCCTGCTGCCGTTCTCGTTCGTCATCGCGCTGATTCTGTTGAGCCAGGGTGTGATCCAGTCCTTCCACACCGGATTCGCGTCCACCGGCCTGGACGGCAATGCCGTCACCAACGCGCTGGCGCCCGTCGCCTCGCAGGAAGCGATCAAGGAACTCGGCACCAACGGCGGCGGCATTCTCGCCGCCAACTCGGCGCACCCGTTCGAGAACCCGACGCCGGTCAGCAACATCGTCGAGATCCTGGCGATCCTCCTGATCCCGGTCTCGCTCACCCGCACGTTCGGCACCATGGTCGGCGACCGCAAGCAGGGTCTGACCCTGCTCGCCGTCATGGGCATCCTGTGGGGCTCGCTGCTCGCGATCACGCTTGCGGCCGAGTCCGGTCGGCGCGGCGTCGCCGCCACCGCCGCGGGCGCGATGATGGAGGGCAAGGAAGTTCGATTCGGCATCCCCGGCACGGCACTGTTCGCCGTGAGCACCACCGGAACGTCCACGGGCGCGGTGAATTCCGCACACGACAGCCTGTCGTCGCTCGGCGGCGGGGCCGTGTTGCTGAACATGCTCCTCGGTGAGATCGCGCCTGGCGGTGTGGGTACCGGACTCTACGGAATTCTGGTCCTCGCCCTCATCGCCGTCTTCGTCGGCGGACTCCTCGTCGGCCGTACCCCCGAATACCTCGGCAAGAAACTGCGGCAGCGGGAGATCACCCTCGCCGCCCTGTCCGTGCTGGTGATGCCAGCGCTGGTGCTGATCGGGACCGGAATCACCGTCATCCTGTCCTCGACCACCGGCTATCAGGGCAACAGCGGCGACCCCGGAACCCCCGGATCCATTCACGGATTCTCGGAAGTGCTGTACGCGTTCGCGTCGGCGTCGAATAACAACGGCAGCGCGTTCGGCGGTCTGACGGTGACGAGCGACTGGTTCCAGAGCGCTCTCGGACTGTGCATGCTGTTCGGCCGGTTCCTGCCGATCATCCTCGTTCTCGCGCTCGCCGGATCGCTGGCATCGCAGAAGAAGACCGCCGCAGGCGCCGGCACCCTGCCGACTGCGGGCCCGATGTTCACCGGGCTTCTCACCGGCACCGTCGTGCTCGTCGCGGCGTTGACATTCTTCCCGGCCCTCGCGCTGGGACCGATCGCGGAGGCCCTGCAGTGAGTGTGAACGTGACCAGTCGTCCGGAGACCGGGACGGCGACCACGACGCCGGGCGGCCACGGCCCGGCACCCGTGAAGGCGGGAATCTTCAGCCCCGCTCAACTGCTGACGGCGCTACCGGGCGCCGTGCGCAAAGTAGACCCCCGGCATCTCGCGCGCAACCCGGTGATGTTCGTGGTGTTCGTCGGTTCCGTCGTCACCACCGCGATGGCCGTCGCCGACCCGTCGGTGTTCTCCTGGGCGGTGACGGCGTGGCTGTGGTTCACCGTGCTGTTCGCCAACCTGGCCGAATCGGTCGCCGAGGGGCGCGGCAAGGCGCAGGCGGCGAGTCTGCGGAAGGTGAAGCAGGACACGACGGCGCATCGCGTCACGCCGAGCGGCAGCCTGGAATCGCTGCCGGGCACCGACCTCGTCGTCGGTGACCGGGTCGTCGTCGAGGCGGGCGAGGTGATCCCGGGCGACGGCGACGTCGTCGACGGCATTGCGACCGTGGACGAGTCGGCCATCACCGGCGAGTCGGCACCCGTCGTCCGCGAATCCGGCGGCGACCGCTGCGCCGTCACCGGCGGCACGACCGTGCTCTCCGACCGGATCGTCGTCCGCATCACCGCAGCCCCGGGACAGTCGTTCGTCGACCGGATGATCGCCCTGGTGGAAGGGGCGGCGCGGCAGAAGACGCCCAACGAGATCGCCCTGAACATCCTGCTGGCGTCGTTGACGATCATCTTCCTGCTGGCCGTCGTCGCGATCGGTCCGATGGGCCTGTACGCGGGTCGGGAGCAGGATCCGATCAAGCTGATCGCGTTGCTGGTGTGCCTGATCCCCACGACCATCGGTGCCCTGCTGTCCGCCATCGGCATCGCGGGGATGGACCGGTTGGTGCAGCGCAACGTCCTCGCGATGTCGGGGCGGGCGGTGGAGGCCGCAGGCGACATCGACACGCTGCTGATGGACAAGACCGGCACCATCACGTTCGGCAACCGGCAGGCCACCGCCCTGCACCCCGCTCCGGGAGTCACGGCGATCGAATTGGCCACGGCCGCACGTCTGTCGAGTCTCGCGGACGGCACCCCCGAGGGTCGCAGCATCGTGGATCTGTGCGCCCGGGACTTCGGGCTCGCCCCGGCACCGTCCGAGGCGGAGCGAACCGCGGAGTTCGTGCCGTTCACGGCGCAGACCAGGATGAGCGGACTCGATATCGACGACACAAGGATTCGCAAGGGTGCGAGCGACGCCGTACTGACGTGGGTCCAGGCCCTCGGCGGGCGTGCGGCGCACGCGGTCACCGAGACGGTGACCGCTATCGCTCAGGCCGGAGGCACACCGTTGGTCGTGGCCTCGGCTCACACCGGCGAGCCGACGGTGCTGGGGGTGATCGCGCTGTCGGACGTGGTGAAACCGGGCATCGCCGAGCGGTTCGCGGAACTGCGGGCGATGGGAATCCGCACGGTGATGATCACCGGCGACAATCCGCTCACCGCCAAGGCCATCGCGGCCGAAGCCGGTGTCGACGACTTCATGGCGGAGGCGACACCAGAGGACAAGCTCGCGCTGATCCGCAAGGAACAGGAGGGAGGACGGCTGGTCGCGATGACCGGTGACGGCACCAACGACGCCCCGGCGCTGGCCCAGGCGGACGTCGGGGTGGCCATGAACACCGGCACGTCCGCCGCGAAGGAAGCCGGGAACATGGTGGATCTCGATTCGGATCCCACCAAGCTCATCGAGGTGGTGGAGATCGGCAAACAGCTGCTCATCACCCGCGGGGCGCTGACCACGTTCTCGCTCGCCAACGACCTGGCCAAGTACTTCGCCATCCTCCCCGCGTTGTTCAGCGTCATCTACCCGCAGCTGGACACACTGAACATCATGCGTCTGGCCACCCCGGAATCGGCCATCCTGTCGGCGGTGATCTTCAACGCCGTCGTGATCGTGGCCCTGATCCCGTTGTCGCTGAAAGGTGTTCGTTATCGGCCGTCGTCGGCGTCGACACTGCTCGGCCGTAACCTGCTGGTCTACGGTCTCGGCGGAGTGATCACCCCGTTCGCCGGTATCTGGTTGATCGACCTCGTCGTCCGTCTCATTCCCGGAATTGGGTGATCCCGCATGCGTTTTCTCATCGGACTGCTCCGGCAGACCTGGGCCGGGCTCCTCGTCCTGCTCGCACTCACGGCCGTTCTCGGCGTGCTCTATCCCGCCGCGGTGTGGGGGGTGAGCAGGATCGGCGCCGGCGCGGCCGAGGGTTCTCCCCTGCGGGACAGCACCGGGTGCGTCATCGGAAGCCGGTGGGTCGGTGTCGACCCGCAGGTGCCGGCAGGGCAGCCGGACCCGTACTTCCACAACCGGGTGACCGGGTCGGTGTCCGATGGGGATCCGTTCACCCCCGGCGACCCCGCGACGGCGCTGCCCACCAACCAGGGACCGAGCAGTGAGATCCTGGCGTCGTTCGTCGCCGAGCGCCGTGCCGCGATCGCCGCGCGCGAGGGCGTCGATCCCGGCGACGTTCCGGCCGACGCGGTCACCGGATCGGGCTCCGGCATCGACCCGCACATCAGCCCCGCGTATGCGGCATTGCAGGTGCGGAGGGCCGCGGAGGCGAACGGCCTCAGCGAGATCCGGGTCCGGCAGCTCGTCGCCGAGAACACCGAGGGACGGCAACTCGGGTTCCTCGGCGAGGAACGGGTGAACGTCCTCGAACTGAACCTGGCGCTCGGCCTGACCGCACCCGAGTGCACGGCACCGACCGCTGGTGGATGATGACGAGGTGAGTGGTACCGGATCCGACGGCGAGCGCCGGGACGTCGAACGCCGGCGCGGTGAACTGCGCATCTATCTCGGTGCGGCACCGGGTGTCGGCAAGACGTACGCCATGCTCGGTGAGGCCCACCGCCGCCGGGAGCGGGGATGCGACGTGGTCGCGGCCGTGGTGGAAACCCACGGCCGCGACCGCACGGCGGCGCAGCTCGGTGACCTCGAACTGATTCCGCCCAAGGTCATCGCCTACCGCGGCACGCTCGGCCGGGAGCTGGACGTCGAGGCGGTGCTGGCGCGCTCACCGGCACTCGTGCTCGTCGACGAGCTCGCGCACACGAACACGCCGGGCAGCGTCCACGAGAAACGCTGGCAGGACGTGGAGATACTCCTCGCCGCCGGCATCGACGTCCTGTCGACGCTCAATGTCCAGCACCTCGAGAGCCTCAACGACGTGGTCCAGCGAATCACCGGGGTGGTGCAGCAGGAAACGGTCCCCGACAAGGTGGTGCGCGCGGCCACCCAGGTGGAGCTGGTGGACATCACCCCGGAGGCATTGCGCCGCAGACTGTCCCACGGAAACATCTACGCCGCGGAGAAGGTCGACGCCGCGCTCGGCAACTATTTCCGGAAAGGGAATCTCACCGCGCTCCGTGAACTGGCGTTGCTGTGGGTGGCCGATCAGGTGGACGCCGCGCTCGCGAAATATCGCGCGGAGAACAAGATCACCGAGACGTGGGAGGCTCGTGAACGCGTCGTGGTCGCCGTGACGGGCGGACCGGAGTCGGAGACACTGGTGCGGCGCGCGAGCCGCATCGCGTCGAGATCCAGCGCCGAGCTGAGCGTCGTGCACGTGGTGCGGGGCGACGGTCTCGCAGGCGTCTCGGCGCCGGAGATGGGCAAGGTGCGCACTCTCGCCGCGAGTATCGGGGCGAGCCTGCACAGCGTCGTCGGGGACGACGTGCCGACCACACTGCTCGATTTCGCCCGGACCGCGAACGCCACCCAGTTGGTGCTGGGCACGTCGCGACGTTCACGGTGGGCGCGGATCTTCGACGAGGGGATCGGTGCGAGCGTCCTGCAGCAGTCGGGGTCGATCGATGTGCACATGGTGACGCACGGCGAATCCCACCGCCCGCGGCGACTGTCGCCGGTGGGATCGCGGTCCCGCACCGCGATCGCCTGGATCGCCGCGGTCCTCGTCCCGTCGGTGGCGACGCTGGTGATGACGGCCGTCGACCGGTGGCTCGGACTGGTCGGCGAGGGCGCGCTGTTCTTCATCGTGGTCCTGCTCGTCTCCCTGCTCGGCGGTGTCGCGCCCGCGGCCTTCTCCGCGCTGATCTCGGGACTGTTCCTCAACTATTTCTTCACGCCGCCGGTGCACAGCTTCACCATCGCCGAGCCGGACAACTTCGTCACCACGGTCGTGCTGCTCGTGGTCGCCGTCGCGGTCGCGGTCCTGGTCGACGCGGCAGCCAAGCGTTCGCGGGAGGCCCGCCGGGCGTCGCAGGAGGCGGAGTTGCTGGCACTCTTCGCCGGATCCGTGCTGCGTGGCGCGGATCTGGAGACCCTGCTCGACAAGGTGCGCGAGACGTACGGCCAGGAGTCGGTCAGTGTCCTGCACCGCGATCGCGGTGCGGTGGGGTCGGTCGGACCGCACGCCCCGCGGAGCGTCGACGAAGCCGACACGGTCTGCGAGGTGGGGGAAGGGGAATACGCGCTCGCCCTCCGCGGCAGTGAACTGCGCGCCCGGGACCGTCGCGTGCTGCTCGCGGTCGCCAACCAGGCGGTGGGCATGATCCGCCAGGCCGAGCTCGCTCAAGAAGCCGGCCAGGCGCAGGCGCTGGCCGAGGCCGACCGGTTGCGGCGCTCGCTGCTGTCCGCCGTCAGCCACGACCTCCGGACCCCGCTGGCCGCCGTGAAGGCGGCTGCGTCCAGCCTGCGCAGCGACGACGTCGACTTCTCCCCGGAAGACACCGCCGAACTGCTCGCGACCATCGAGGAATCCGCCGATGTCCTCACCTCGCTCGTCGGCAACCTGCTCGACTCGTCCCGCCTCGCGGCGGGGGTCGTGACGCCGACTCTGCGTCCGGTGTATCTCGACGAGGTGGTGCACCGGGCGCTGGTGGGTCTGGGGATCGGCGGCCGCACGGGCACCCGGGCACGGGAACGGGTGGAGGTCGACGTCGGAGCGGTCACGGCCATGGCGGATTCGGGGCTGCTCGAGCGGGTTCTGGCGAATCTGATCGACAACGCGCTCCGCTACGGTGAGGACTCCGTGATCCGGGTCGGCGCCGCGGCGGTGGGAGACCGCGCCGTGATCACCGTCGCCGACACGGGACCGGGGATTCCGCGCGGGCGGGCCGAGGAGATGTTCGACCCGTTCCAGCGGCTGGGAGACCGGGACACGACCACCGGGGTCGGGCTCGGACTCTCCGTCGTCCGCGGATTCGTCGACGCGATGGGCGGGACGATCAGCGCCACCGACACCCCGGGCGGAGGACTGACCATGGTGGTGGAACTGGCCGGGCCGGGAGGGGAGCATCCATGACACGAGTTCTCGTCGTCGACGACGAACCGCAGATCCTCCGCGCCCTGCGGATCAATCTCAGCGTGCGCGGATACGACGTGGTCACGGCCGCGTCGGGGGCGGCCGCTCTGCGCGCCGCCGCCGAGCGACAGCCGGACGTGATCGTGCTCGACCTCGGGCTCCCCGACATGGACGGGACGGAGGTGCTCGCCGGCCTCCGCGGGTGGTGCCCGGCACCGGTGATCGTGCTGTCGGCCCGCACCGATTCCGCGGACAAGGTGGACGCCCTCGACGCCGGCGCCGACGACTACGTCACCAAGCCGTTCGGGATGGACGAATTCCTGGCGCGGGTCCGGGCGGCCGCGCGCCGCGCGACCGCCGCCGTCGACACGAGCGAGCCTGTGGTGGAGACGGATTCGTTCACCGTCGATCTCGCGGCGAAAACCGTGCGCCGGTCCGGGGTGGAGGTCCACCTGACGCCGACCGAGTGGGGAATGCTCGAGATGCTCGTGCGGAACAAGGGCAAACTCGTGGGCCAGAAAGAACTCCTCCGGGAGGTGTGGGGTCCGGCGTACGCCACCGAGACCCACTACTTGCGGGTGTACCTGGCGCAGCTGAGGCGCAAACTCGAGGACGACCCGTCCCATCCGCGTCACCTCATCACCGAGGCCGGGATGGGATACCGGTTCCAGGTGTGAGATCGCGCGCGGCTCGGCGTGCGGAATGTGGTCGCCTCGACGTGGGAGACTGGACCGGTGAGGTTGTATCGAGACAATGCGGTGGTGCTACGCCAGCACAAGCTGGGCGAGGCCGACCGGATCGTCACGCTCCTCACCCGGCAGCACGGTCTGGTGCGGGCGGTCGCCAAGGGGGTGCGCCGCACGAAATCGAAGTTCGGGGCCCGGCTCGAGCCGTTCGCGCACATCGACGTGCAGCTCTACCCGGGACGCAACCTCGACATCGTCACCCAGGTGCAGACCGTCGACGCGTTCGCCACCGACATCGTCGACGACTACACCCGGTACACGACGGCGTGCGCGATCCTCGAGACCGCCGAGCGGCTCGCCGGTGAGGAACGCGCCCCGGCGCTGCAACTGCATCGACTGACGGTCGGGGCGCTGCGTGCGGTCGCCGAACACCACCGTCCGTGTGAGCTGATCCTCGACGCGTTCCTGTTGCGGGCCATGGGTTTCGCGGGGTGGGCGCCCGCCCTCGACGACTGTGCGCGGTGCAGCGCGCCCGGACCGCACCGGGCCTTCCACGTGGCCGCCGGGGGAGCGGTGTGCGTCCACTGCCGCCCGCCGGGCGCCGCCACCCCGTCGCCGGGTGTCCTCGATCTGATGGATGCGCTGTTCCGCGGCGACTGGGTAAGGACGGAGCAGGTGCCCGACGCGTTGCGGGGGCAGGCGAGCGGTCTCGTCGCGGCGCATCTGCAGTGGCACCTCGAACGGCAACTCCGCACTCTCCCGCTGATCGAACGCGCACGACCGCATGCGGCGGTGGGGGCGGAGGATTCGGTCAGGCAGGATGGGGACCGTGATTCGACGACGCGAACCTCGAGCCCCGCATAACTCCGGGGCCGAGCGCCAGATCCGGCCGCCGGACCCGCACCCCTCGGGCGCCCGCCCGCCCGGCCTGCAACCCGAACTGGTGCCGCGGCACATCGCGCTGGTGATGGACGGCAACGGTCGCTGGGCGCAGGAGCGGGGACTGCCCCGGACCGCGGGCCACGAACGCGGCGAGGCCGTGCTGATGGATGCCGTCTGCGGGTGCATCGAGATGGGCGTCGAATGGTTGTCGGCGTACGCGTTCTCCACCGAGAACTGGAAGCGCAGCCCCGAGGAGGTCCGCTTCCTGATGGGGTTCAACCGCGACGTGATCCGGCGCCGCCGTGACGAGATGCACGAGATGGGGGTGCGTGTGCGGTGGGCGGGGCGCCGCCCGAAGCTGTGGCGCAGCGTCATCAAGGAACTCGAGATCGCCGAAGAGCTGACGAAGCACAACACGGTCATGAACCTGACCATGTGCGTCAACTACGGCGGTCGCGCGGAGATCGCCGACGCGGCGAAGGAGATCGGCAGGCGGGTGGCGGCCGGACAGCTGGACCCGGAGAAGATCACCGAGGCGACCGTGGCGCGGTACCTCGACGAGCCGGACATGCCGGACGTCGACCTGTTCCTCCGGCCGTCCGGCGAGCAGCGCACGTCCAACTTCCTGATCTGGCAGTCGGCGTACGCCGAGATGGTGTACCAGGAGAAGCTGTTTCCCGATTTCGACCGCCGCGATCTGTGGGCGGCGTGCGTCGAGTACGCCTCGCGCGACCGCAGGTTCGGGGGAGTGAAGTGACGGCCGACGGAGCACCCGCGCTGCTCGCCGGCGCGGCGAGGGCGCTCGAGCATTTCGCGACCGTCTCGACGGCGGACGACGGGTCGCTGAGCTTCGAGTACGCGGGTGCGTTGTGTTCGATCAGTGCGATGACCCTCACCGACGGCCTCGATGTGCTGTCGATGACGTGCGTGCTGGCCTGGGATCGCCCGGTCAGTGCCTCGTTGCACAAGAAGGTTGCGGAACGGAACGGCGCAGTGCAATTCGGTTCGATCGCGGTGTTCGCCCACGGCCGGCTCGCGGACGTCATCCTGCGCTACACGTTCCCGGCGGCCGGGCTGGAAGACGAGGCGCTCACGACCATGCTGCTCCTCGTGCTGAGCGGCGCCGACACTGCCCGGCAGGGGCTCATTCCCTGACGCTCACTGCGGTGCGGTGCAGTCCTTGCAGAGGCCGAAGATCTCGATGGTGTGGCTGACGTCGGAGAAACCGTGCGTGTCGGCGATCGACTGCGACCACTGCTCCACGGTCGGTCCCTCGACCTCGACGGTGTAGCCGCAGGTGCGGCAGACGAGGTGATGGTGGTGCCCGGACGAGCAGCGCCGGTACACGGACTCGCCGGTGTCGATGCGCAGGACGTCGACCGTGCCGGCATCGGCGAGCGTCTGCAGGGTGCGGTACACGGTGGTCAGTCCTATGCCCTCGCCGCGTTTGCGCAGTTCGTCGTGCAGTTCCTGCGCCGACCGGAACTCCTCGATGTCGTCGAGGAGGGCGGAGATGGCGCTGCGCTGCTTGGTCGCCCGAACGCCCACGACGACGGGTTTGCGCTGGCCGGTGTTCTGGGTCAAGGCTTCTATCCTTCCTCGGCGTGCGCGACGGCGTCCACGACGATGTGGGCGAGGTGGTCGTCCACCAGGCGGTAGAGGACTTCCCGTCCGGTGCGTTCGCCGCGGACGACGCCGGCTGCCTTGAGCACGCGAAGATGCTGACTGATCAGTGGCTGGGTGACGCCCAGTGCTCCCACGAGTTCGTGGACGCAACGTTCCGATTCGCGGAGTTGGAGGACTATCGCGATGCGGACGGGGGCGGCGAGGGCGCGGAGGATGTCGCCGGCGGCGGTCAGCGTCTCCTTCGACGGCACCGGGGCCGGCGGGGCGGCCTCGAACGGATGCAGATCCCCGGGATCGGTGACGCTCACCAGTGATCTCCTTCGGTGTGCCGGACGATGGACGAGAATGAGGCCACCGGGCCACGGGCCTCGGAGGATCGCCCTCATCTTATTGCAAATCAATTCCATTTTGATATGCACGAATACGCATGTCAACCGGGTGGGTGAACCGACGGGAATCGGGCAGATAGGCTGGGATCCGAAAAGCGCACGTGAACCATGCATCTATTACCCAGATGGAGAGCACTCGAGTGGCACCGAAGTCCAAAGTCGAAACCGTCGTCAATCTCGCCAAGCGTCGTGGCCTGGTCTATCCGTGCGGTGAGATCTACGGAGGCACGAAGTCGGCCTGGGACTACGGCCCCCTGGGTGTCGAACTCAAGGAAAACATCAAGAAGCAGTGGTGGCGCAACATGGTCACCAGCCGCGAGGACGTCGTAGGCCTCGACTCCTCGGTGATCCTGCCGCGCGAGGTGTGGGTGGCGTCGGGTCACGTCGGCGTGTTCAACGACCCACTGGTCGAGTGCCTGAACTGTCACAAGCGTCATCGTCAGGACCACCTGCAGGAGGCGTACGCGGAGAAGAAGGGTCTCGACAACCCGGACGATGTCCCGATGGACGTCGTGGGCTGCCCCGACTGCGGCACGGTCGGTCAGTGGACCGAGCCCCGCGACTTCAACATGATGCTCAAGACGTATCTCGGCCCGGTCGAGAGCGAAGAGGGCATGCACTACCTGCGCCCGGAAACCGCGCAGGGCATCTTCGTGAACTTCGCGAACGTGCTCACCACGTCGCGCAAGAAGCCGCCGTTCGGCATCGGCCAGATCGGCAAGAGCTTCCGCAACGAGATCACGCCCGGCAACTTCATCTTCCGCACCCGCGAGTTCGAGCAGATGGAGATGGAGTTCTTCGTCAAGCCCGGCGAGGACGAGGAGTGGCACCAGTACTGGATCGACTACCGCATGGACTGGTACACCGGGCTCGGCATCAACAAGGACAACCTGCGCCTGTACGAGCACGCGCAGGACAAGCTGTCGCACTACTCGAAGCGCACCGTCGACATCGAGTACCGCTTCCACTTCCAGGGCAGCGAATGGGGCGAACTGGAGGGTGTGGCCAACCGCACCGACTTCGACCTGTCGACCCACTCGAAGCACTCGGGCACCGACCTCAACTACTACGACCAGGCCACCGGTGAGCGGTACACGCCGTACGTCATCGAGCCGGCAGCCGGTCTCACCCGTTCGCTGATGGCGTTCCTCGTCGACGCGTACACCGAGGACGAGGCGCCGAACGCGAAGGGCGGCGTCGACAAGCGCACCGTGCTGCGCCTGGACCGTCGTCTCGCGCCGGTGAAGGCTGCGGTGCTGCCGCTGTCGCGTAACGCGGACCTGACGCCGAAGGCCAAGGACCTCGCCGCGACGCTCCGCCAGCACTGGAACGTCGAGTTCGACGACGCCGGCGCGATCGGCCGCCGCTACCGCCGTCAAGACGAGATCGGCACCCCGTTCTGCATCACCGTCGACTTCGACACCCTCGAGGACCACGCCGTGACGGTGCGCGAGCGTGACTCGATGGCCCAGGAGCGGGTCGCGCTCGACCAGGTCGAGGGCTACCTGGCGCAGCGCCTCATCGGTTCCTGATCTGACCGTCACCGGCGCGCGTCGCACGTGACGGTCAGATAGTTCGTCAGGATTCGCCGGTTCTCCTCGGACACCGGGATGCGCGAGTATTCCGGTTCCGACGAGCCGATGGCGATCCACAACGGAAAGACGAACGGCTTCTTCGCCTCCGCGAGTGCGTGGGGGTCGCACCGTGCCGCGTCGATCGTGATGTCGACGCTCAGCCGATCCTGATCGGCCGGCATCGTGGCGGGAAGCGCACCGCGCACGTCGTACAGGACGCTGCCGCCGACCTCGTCCAATCGAATGTCGCCCGACGCCGTGCCCCGGGTCACGACCAGCCGGGCGGGCAGCGGAGCCGTCGGCTCGGGCGGTGCCGGCGCCGGGACGAGGGTCACCGGGGCGGCCTTCTCCAGATCTTCTGCGGCGCAGTCGGCGTCGTGGATGCGGCGGAGAACGTCGTAGGGGGTGGCGAGCGGCACCCGCACGGGAGACGCTCCCGCCACACCGAGCAGGGCGTACGCCGGGTCCGGGGGAGTGTCGCAGCGCACCGTGCCGTACCCGGCCTCGACGTCGATCCGGTTCCCGGGACCGAGTTCGATCTCGCGCCGTGTCTCGGGCGCCGGATCGAAACCCGGACTGTCCAGCGCCACCGACGTCACGGTGGCGGGGACGTCGCCGGTATTCGTTATCCGTACGTGAATCCGGCCGCCGGCGGCGTCGTCCTCACGGCTGCGATACGCCTCCGCCGCCAGCGGGGCGGGAGCCTCGTCGGCCGACTCCCCGTTGCTGCAGCCCGGGAGGACGCCGCAGGCGGTGGCCGCGGCGCAGACGAGTAGGACGACAGTCCGGGGCGACGTCAGAATCGGCCGCCCCCGCTGATTCGGCCCGAGCTGCTCGGTCCGCCGAAGGAACGCGGCCCACTGCTGCGGCCGCCTCCCGAGCCCCGGCTTCCCCAGTTGCCGCCACCGCTGAATCCGCCGCGCAGGATGCTGTCGATCAGGATGCCGCCGAGGATCGCCCCGGTCGCATTCCCGCCGCCACCGGCGCCGGGCCCGGGGCGTTGACGGGACTCCCAGCGACTCACGTCGTTCTGCGCCAGCCGCAGGGCGTCGGCGGCCAGGCCGGCCGCGGCCTGCGCGTGCTGGAGCGCACGGGAGGGGTCGGTGGCGCGCAGTTGCTGTGCGCCCGTCAGGTACCTTTGCGCCTCGGTGAGGCGGGTCCGGGCGTCTGCCCCGACCGCGCCGCGTCGGGTGCCGATGAAGTCCGACGCCGCAGTGACTTGCGACTGCGCCGCGACGAGGTCCTGCTCGAGGCGCTGCTGCGCGCGTTCGGCCTGTTGCCGGGATTCCTGCGCCTCGGCGAGGACGGCGTCCAGTTCGGCGTCGGCCTTGACGATCTGGGTGAAGCTGCCGAGCGGGTCGGTGTCGGCGGCCGTGCGGGCCGCCGCGAGCGCTGCCTCGGCCGCGGACCGGGCGGATGCGAGCCGGGCCCCGCCCTGCTCGGTGAACTGGCCCGCGGCGGTGATCCCGGCCTCCACGTCGGTGATCGCGGCCGGCAGGGTGGCGATGGCGTGGCGGATGTCGTCGGCGGCGTGGTCGACGGCGTCGAGCAAAGTCCGGGCCTGTTCGAGCGCACCCTCCGCGCCGCGGATCGCGGACACCGCCGGCCCCTGCTTCCCGGGCGGCAGGGCGATCGCGTCCCGGCCCTCGGCCACGGACCGTTCCGCGAACGCCAGCCGCTCCTCCGCCATGGTTACGTTGTGGGCGACGGAAGCGAGTGCGGCGGCCGGGAATTCGGTCTGCAGTCCGGTGAGGATCCGGGTCGAGTCGGGGATGCGCACGGTCAACGCGACCATGTCCCGGGTGAGCGCGTCGAGGCGGTCGGGGGCGTTGATCAGCAGGTCCCGGAGCCCGTCGAACTCCTGCACCTGCTCGTTGAGCTCACGGTCGGCGCGCCCGCAGGAGGTGACGATGTCGATCAGCATCTCCCGTTGCTGCTGGGGTGTCTCGGGGAACGCGTCGTCGAGTCGCTGCCGCACGGTGAACGCCGCTGCCAGGGTGGCCTTCGCCGTGTCGAATGCCGCGGTGAACGCGGCGGTGGCCTGATCGCCGAACTCGCCGCGGGCCAGGTCGAGTTCCTCCTGGCTCGTGCGCAGGGCGTTGTCGGTCTCGACGAGCACCTCCTTGGCGCGCTCGTCGAGGGTTGGCAACGGAAGCGCCGTCAGTGCGGCGGTGTCCTCGGGGCTGATGCTGCGCGCCGCCTCCACGCCGGCCCGCGCCCGGTCGTGCTTCTTCTTGCGCGAGTACAGCACGACCCCGCCCGCGCCGACGACGACGACACCGCCGCCGATCAGCAGGGTGCGCACGGACATGCCGCCGCTCGTGCTCATCGCATCGCCCAGTCCACCTGCCGCGGCGATGGCGCCGCCCGCCCAGTCCTCTTCGCGCAGAGCCGGTTCCACCGCATCCACCCGGATCGACTCGGCCTCGTCGCTGGTGATCTCCGACAGTCCGTCCGGCGCGATGAGGGCGTACTCGCGGTCCACCGTCGCGACCGCGAGCAGGGCGTCGCGGTCGCCGAGCGAGGAGGCATGCGCCGTCTGATCCGCCCACGGACCGGCGCCCAGCCCGCTGAAGTCGGGAACGTACACCACCCACAACCGCACCTTGTGCTCGTCGTAGAGCTGGTCGATCGCCGCCTGTACGTCGCCCTTCTGGTCGGCGTCGAGCACGCCGACGGTGTCCGTGATCTGGCCCGGAAGACGGAACGGTGCGTCCGCCGCGGCGAGCGCGGGAGAGAACAGGATCGCCACGAGAGTCAGGAGTGCGGAGACGGCGCCCAGCGCGGCGAACCGCCGAAAACGGGTAAGTTGGGGGCGGGACGACGGCGTCTGCTCGAGGCGCGGTGCGAGTGGCATGGCAGCAAATCTATCGGGTGTGGCGAGTCGTCATCGGGACAGATCGGCGACAGCTGGCAGAATCAGGGAGTGAATTCTGCACCGAGCCGTGAACGCCACGACCTCCCGCGCCGCCCCGCGCGCCTGGGGTTCGCCGGCACGCTGGCCCGGTGGACCCGCCGGATCATCGTCGGCGTCGTCCTCCTCGCCACGGCACTGGTGGCCGGCACCGCTGTCCGGGTGTGGCAGGTCGCGCGGATCGACGACACGTCGACGGCGGACGCGATCGTGGTGCTCGGCGCCGCCCAGTATTCGGGCACCCCGTCCTCGGTGTTCGAGGCGCGTCTCGAACAGGCGTACAAGCTGTTCGAGCGGGGAGTGGCCCCCGAGGTCATCACGGTCGGCGGCAAGCAGGAGGGCGACGAGTACACGGAGGCTGCGTCCGGAAAGAACTACCTGATCTCCCGCGGCGTCCCCGCCGACAGCATCACCGCCGTCGAGGAGGGCTCCGACACCCTGCTCAGCATCGAGGCGGTCGGCGAGGCGATGGGCGCGCAGGGCATCCACTCGGCGGTCCTCGTCAGCGACCCCTGGCATTCGCTGCGAACGCGGACGATGGCGCGCGACGCCGGGCTCGACGCGTGGACGGCGCCCACCCGGCAGGGCCCGGCGGTGTTCACCCGCGAATCCCAGTTGCATGGAATCGCCCGCGAGACAGGGGCGTTGATCTGGTATCAGCTCACCCACTTCTCGGCCGATTTCCCCTACACGGCGGGACAGTAGAGAGTCGATGACAGCACACCCGACACCTCGCCGCGACGTGTACTCCGCACACGACGTCGCCCGCCGGGTCCGCGAGGCACCGAAACGGGCCGGCATCCCGGGGAGCCAGATCGCGGCCGCGCAGCACCGATCGGTGTTCTCCCGCGACCGCGCCCGGGTCCAGCACTCCGCGGCGCTCCGCAGGCTCGCCGACAAGACCCAGGTGGTGGGTCCCCGGGACGGCGATACGCCGCGCACCCGGTTGACGCACTCGATCGAGGTGGCCCAGATCGGCCGCGGAATCGCCGACGGACTCGGCTGCGACCCCGACCTCGTCGACCTCGCGGGCCTCGCTCACGACATCGGCCACCCTCCGTACGGCCACAACGGGGAGAAGGCACTCGACGAGGTCGCGGAACGCTGCGGCGGGTTCGAGGGGAACGCCCAGAATCTCCGCATCCTCACCAGCCTCGAACCGAAGGTGCTCTACCCCGACGGAACCAGCGCCGGACTCAATCTGACCCGTGCATCGCTGGACGCGGCGATCAAGTACCCGTGGACCCGCCCGCGCCCGGGTGCCAAGTTCGGCGCCTACGAAGACGACGCCGACGTGCTCGCCTGGATTCGGGAGGGCGCCCCCGACGGCCGCCAGTGCCTCGAGGCGCAGGTCATGGACTGGGCGGACGACGTCGCCTACTCCGTGCACGACGTCGAGGACGGGGTGATCGACGGCCGCATCGATCTGCGTTCGCTCGCCGATCCGGTCGATCAGAGGGCGCTCGCCGAGTTCGGGGCCTCCGAGTTCGCGGGACTCGACGTGGAGGAACTCGTCGAGGCGGCACAGCGGTTGAGTCTGCTGCCGGTCGTCCGGGACGTGGGAACCTACGACGGCACGCTCACCAGTTCCGTCGCCCTCAAGAACTTGACCAGCGAATTGGTCGGCCGGTTCGCGACCGCCGCGATCATCGGAACCCGCGACGTCCACGGCGAGCGGGCGGTCGCGCGCTACGACGCCGACCTGGTGGTCCCGCCGGTGGTCGCGGCCGAGGTGGCGCTCCTCAAGACGTTCGCACTGAACTACGTGATGTCCGATGCCGGCCACCGGGCGCGGCAGGAACGCCAGCGTGACCGCGTGCATCGCGTCGCCGAGTGGCTGCTCGCGACCGCACCCGCCGGCCTCGACCCGATCCTGGTCCCCGGGTGGACCGCGGCCGCCGACGACGCGGCCCGCGTCCGGGTGATCGTCGACCAGATCGCCTCCTACACCGAGAGCCGGCTCGAACGCGTCGACAAGTCCAGTCTGGGGGCGCAGGCGAGCTGGGGCTGACACGCCGGAAGTCGGGACCAATCCGGCCGCCGCGGTGCTACGAATACGTCTACAGACAGCTCGCACCCCCACGTACAGCTCACACCCGAGGGTCAGGGAGACCGGATGAAGTCTGCAGTTCGCAAGATCATCGGTTCGACATCCGCAGCGCTGGCAGTAGCGGTCGGCGCCGCACTGCTGGCCCCACCCGCGGCGCAGGCCGCGCCCGTATACCCCTTCGCGGACCCGGACCCGTTCTACGGTGCGCCCGCGGACGTCGCGGCACATGCCGACGGTGACGTGCTGGCCAGCCGTCCGGTCGCCGCCACCGGCTTTCCCACGGCCGACGCCTGGCAGGTCAAGTACAAGTCGACGAACTCCGCCGGGGCGCCCATCGCGGCGATGACCACGGTGCTGGTGCCCCGCGGAACCCCCGCGAACCGGCCGCTGGTGTCGTATCAGCCGTTCGTCAACGCGCTCGGACTCGAGTGCGCTCCGTCACGTCAGCTGTTTACCGGTGGACTGCAGGAAGCCCCGGCCCTCAACGCGCTCCTCGCGCGGGGCTGGGCCGTCGCCGTACCCGACCATCTCGGTCCCACCAGCGCGTACGGTGCCGCGAAGCTCGGTGGGCGGCTCGTGCTCGACGGCGTCCGCGCCGCCCAGCGACTCCCCGAGGCCGGGCTCGGCGGCAGTCCGGTCGGGTTGGCGGGCTACTCGGGCGGCGCCATGGCCACCAACTGGGCCGCGGCGCTCGCACCCACCTACGCCCCGGAACTGAACATCGTCGGTGCCGCCGAGGGCGGCACCCCGGTCAACATCGGCGAACTCGCCGATCGGCTGGGCAGCACCCGTTCGCAGGCGTTCGGCCTGGGCTTCGCGGCCGCCATCGGACTCGAGCGTGAATACCCGACCCGGTCGCCGCTCGGGGACGGCCTCAACGACGAGGGGCTCGCTCTGCGCGCGCAGATGAGCAACATGTGCACCGACTCGATCCTCGGCGCCGGAGCCGGGAAGTCGCTGCCCGATCTGACGAACGGTCCCGGCATCCTCGGGAATCCGTCCGGCCGATCGGTGATGGACGAGAACAGCGTGGAACTGTATCCGGGAGTTCCGCGGACCCCGATGTTCGTCTGGCACGGCAGTGCAGACCCGCTCGTCGCCATCGGGCCGGTGCAGAACACCGTCGCCCGGTACTGCTCCCAGGGTGCGCGGGTGCAGTTCGACGTGATCCCGGGCGCCGACCACGGCACCGCCACGATGCTCGGCGCCGGTCCCGCATTCGGTTACCTCGGCGACCGATTCGCCGGGATTCCCGCGCCCTCGAACTGCTGACCCGGAGGGGGGCGTTCGGGCTCCGGCGGAGCGCCTAGACTGTCGTTCGTGGCTGGCAGAATCCCTGATCGTGACGTTGCGGCCATTCGCGAGCGCACACGGATCGAGGACATCGTGGGGGAGTACGTCTCCCTCAAGCGCGCGGGCGGCGACTCCATGAAGGGGCTGTGCCCGTTCCACGACGAGAAGTCGCCGTCGTTCCACGTGCGGCCCAACCACGGGCACTTCCACTGCTTCGGGTGCGGCGAGGGCGGCGACGTCTACTCGTTCCTCCAGAAGATCGAGCACATCAGTTTCGTCGAGGCCGTGGAGCAGCTCGCCGACCGGTTGAACTACTCCATCTCGTACGAGGGCGGCGGCACGTCGGTGCAGCGCGATCGCGGCACCCGCGCGCGGCTGGTCGCGGCCAATGCGGCCGCGCAGGAGTTCTATTCGGCGCGGCTGCAGGAACCCGACGCGCAGGCAGCCCGCGACTACCTGACGGAGCGGAATTTCGACGCCGCGGCCGCGCAGCAGTTCGGGTGCGGATATGCGCCCGACGGCTGGGACATCCTCACGAAGCATCTGCTGGGCAAGGGCTTCGACGTCAAGGAGCTCGAGGCCGCGGGTCTGTCGAAGGCGGGGCGGCGCGGCCACATCGACCGCTTCCACCGGCGACTGCTGTGGCCCATCCGGAACCTGTCCGGCGACGTCATCGGCTTCGGCGCGCGCAAGTTGTTCGACGACGACACCATGCCCGGCAAGTACGTCAACACGCCGGAAACCGTGCTGTACAAGAAGTCTCAGGTGCTGTTCGGTCTCGATCTCGCCAAACGGGAGATCGCCAAGGGGCATCAGGCCGTGGTGGTCGAGGGCTACACCGACGTGATGGCGATGCATCTCGCAGGGGTCAAGACCGCGGTCGCCGCCTGCGGCACCGCATTCGGTGAGGACCACCTCGCGATGCTGCGACGGCTGCTGATGGACGACAGCTACTTCCGCGGCGAGATCATCTACACGTTCGACGGAGACGCCGCCGGTCAGGCCGCGGCGATGAAGGCGTTCGAGGGCGACCAGAAGATGGCCGGGCAGACCTTCGTCGCCGTCGCACCCGAGGGCATGGACCCGTGCGAACTGCGGCAGAAGTCGGGCGACGCCGCCGTCCGCGACCTCGTGGCGCGGCGCACCCCGATGTTCGAGTTCGTGGTCAAATCGATCCTCACCGAGCACGACCTCGAGACAGCTGAGGGCCGGGTCGAGGCGCTGCGGCGCACGGTTCCGGTGGTCGCCCAGATCAAGGAAGCGACGCTGCGTGACAGCTATGCCGTCCAGCTGTCCGGCTGGGTGGGCTGGGACGACATCGCCGCAGTCCGTCAGCGGGTACGCGACGAGGCGCGGAAACGGGCATCCACCCGCGGATCGATGCCGGCACCCCCGAAGAGGAAGGGGGCGCGCGAGGAGAACCGGGACACCCCGCAGCTGCCGGTCGGGCTCGCGCGGCCGCGTCCGAACGACCCGACGCTGTGGGCGCAGCGCGAGGCGCTGAAGGGCGCGTTGCAGTATCCGTCGATCGCGGGCACCGTGTTCGATTCGCTGCCGGTGGAGACGTTCACGCACCCCACGTATGTGGTGATCCGCGAGTCGATGATCGCGTCCGGCGGCACCAGCGCGGGCCTCGGCGGCGCCGAATGGGTCGACGCGGTCAGCCGGGGCGTCGACGACGTCACCGCGGCGTCCCTCGTGTCGGAACTCGCCGTCGAGCCGCTACCGGCCGAGGAGGACACCGTCCCGCGCTACATCTCCGGCGTGATCGCACGCCTGCAGGAGGTGTGGGTGGGGGAACAGGTGGCGGAACTCAAGTCGAAACTGCAGCGCATCTCACCGGCGGCGGAATCGGACGAGTTCCACTCCCTGCTCGGCGACCTCGTCGCCCTCGAGCAGTACCGCCGAAGCCTGCTCGATCAGGCCATCGGCGACACCAACCGAGACGGGATGGCCGGCTGACCCGGCCCGCCCACTACTTCTTCTTGAGCTGATCCTGGGGAACCAGGATGGTCGTTTCCTCGTCGAGCGGCTTCATCGGTTCCAGCCTCGGCTGGGTGCTCAGTGAGTCGGACAGTTTCTGCCGGGACACCTGCAGCACCTTCTTCGTCGCGGGGCTGGTGGCCACGGCCTTCGTGGCCCTGCTGATCTGCTCGTACCGTGCCCGTCCCGCTCGCGTACCCAGCACGTAACCAGCAGCGATACCGATCAACAACCGCATCATTCCCGCTTCCTCCCGACGCACAACGACCTTCACCCATCCTGCCTGATGCGTCGACAGGCAGGCGATTTGGTACTGGGGTGGGGCTATGCGCTACAGTTTCTCTCGCATCGCCGGGAACGGCGAAGCACAGCAGAATAATCCCCTGTAGCTCAATTGGCAGAGCTTCCGACTGTTAATCGGACGGTTGCTGGTTCGAGTCCAGCCGGGGGAGCATCGAAACCCCGTCCGGTTCATCCGGGCGGGGTTTTCTGTTGTGCCCGGCCGATTCGGATCGGTGCGCCTGCCCGGACGAGTACATTCTCGCTGTATCGGCAGCAATCGACCGCGGGGTGTGCGATGAGCGAGGACGGCGGCGAAACCGAGCGGACGGGGTCGATCGCGCGGTTCGGTGCGCGCGACACCCCGCGGTGGTTACTGCCCTCGATCTTCTACGTTCTTCTCGCCGTCGCCGCCTACCAGTTGTCGGGCTGGCTGTTCGTCAACCTGCGGAGCTTCCTGGGGCTGCTGTTCCTCGCGTGGCTGTTCAGTATCACCCTCGAACCGGTCGTCGACTGGCTCGAGGGCCGGGGACTGCGCCGCGGCGCCGCCACCGGTCTGGTGCTGTTCGCCCTGTTCGTTGCCGCCGTCGGATTTCTTGCGCTCTTCGGAACGCTGCTCGCCCAGCAACTCGCGCAGCTCCTGAAGGCGCTGCCGGGCGCGCTCTCCTCGGCCACCGAATGGTCCAATCGCGTATTCGACACCGACTTCTCGACCGGCGAAGATCTGATCCACCTCACCCCCGACACCATCCGCGACCTCGCGCAACGCTTCACCCCGGGGGTTCTGGGGGTGCTGTCCTCGCTGCTCGGTGTGGTGTTCCAGATGCTGACGCTGCTGCTGTTCGTGTTCTACATGTCCGCGCAGGGTCCGACGATGCGGCGCACCATTTCGAGCTGGTTCCCGGCGCGGCAGCAGCAGGTCATCTCGGTGGTGTGGGAGATCTCGGTCGAGAAGGCCGGGGGATACGTGGTGTCACGGCTGATCCTCGCCGCCGTGAGCTCGGTCGCCACCGGAGTCTTCCTCGTGGTCATCGGGGTGCCCTACTGGCTGCCGCTGGCGTTGTGGACCGGTGTCGTCTCGCAGTTCGTCCCCACCCTGGGCACCTATCTCGCGATCGCTCTGCCCGCGATCATCGCCGCGGCGGCCCGGCCCATGGACGGTGTGTGGGTGATCGTCTTCGGAACCGTCTACCAGCAGATCGAGAACTACGTGCTGCACCCGCGCATCACGTCCGCGACGGTCTCGATCCACCCCGCGGTCGCGTTCGGATCGGTGATCGTGGGTGCCTCTCTGTTCGGTGCGGTCGGTGCACTCGTCTCGGTCCCGGTGGTCGCGGCGATCCAGGCGCTCGTCGAAACCTACGGGCGACGGTACGAACTCGTCGCAGACGGCGGGAAGCCGGGGGCCGCGTCAGTCGAACAGCGCGAAGACGCGCGCGACGAAGAAGGCCGCGATTCCCAGGATGAGTAGACCGATCAGTACGAAAGCAAGGATCGGCACCGTCCGGCCCGGCATCGGCTGGGGGTGGGACAACCCCGAGGTCTGGCCGGCATCCGGTGGTGTGTCACCGGGCTGAACGCCGCCGCCCTCGTCGAGTGCGGGCGCATCTTCCGGTTCGGGTCCTGGTCGTTCGACGCTCATCTCTGCTCCTTCGCTGGGGAATGAGACTCGCGTACCCACTGCGGCGGTGCCGCACACACATGCTGCGGCGGTGCCGCACACACATGCTGCGGCGGTGCCGCACACACATGCTGCGGCGGTGGGGTCCGCCGTTACTCGAAAAGTCCTGTCCGGACGGGCTTCGTCCCGGGTACGCCGCCACGGCGGGCGCACGGTAACATCGGCACGCCGCGAGTGCGAGTGCTGCGGTGATGGGGCGGTAGCTCAGTCGGTTAGAGCCGTGGACTCATAATCCATTGGTCGCGGGTTCGAGCCCCGCCCGCCCCACCGTTGCCGCCGGTCGGGCCGGTCTATCCAAACCCGCCCGGATGCGGGCAGTGTGGACGCCATGACGTTGGCGCGTGCGGAACGTGAAGAGTTCGCGGAGTTTCCTTCGGTTCGGGAAGGGGTGGTTCCTGCAGGATCGGGTGAACGCGCTGGGGGTCGCCGATCTCGCGGACCGCACCACAGACGAGTTGGTGGACTCGATGCGCCTGCATGCCGAACCCAGCGGTCTGCCAGCCGGTTTCGGTGGGATGATCGGCCTCGTCGACGGCATGATCCATCAGCAGGACATCCGGCGGCCCCTCGCGATTCCCCGGACGATTCCGCAGGATCGGCTGCGCGCGGCGCTGGAGTTCGCCCGTTTTGCTTCGCTGATTCGCCCGGGCGCCGCGACGCACTCGGCGACCTCGCCGGCTCCGGCCAGCCGACACTCGCCGCCCGTATCGGCGCCTGACCGGAAGCCCGGCACGCGCCGCGTCCGTTGTTCTCCGTGTCGGAGCGGGGCAGACTGAGAGGCACCCGAGGAGGCCATCGTGGAACTGCAGATCGTGGCAGTCGACAAGCCCGACGACATGAACGTGATCGTCGGGCAGTCCCATTTCATCAAGACCGTCGAGGACATCCACGAGGCGCTGGCCGGAGTGAGTCCTCACCTCCGGTTCGGGGTGGCGTTCTGTGAAGCGTCGGGGCCCCGCCTCGTGCGTCGCTCCGGCAACGACGATCGGCTCGTCGATTTGGCCACGCGCAACGCGGTCGCGGTCTGTGCGGGCCACTCGTTCTTCGTGTTCGTGGAGGACGGTTATCCGGTGAACGTCCTGAACACGCTGAAGCAGGTTCCGGAGGTGTGCGGAATCTTCTGCGCCACCGCCAACCCCGTCGAAATCATCGTGGCCGAGACCGATCTCGGCCGGGGAATCGCGGGCGTGATCGACGGCGGTTCCCCCGCCGGCGTGGAGACGAGCGACGACGTCGCCGAGCGCAAGGCACTACTCCGGACGATCGGTTACAAGCTCTGAGCGTGCGCCCGCACTACGCCAGCGGATCGACCCGCTCCCACGCGACGGGGAGTTGCACGTCGACACCGTCGGCGAGGCCCTTTTCCGTGAGGAACCGCAGCGATCGCCGGACATCGTCGGCGAAACGAGGGAGGGGTGTCAACGGCCGGTCCAGCGGCTTCCAGAAGTTGTCCCAGTGGATCGGGATCACCCGGCGGGCTCCGGTCCGGGTCACCAGCGCGTCCCAATAGTCGCGGCGGAATTCGTCGGACTGCTTGCCGAGCGTGCCGATACCCAGATAGACGGTGTCGGCGCCGTATCCGTCGAGTGCACCGGAAACGAAGTTCGCGCTGGCGTGGACGAGAACCCGGCCGTCCGGATGCGCGAAGTGAAACGAGAAGCAGTCGCCCTGCGCGTACTCGCGGATCGACGCCGGTGGATGCACTGCGTGGTCGATCGTGCCCGGGAACTTCGCCCCGGGACTGTGCGCAGCGGGCAGCGCCGTCACCTCGAAGGCGCCGTATCGCAGGGGAGTTCGGACCTCGATCGTCCGGAACCGGTCCGGCGCGAATCCGTACCCCTCGGCGATGCGCCGCGTCGACGGCGACCCGACGAGTTCCGCGCCGGTGCGCTGCGCCACGGTCGGAGAGTCCAGCGCGTGGTCGTAGTGCGAATGCGCGACGAAAACGGCTGCGAGACGCTCGGTTCCCGCCCGCGCGAGGGCCCGGTCGACGGCGGCACGGTCGGGACGCAGCGGCCTCAGGACCGATCGCAGGAGCGGCGGCCGGGAGAAGAACCCGTCCGTCATCACCGACGTCTCGCCGTCGGACAACAGGACCGTGGAGACACCGAGGAAGGTGGCGTGCATCCTCGTGACGGTACCGGCGGCCGCGGTCGCCCGGCGTGATCGGGGCGCCGCTCTACGATGACCGTCATGGCGATTACTCCCGACACGAAGAACTGGACCTGGGTCCTCGACCGGGCCTGCCCCGACTGTGGGTTCGACGCGGCGGCAACCCGGTACGAGGACATTCCGGCTCTCGTCCGTGCGAACGCCGACGCCTGGTCGTCCGTGCTCGCCCGCCCCGACGTGAAGCTCCGGCCGGACGAGCGGACGTGGTCGGCGCTCGAGTACGCGGCGCACGTGCGCGACGTGTTCCGGATCTTCGACGTCCGGCTGCGGCTCATGCTGGACGAGACGGATCCACTGTTCCCGAATTGGGATCAGGACGAGACGGCCGAATCCGAGCGCTACAACGAGCAGGATCCGGACGTTGTGGGCGCCGAACTGCGTGAGGCCGGCGCGGCGGTGGCCGCCGACTTCGCGGCCGTTGCCCCGGAGCTCCGGGGACGGACGGGGCGCCGCAGTGACGGCGCGTCGTTCACCGTGGAGTCGTTGGCCGCGTACTTCGTCCACGATCCGATCCATCACCTTCACGACGTGTCGGGGTAACAGTTTCGGATTCCCGGATCCGATTCGGTAGAACGTGTTCCAATTCTGCGAGTTTGTGTCTATCGTCACATCAGCAGATGCGCAGACATGAATGAAGGGGTTGGAGTCACATGAAGACCAAGGGTGCGATCCTGTGGGGCCTGAACGAGCCGTGGTCCGTCGAGGAGATCGAGATCGGCGATCCGGTGGCGGGCGAGGTGCAGATCCGCATGGAAGCCGCCGGCATGTGCCACTCCGATCACCACATCGTCACCGGTTCGATGCCCATGGCGTCCTTCCCGGTGATGGGCGGCCACGAAGGGTCCGGAGTCATCACCAAACTGGGGCCGGAGGTGAAGGATCTCCAAGTCGGCGACCACGTGGTGCTCTCCTTCGTACCCGCCTGTGGACGCTGTCCGGCGTGCTCGGCGGGACACCAGAATCTGTGTGACCTCGGCATGGGGCTCCTGAGCGGGCTGGCGATCAGCGACGGCACGTTCCGCATCCACGCGCGCGGCGAGAACGTCATCCCGATGTGCCTGCTCGGCACGTTCTCGCCGTACATGGTCGTGCACGAGACGTCGGTAGTGAAGATCGACAAGGACATTCCGTTCGACGTCGCGGCCCTCGTCGGCTGCGGCGTGCCCACCGGCTGGGGTTCGGCGACGAGGATGGCGGAGGTGAAGCCGGGCGAATCCGTCGTCATCATGGGTGTCGGCGGCGTCGGTATGAGCGCGCTGCAGGGCGCGGTGGCATCCGGGGCCCGTCAGATCTTCGCCATCGACCCGGTGCCGTGGAAGCGGGAACAAGCGTTGAAGTTCGGGGCCACCCACGCGTTCGAGAGCGCCGCCGCCGCGATCGAACCGATCATCGCACTCACGAACGGGCTGATGGCGCAGAAGACGATCATCACCGTCGGGGAGATGCACGGCGAGTATGTCGAGGAAGCCCTGCTGCTCACCAGCAAATTCGGTACGTGCGTCGTCACGGCCATGGGCGCGATGACCGACATGGACGTCAAGCTGAACCTGTTCCTCTTCTCGATGCTGCAGAAGGACCTGAAGGGCACCATCTTCGGCGGCGGAAACGCCCGGGTCGAGATCCCGAACCTGCTGAACATGTACAAGTCGGGGCAGCTGAATCTCGACGACATGATCACCCGCACCTACACCCTGGAAGGGGTGAACGACGGATATCAGGACATGCTCGACGGCAAGAACATTCGCGGCGTCATCCGGTATACCGAAGCCGACTGGTGACGGCTCGCCGCTGTCGGTCTGTGCGGCTCGCCGCAGCCGGCCTGTGCGGCTCGCCGCAGCCGACCGCGGGCGGCTCTCGTAGTCTGACCCGGTGCAGAGTCTCGATCAGATAGCCCGATGGCCCGTGGACAACGCTGCGGCGGTGGTCCTGTCGCGAGACGAAGGGGTGATCGGCGAGTACGGCGACCAGCAGCGCGTCTTCCCCCTGGCCTCGGTGACCAAATTGCTCTGCGCGTACGCAGTCCTGGTGGCCACCGAGGAGGGGGCCGTCGAACTCGACCAGTCCGCGGGCCCGGAGGGCTCGACGGTGCGTCATCTCCTGGCGCACGCGTCGGGCCTCGCCTTCGACGCGAACCGGGTGCAGACGACGCCGGGGCGCAAGCGGATCTACTCGAGCGCCGGCTACGAGGTGCTCGCCGACTTCCTCACTGCGGAGACGTCGATCGACTTCGCCGAATACGTCGCGGAATCCGTCTTCGCTCCGCTGTCGATGACCGCGTCCGCTCTGGTCGGGCCCGCCGGCCACGGAGCGCAGGCGTCGGCGGGAGATCTCGGCCGCTTCGCGACCGAATTGTTCCGCCCCGCGCTCATTTCGCCTCAGACGTTCGCAGATGCCACTTCGGTGCAATTCCCCGGGCTGGACGGAATTCTGCCCGGATACGGCTCACAACGTCCCAACGACTGGGGTCTGGGATTCGAGATCCGGTCGGACAAGAGCCCGCACTGGACGGGTACGGGCAACTCGCCGCAGACGTTCGGCCACTTCGGGCAGTCCGGCACGTTCCTCTGGGTCGATCCGGCCGCGGGGCTGGCGTGCGTCGCGTTGACGGACCGAGATTTCGGCGACTGGGCCAAGCCCGTGTGGACCGAGCTGAGCGACGGTATCCTCTCGGAACGCGAAAGGCGATGACACACCGATTGCTCGAATCACTGGCGCAACACAGGCATCACAGGGCACACTGGTCAACCGAGCGTGCTGCACACACCGACTGAGGCCGTTGGGGAAGACGTCCCTCGTCGAAGCAGGAGGCTCGAGTGCGCGCATTGAATCAGTTCGCGGACGCGACGGCTGGTGTGGTCTACATCCACTCGTCGCCCGCCGCGTTGTGCCCCCATATCGAATGGGCGCTGACCGCGACCCTCGACTGCCGAGCGAACCTGAAATGGACCTCGCAGCCGGCCTCCAACGGCGTCCTGCGCGCGACCACCAGCTGGGTGGGTCCCGTCGGCACGGCTTCGCGATTGGTCAATGCGCTCCGCGCGTGGCCGATGCTGCGATTCGAGGTCACCGAGGACCCCAGTGAGGGCGTGGACGGCGAGCGGTACAGCCACGTGCCCGGCATGGGTCTGTGGCACGGATCCACCAGTGCCAACGGCGATGTCGTCGTGGGGGAGATGCGCTTGCGGGCACTGATGCAAGCGGGAGGCGACTTCGCCGCCGAACTGGACTACGCGCTCGGTACCGCCTGGGACGAGGCTCTCGAGCCGTTCCGCAGCGGCGGCGAAGGTGCAGAGGTCACCTGGCTGCGCCGCGACGTCGGCTGACCCACGTCACGTCCCCCCGCACACGCGGTCCACGCACACGAAAAGGCCCCCACCGCTTGCGGTGGGGGCCTTCTCTCGAACTGAGCTCAGATCACAGCGGGATGTTCTTGTGATCGCCTCGGCTGGCCGGGGCGGCGGCGAGAGCGGCGGTCACGACACTGCGCGTCTTGGCGGGATCGATCTCCTCGTCGACCACACCGATCGCGACGGCCCGGTCGACGCCGCCGGCGATGCTTTCGTGCTCGACGGCCAGACGCTCGTGCAGCGCCTCACGCTCTTCTTCCGGCGCCGCGGCGAGAGCACGCTTGTGCAGGATTCCGACGGCGGCCTTGGCACCCATGACGGCAACCTCGGCGTCGGGCCAGGCGTAGACGGCGGTGGCGCCGAGCGCGCGGGAATTCATGGCGATGTAGGCGCCGCCGTAGATCTTGCGGGTCACGACCGTCACGCGGGGAACGGTGGCCTCGGCGAACGCGTGGAGGAGCTTGGCCCCGCGGCGCACGACGCCCTCCCATTCCATGCTCACACCGGGCAGGTATCCGGGCACGTCCACGACCACGACGAGCGGGATGCCGAAGGCGTTGCACAGCCGGACGAAACGAGCCGACTTCTCTGCGCTTTCCGAGTTGAGGCAACCACCGAGGCGAAGGGGGTTGTTGGCGATGACACCGACGGTGCGGCCACCGAGACGTCCGAGCCCGGTGACGATGCTGCGGGCGTAATTGCCCTGCAACTCCTCGAAACTCGACTCACCCTCGACGTTGTCGAGCAGCTCGTGAACGATGGGACGGACGTCGTAGGCGCGCTTCGCCGACTCCGGCATGAGGGCGCGGAGATCGGTGTCGCCGTGCGCGGCCGCGGCCTGATCGAACTCGCCCTGTTCGCAGAACATCGACACCAGGCGGCGGGCCCGGTGCAGGGCGTCGCCCTCGTCGTGGGCGGCGATGTGCGCCACACCCGACTTCTTGGTGTGCGTGTCGGGGCCGCCGAGGGAGACCATGTCGACCTGTTCCCCGGTGACGCTGCGGACCACGTCGGGTCCGGTGACGAAGACACGGGCCTCCGGCGCCATGATGACGACGTCGGTGAGGGCGGGACCGTATGCCGCGCCGCCGGCGGCGAATCCGAGGACGACGGAAATCTGGGGGACGCGGCCGGACGCGCGGACCATGGCCTCGAAGACCAGGCCCACGGCGTGCAGGGCCTCGACGCCCTCGGCGAGACGGGCGCCGCCCGAGTGCCAGAGACCCACGATCGGGGCATCTTCCTCGAGGGCGGTGTCGATCGCGGTCACGATGTGCTTGCAGCCTTCGACGCCCATCGCACCGCCCATGACGGTGGCATCGGAGCAGTAGGCAATGGTGCGGACACCGTCGATGTTGCCGGACGCGGCCAGCACACCGGACTTGTCACGCGGGTGGAGCGGGACGACCGTCCCGCCGTCGAACAGCTTCTCCAGGCGCGCAAGGGGATCACGCGGATCGACCGACGCATCGGACTTCGTCGCGGGTGCCAAGATTGTCATCGCGTCCTCCTCTGTAGCGGCCCGGGGGGCTGTCGATGGGTGGAGACCCCTTCGACGAAGGGGTCTCCACCCGCGATCTGGCTGGACCGGCTGTCAGGCCCGGCCGAAGGCGAGCGCGACGTTGTGCCCACCGAAACCAAACGAGTTGTTGATCGCGAAATCGATCTCGCCGTAACGGGCTTCACCCTTGACGACATCCAGGTCGATTTCTGGATCCTGATTCTCGAGATTCAGCGTGGGCGGAATGACTCCGTCACGCAGACTCAGGACCGTGAGCACCGCCTCGAGCGCACCGACGGCGCCGATCGAATGCCCCAACGCGGACTTCGGTGCGTACACCGCAGCGTGGTTGCCGACGGCAGCCTTGATGGCGTTCGCCTCTGCCGTGTCACCGATCGGCGTGGCAGTGGCGTGCGCGTTGATGTGCTGGATGTCCTTCTTCGTCAATCCAGCAGTCTCGATCGCCCTCGTCATGGCCCGCGCAGCACCCGAACCCGAAGGATCGGGAGCGACGATGTGGAACCCGTCGGAGGTGATCCCGGCGCCCAGCAGTCGGGCGTGGATGGTGGCACCGCGAGCCTTGGCGTGCTCCTCGGTTTCGAGGACCATCATCGCTCCGGCCTCACCGAACACGAAGCCGTCACGATCCTTGTCGAACGGCCGCGAGGCCGCCTTCGGATCGTCGTTGCGGGTGCTCAGTGCGCGCATCATCGCGAAACTCGCGATCGGCACGGCGTCGAGGTAACCCTCCACACCACCGGCGACGATGATGTCGGCGTCGCCCATCACCAGCATGCGGTACGCATGGGCGATGGCCTCCGAACCCGAAGAGCAGGCCGACACGGGAGTGATCACTCCGGCGCGGGCGCCCAGTTCGAGTCCGACGGTGGCCGACGGGCCGTTGGGCATCACCATCTGGACGGCGAACGGCGACACCTTGCGGTATCCACCGGCCTTCATCTTCTCGACGGCGTCGATCAGAGCTTCGCCGCCGCCGAGTCCGGTGCCGATCACGACGCCGAGGCGATCCTTGTCGACCTCCGGGCTACCGGCGTTCTCCCAGACCTGACGGCCCAGGACGAGCGCCAGCCGCTCGACGAAACTCATCCGGCGGATCTCGACCCGGGACAGCGACTCGTCGGGTGACACCTTCAGCTTGCCGCCGATCGTCACCGGCAGGTCGTTCTCCGTGACGAAGGCTTCCTGGATGGTGTCGATGCCGCTCTCGCCGGCCAACAGGCCTTTCCACGTGGCATCCACGTCACCAGCGATCGACGTCGTAGCCGCGAGGCTGGTGACGACGATGTTGGGGAACTGTCTCCCGTTGGTCGAGGCGGAAGTCACGGTTGAGCTCACTCCTCGTCGTTCTTGGCAGCTTCGAGCTTGGCCTTCACGGCCTCCGCGTCGGCGCCACCTTCTGCTTCGAGCTTCTGGATGTAGGACACGGCGTCACCGACGGTGCGCAGTCCGGCGAGATCCTCGTCGGGGATCTTCACGCCGTACTTGTCCTCGGTCTGGACGGCGATCTCAACCATGGAGAGGGAGTCGATGTCGAGGTCGTCGACGAAAGACTTTTCGATGGTCACCTCGGACGGCTCAATACCGGTGACCTCCTCGATGATCTCCGCGAGTCCGGCGATGATGTCTTCCTGGGTGGCGGCCACTGAGTGGCTCCCTTCTGATTCGGTGTAGATGTATCTGGAGTTGTGCAGGCACGTCCCCATCGGCCGCGCCTGCGGGCCCTACGCGCACCGAGGTGCGCGCAGCAAACTAGCCGAGTTCTGTCAGTTCGGCCAGCGCGGAGATGTCCCCCGGGGTCTTGAGTGCCAGAGTCGGCGTGCCGCGCATTTCACGCTTGGCGATACCGACCAGGGTTCCGGCTGGTGGGAGCTCCGCGATCGCGGAGACCTGAGCGGTCCGCAGGCTTGCGGTACACAGGTCCCAACGCACAGGTCGGGTTACCTGCGCGGCCAGCTTAGTCAGTGCGTCGGCTCCGGATGCGACCGGTGCGCCGTCGGCGTTGGAGAGCAGTGTGCGGGTGGGTTCACCCGGTGTGATCTTCGACGCAGCCTCGGTGACGGCCTCCTGGGCGGGTGCCATGAACCGGGTGTGGAACGCGCCGGCGACAGGTAGGGCGCGGACGCGCGCCTTCTCGGGCGGGTTGGCCGCGAGTTCCTCGAGCGCGGACAGCAGACCAGCCGCGACGATCTGCCCGGCGGCGTTGCGGTTGGCGGGTTCGAGCCCCAGTTCGTCGAGGCGGGCGAGCACCTCGGCCTCGTCGCCCCCGAGGACGGCGGACATGCCGGTCGGCTCGAGTGCGCACGCCTTGGCCATCTCGGCGCCGCGGAGCGCGGCGAGGGCGACGGCGTCGTCGGCGGACAGAACCCCTGCGACAACCGCGGCGGCGAGTTCACCGACCGAGTGTCCGGCCGCGATGGTGTCCGCGGGAACGAGGCCGCGTGCGTCGAGCTCCTCGAAGGCGAGGAGCGCGGCGGCCACGACGAGTGGCTGGGTCACCGACGTGTCGGTGATCTCCTCCGCGGTCGCGGTGGTACCGAGGCGGACCAGATCGAGGCCGGCAGCCTTCGACCAGAGTTCGACGCGGTCATGAGAACCCGGCAGCTCCAACCAAGGGATGAGCATGCCGGGAGTCTGAGAGCCCTGACCCGGGGCGAGCAACGAAATCACTCTTCAAGAGAACACCGTCAACCGCGTACCGCGAGATGTCGTTGCGGATGAACCTTCGTCAGCGGATTTGTTGGGTTCCCACAAAATTGCACGTGGAGTGCTCGCATCGAATTTGGACAGGCGTTCGTTACAGCCCTGCTTCTCCGAATGGGAAGGGTGTGACTGGTGTTAAACGTGTGATGGGTTCGTTATGGGAATGTGTCAATCGGCCCACCGTCGCGGCCACTCTCAGCACGTACGCATCCCGCGGATTCGTCGGATCGCGCCCGGTGACTTCCGCGATTCTCTTGAGTCGATACCGCACAGTATTTGGATGAACAAACAGCTGCCGTGCACAAGTCTCAACCGCACCTCCACAGTCGAGATACGCGTCCAAAGTGTCGGTGAGAACACCTCCGGCGGCCGCCAGCGGTGCGACCAGATGGTCGTTGAGAGCGGTGACTGCGGCGTTGTCACCGAGCAGTGCGCGTTCGGGTAACAACTCGGCGGCGTGGACCGGTCGAGGGGCCCCGCGCCAGCCGGCGACCGCCTGCATCGCGGCGAGCGCCTCGACCGCACTGAGGTGCGCCGCGCCGAGCGTCGGAGTGGTCGGCCCGATGATCACCGGCTCGTCGGAGAACTTGCCGAGCAGATCGGTCATGAAGCTCGAGTGCCCGGAACCCTCCTGGAGCTCGCCGCTGACCACCATCACAAGCCGCGAACCCTGCACGACGGCGAGAGCGGCCCGACCGTGCTTCTGCGCGATGGTGTGGACCGTGCCGACGACGGAGACCCGTTCGTCCTCGGGCGGTGTGCCGACGATGACGGTGGCGGGAGCGGTCGCGTCCCAGTTGAGGGTGGCCGCCCGCGACAGCATGTCGGAACCGGTGTCGCCGCGGACCACGGCATCGACCACGAGGGCCTCGAGCCGGGTGTCCCAGGCGCCACGGGACTCCGCCGCACTCGCGTACACGGAAGCGGCCGCGAAGCCGAGTTCGCGGCCGTAACGCAACACGGCCTCGGTGAGGGCGACCAGCTGCTGGTCGTTACGGGCGAGAGCAGGGAGCCACTGCTCGAAGAACTCCATCGCCACGCGCACCATGTCGACCGTCTGGCTGAGGGTGAGCCTGCGCGCGAGATCCTGCGGAATAACCTGGAACGCGTCCAGGCTGAACCGGATGTCGCTGTCCGGATTCTTGAGCCATTCGAGGAAGTTGACGACCGCCGTCTGGACCAGCAACTGCACGTTGGACCGTTGGGCGGCGTCCAGGTCGTCGAAGAACGGCAGCTGATCCTGCATCGTCGTGACGGCCTCGGTCGAGAGGCGGCCGGAGAACTGTTTGACCCGCCGCAACAGTGCGTCGGGCAACGGATCCCGGGTTTGTCGTCTGCGGGAGACCAGCGGACTCTGCTCGACCATAGACAAGAACCTACGCCCACCGCCGCCCGTGTAGTCCGATGGACACACGGGCGGCGGTGGGTGAGGAACTCGGGTTATGCGCTTCCGGTGTCCGTATAGGACACGGCGGCGGCGCGGACGTCGTCGATGCGGTACCGGTTGGCGGCGTCGACGGCCTTGGAGCGGTCGAGGGTGCCTTCGCCGGCGAGGGCGGACAGGACGGCGACGACGATGGATTCGGCGTCGACGTTGAAGTACCGGCGGGCGGCGGGGCGGGTGTCGGAGAATCCGAACCCGTCGGTGCCGAGGGTGGTGTACGAGCCGGGCACCCACTGCCGGATCTGGTCGGCGACCGCGCGCATCCAGTCCGAGGCGGCGACGAACGGTCCGGCCGCATCCGACAACGCCTGGGTGACGTAGGGCAGCGGGGCGTCGGTGCCCGGGTCGCGCAGTGCCTGGCGTTCGGATTCGATGCCGTCGCGGCGCAGCTCACCCCAGGAGGTCACCGACCACACGTCGGCGGCCACCCCCCACTCGGTGGCGAGCAGTTCCTGCGCCCGCAGCCCCTCGGGCATGGTGACACCGGAGACCAGAATCTGCGCCTTCGGTCCCGAGGTGGTTGCCTTCTTGAACAGGTACAGGCCCTTGAGCAGGCCCTCGACGTTCAGGTTCTCCGGCTCGGCGGGTTGGGAGTAGGGCTCGTTGTAGAGGGTGATGTAGTAGAAGATGTCCTCCCCACCGAACCCGTCCACCCCGTCGGTGCCGCCGTACATCCGGCGCAACCCGTCCTTGACGATGTGCGCGATCTCGTAGGAGAACGCCGGATCGTAGGCCACGGCCGCCGGGTTCGTCGACGCCAGCAGCAGCGAGTGCCCGTCGGCGTGCTGCAACCCTTCGCCGGTGAGGGTGGTGCGGCCGGCCGTCGCGCCGAGGACGAACCCGCGGGCCATCTGGTCGGCCGCCGCCCACAGGCCGTCGCCGGTGCGCTGGAACCCGAACATCGAGTAGAAGATGTACAGCGGGATCATCGGCTCCCCGTGGGTGGCATACGAGGTGCCGACCGCGGTGAACGAGGCGGTCGAGCCGGCCTCGTTGATGCCCTCGTGCAGGATCTGCCCGATCTCCGATTCCTTGTACGCCAGCATCAGCTCCGCATCCACCGCGGTGTACAGCTGCCCGTTGCGGTTGTAGATCTTCAGCGACGGGAACCAGGAGTCCATCCCGAAGGTGCGGGCCTCGTCCGGGATGATCGGCACGATCCGCTTCCCGATCTCCTTGTCCCGCAACAGCTCCTTCATGATCCGCACCAACGCCATCGTCGTGGCGACCTGCTGCTTACCGGAACCCTTGCGGACCACGTCGTAGGTCGAATCCGCCGGCTGCGGCAACGGCTTCGGGGCGGTCCGCCGCTCGGGCAGGAACCCACCGAGCGCCTTGCGCCGGTCCAGCATGTACCGGATCTCCGGGGCATCGGGGCCGGGATGGTAGTACGGCGGCATCTTCGGGTCCCGCTCCAACTCTTCGTCGGAGATCGGGATCCGCTGCAGATCCCGGAAATTCTTCAGATCGTCCAGGGTCAGCTTCTTCATCTGGTGGGTGGCGTTGCGGCCCTCGAAATGCTTACCCAACGTGTAACCCTTGATGGTGTGCGCCAGGATGACCGTCGGCTGCCCCTTGTGCGCCATCGCCGCCGCGTACGCCGCATAAATCTTGCGGTAGTCATGCCCGCCGCGTTTGAGGTTCCAGATGTCCCGATCGGACAGGTTCGCCACCAACTCCTTCGTCCGCGGATCGCGCCCGAAGAAATGCTCCCGCACATACCCGCCGTCGTTGGCCTTGTACGTCTGGTAGTCCCCGTCCGGGGTGACGTTCATCAGATTGACCAGGGCACCGTCCCGGTCCGCGTGCAACAACGCGTCCCACTCGCGGCCCCAGACCACCTTGATCACGTTCCAGCCGGCGCCGCGGAAGAACGACTCCAACTCCTGGATGATCTTCCCGTTGCCGCGGACCGGGCCGTCGAGGCGCTGCAGGTTGCAGTTCACCACGAATGTCAGATTGTCCAGGCCCTCGGTGGCGGCGACGTGCGCCAGACCCCGCGACTCCGGCTCGTCCATCTCCCCGTCCCCCAAGAACGCCCACACGTGCTGATCGGCGGTGTCCTTGATGCCCCGATCGTGCAGGTAGTGGTTGAAGCGGGCCTGATAGATCGCGTTCATCGGGCCCAGACCCATCGACACGGTCGGGAACTCCCAGAAATCCGGCAGCAGCCGCGGGTGCGGGTACGACGGCAACCCACCACCCTGATCGGCGTGCGAGTGTTCCTGCCGGAACCCGTCCATCCGCTCCGCCGGGATCCGCCCCTCCAAAAACGCGCGCGCATAAATGCCCGGGGAGGCGTGGCCCTGGATGAAGATCTGATCCCCACCACCGGGGTGATCCTTGCCGCGGAAGAAGTGGTTGAACCCGACCTCGTACAACGCCGCCGACGACGCGTACGTCGAGATGTGCCCGCCGACCCCGACACCCGGCCGCTGCGCCCGGGTCACCATCACCGCCGCGTTCCACCGGATGAACGCCCGATACCGGCGCTCGACCTCCTCATCCCCCGGGAACCACGGCTCGTTCTCCGTCGGGATGGTGTTCACATAATCGGTGGACGTCAACGCCGGCAACGCGACGTGCTTCTCCCCGGCCCGCTCGAGCATCCGCAACATCAGATACCGGGCACGAGTAGGACCGGACCGGTCCAACAAACCATCGAACGATTCCAACCACTCCGTGGTCTCATCCGGATCGATATCCGGCAGATACGACGCAACACCCTCACGGATGACGCGAACGCGGCCGTCGGAACCCGGGGTCGCACTGGGGCTGGAAGGTTGGGCCGCTCCGGCGCCGGGTGCGGCGGAATCCGGTTGAGACGCGGGTCCCTGGATCAGGTCTGACAACGTTGCTCCTCATTGTGGTGGGACGCGCGGTGTGGCGTCCTCTCCATGCGATCGCGGCCTTGTTAGGCCCGACCCATCTCCTTTATGAATATGGCGCAACCCTTATCTTTCCCCATTGCGGCGCAGTCGGCACACTCAGTTCGGGTTACTCTCCGGTAGCGTTTGCGCAGATCCGGGGCCGAATGTTGAACTTATCGATGTCGTCCAAAACATGGGGGAGACGAATGCGCACGTCGTCGCGCCGCGGGGGTCTGATGTGTGCCGCCGCCGCGGCGATCGTCGGTGCCGGCCTCATCGCCGGATGTGCCAGCGCGATCGAGGGGACCGCGCAGCAGAACGATGCCCAGGCTGCCGAATACGCGGCGGAGGCGACGTCCTCTTCGGTGGCGGCGTCGTCCTCACAGAAGGCCGCAGCCGAGCGGGAGGAACTTGTGACGCAATGCACGATGTTCGTGACCCGCGCGGGCGACACCATCGAGACCTACAACGCGTTCATCGACGCAGCCAACGCCGACGCCGCGGACACCGGCGCCAAGGCGAGCGCCGCGGCGGTGGCTCTCCGGGCGGCTGCCGACGGGGCGAATGCCTCCATCCCGTCGCTTCCCCCTGAATTGACCGGACTGCTCACCGACTACGCGAACAACTACCGCGATCTCGCAGCCGCCGTCGACAGCGGGCAACGCGGAGACAATCTGAACACCCTCGCAAGCCGCGGAGACGAGATCAGCGACTCGATTCGGGCAGCCTGCCCCACATCCTGACTCCCGCACCGTAGGCTCGGTCGATGACCGCGCAACACTACTTTCTGACAAAAATTCGCGCGGTCGGCTTGCGCGAAAGCGTCCGAGCATGTTCGCTTTCACCTAATTGATCTTCATCCGGCCGGTGTTCGGGTACCCGAGCACCGTCAACAAAAGGAGGACCCCACCGTGGTCGCCGCGGCGGACGCCCAAAACTACGCTCAGAAACTCGGGATCACTGCCGACATGGCGGTACAGGAACTGGGCTGGGACGAGGACACCGACGACGACCTGCGTGCCGCGGTCGAGGACACCATCGGTGGAGAACTACTGGACGAGGATTCCGACGAGGTCATCGACGTCGTGCTGCTGTGGTGGCGCGACGAAGACGGAGATCTGGTCGACGCCCTCATGGATGCCATCGGCCCACTGGCCGACGAGGGATTCGTGTGGGTCCTCACGCCCAAGACCGGTCAGCCCGGTCACGTGGAGCCCAGCGAGATCGCCGAGTCCGCACCCACAGCCGGTCTCACCCAGACGTCGGCGGCAAACCTCGGGGACTGGTCGGGAAGCCGTCTGGTTCAGCCGAAGTCGCGTCCCGCGAACAAGCGCTGAACTGTCACACCTTTCCGTCACACTCACCGAAGGAATACCGCCATGCCGCTCGAGGTGGGCACCACCGCCCCCGATTTCACCCTCAAGGACCAGAACAACCAGGAGGTGACGCTTTCCGACTACCGCGGAAAGAAGAACGTTCTGCTCGTGTTCTACCCCCTCGCGTTCACCGGAACGTGCCAGGGTGAGCTCTGCAAGGTTCGCGACGAACTGCCGAAGTTCGAGAACGACGAGACCGCGATCCTCGCCCTCTCCGTCGGTGCGTCGCCGACCCACAAGATCTGGTCCGCCGAGCAGGGATACACCTTCCCGCTACTCGCGGACTTCTGGCCGCACGGCGCCGTCGCGCAGCAGTACGGCGTCTTCAACGAGAAGCTGGGCTTCGCGAACCGCGGCACCTTCGTCATCGACAAGGAAGGTGTCATCCGGTTCGCCGAGATGAACGGACCCGGAGAGGCCCGTGACCAGGGAGCTTGGGAGAAAGCGCTCGCCACGCTAGAGTCCTGATGCGCATCCGGCGAGTTTCTCGCCGGATGTTCGGGCGTGTAGCTCAGTGGTAGAGCTCTGGTTTTACACACCAGCGGTCGGGGGTTCGAAACCCTCCGCGCCCACCGTCAGGCAGAGCCCCGATGTGCGTTTCTCGCACGTCGGGGCTTTCTCGTGTCATTCCTCGGTGAGTTCCCTCAGTTGCTCGGCGGCGGTGATGTTTCCACCGTCGGCGAGGCGGCGGAGTTCGCCCAGGTCGCCGAGTTCGGTGGCCACTTCGATGAGTTGGTCGGCCGCATCGGAGCTCCCGTTCTCGGCGAGGCCGCGCAACTCGTCCATGTCGCCGCGCTCGCCGGCAAGTTCGATCAGGATGTCGATCGCTGTCTGGTCACCGTTCGCGGCGCGCTCGCGAAGGACGGACAGATCGGGTTCGGCCATGCAGTACATCCTCTTCTCGAACCACCGTGCTGTGACGGGTTTCGCGGAGTTCACCTGTTCATCGCCCGGAGCTTCCCCGGCAGTGGCATATTCCTGACATGCCCAGGTACAAGGTGACGCTGCGCAACGGCACGTCGAGCGACAAGACGTTCGAATCGGACTTCCAGGCAGTCAACGAGACGCACCGGCCCACCGAGCCCGGGGCGGGCATCGTGCAGATCGACCGCTACGCAGAGAACGGGGGAGTCGAGGCCGTCTGGTCTGCTCCCGCCAAGACCCGGTCGTAGCTGGTCAGGCCGGACTTCCGCGCGCCGTGGAGCCGCGGCGATGGATCTCGGCCTCGAACTCCGCGATCCGGACGGTGACGCTGCGTACCGTCCCGCTGCCGTAGTCGTTCGCTATCGATTCCCCGAGCAGTGCCCGGTGCTCGCTCAGCAGGGCGAGCAGTTGGTCGTCGCCCAGCTTCGTCACGTCGCCGCTCACTCTTCGATCGTCGCAGCCGCCGCCGGCGATTCCAACGCCTCGTACGAAAAATTTCCGGACGCGCAGAACCCCGCCGGGCCACGTGGGTGTGTTGAGTCAGCACCGAAGATGTGAGCGGGGCGGGGCCGTGCGCCGCCTCTGAATGGGGGGAACGAGGCGGCATTTACCATGGTAGGCGCCCGAAAGGCCGCTTGGCGAGATACTGGGCAGAGTTTCCGAAATCCGACTCGCTATCGTGCGCGCGTGCCCGGGCCCACGGTCTCGTATGCCTCGGTGAGAAGGTCCGACAGGGTGCCGTCGAGTTGATCGTCGGACGTGATTGTCAGCCGGTGAGTGATCACCGTCTTGGTGGTGGGAAAAGCCTCCCGCAGTTGCGGGTGGTGGATGCGCCGACGGAGGTCGAGCGCGATCTCGAGGCGCGACGAATAGATGAACGCGGCGGCGAAGACGCGGGCACGGGCCCACGCGATCTCGGTCCGGTGGACCCGCTCGTCCACCTCCCCGCACGCCAGCACGAGGTCGCGGAACTGCAGTAGGCGCTCGGTGGCGTCCGGGTCCTTGCCTGCCAGGTATTCGTCGATCGAGGCACTCATGGGACGCTCCTTTACATCGACTGCAACGTTAGTTGATACAAATAGCGACGTGCATCGAACCTCCCGTCCCGGCACCGCCCGTGCGGCCGGCCTGCTCCTCGGCTTCGTCGCCGACCGTGTGTTCGCCGACCCGGCCCGGTGGCATCCGGTGTCCGGATTCGGCCGCACGGCAATGGCATTGGAGAAGCTCACGTACCGCGATTCCCGGTGGTCGGGGGTCCTGCACGTCGCGGTCCTCGTGGGCGGCGCGGCGGGTGCCGGAGCCGCCGCCGCGCGGGTGGCACGGCGCGGGGGATGGGGCGGGGAGGCAGCCGGGACGGCCGTCGCGACCTGGGCCGTGCTCGGCGGAACGTCGCTGAGCCGGACCGGGACGGCCATGGCCGCGCATCTCACAGCGGACGACCTCGCCGCGGCACGCGCCCTGCTGCCGTCCCTGTGCGGTCGCGATCCCAGCGTGCTCGGCGCCGACGGGCTCACACGGGCGACGCTGGAGTCGGTGGCCGAGAACACGTCCGACTCGGCTGTCGGGGCCGTCGTGTGGGGCGCGGTCGCCGGAATCCCTGGACTGTTCGTCTACCGGGCCTCCAACACCCTCGACGCGATGGTCGGCTACCGCTCGCCGAAATACCGCAATTTCGGCTGGGCGGCGGCGCGGTGGGACGACGTTCTCAACCTGCTACCGGCCCGGCTGACCGGAGCACTGTCCGTGCTCGCCGCGCCGACGGTCGGGGGGTCGCCGCGGGGGGCGTGGGAGGCGTGGCGGCGCGATGCGTCCGCGCACCCCAGCCCCAACGCCGGTGTCGCGGAGGCCAGCGCGGCCGGCGCCCTCGGGATCTCGCTCGGTGGGCGCACCGAGTACGCGCACGGCGTCGAGATGCGACCGTCTCTCGGGACCGGCCCCTCACCGCAACCCGTCGACCTCGAACGCGCGGTGCGGCTGTCCGTCGCCGTGCAGGGCGGCGCGGCTCTGGTGTCAGCGGCCCTTGCCGTAGCGGTCGGCGAGTTTCACTTCCGCCGCCGTTCTGGGCGCTGATTCCACCGGCTTGCTGCGAGCGAACGGCTTCTTCCGGGCCGCGGGTGCGGGGGCCGGCGTGGAGTCCCCGGGGGATTTCGCGGACTTCTCCTTGCGGCGTTCCTGCCACTCCGCCCGGACGAAGTAGGCGAGCCCGAGCGGTGCCATGATGCCGAACGCCAGCCACTGCAGGCCATACGACAGGTACGGGCCCGCGTCGAGCTGGGGGAGCGGAATGGTGCCGAGGCCACCGGGCTGATCGGGTTCGAGCTGCACGTAGGCGTCGACGAGGGCGGTGCCGATGAAGCCGCCGATCTGCCCCGCATCGATGTAGTAGACCTGCCGGAGCCCGTTCTCGTCGATCGGCTCCTTGCCGGGGATGGTGCCCTCGGACTTGCGGACGCGACCGTCGAGCGTCACCTGCCCGGTCGGCGGCGGATCCACCGGCGGCGGCTCGGTTCCCTGAATCGGCCGGACGTAGCCGCGGTTGACCAGGATCGTGCGACCGTCGGTCAGCTGCAGCGGGGTCAGGACCTCGTACGCGGGCTGCGAGTCAATGGACCGCAGGCGGACCAGCAGATCGCTGTTCTGGACGTAGGAGCCGGTCGCGGTGACGCGCCGCCACTCGTCGTCCGGATTCGGGGCCGCGCCCGACAGCAGGTTCTCGAGCGGCACGGGGTCGGCGTCGACCGAGTCGGCAATCAGTTGGTTACGGTGCTCCGTTGACGTGTTCTTGCCCAGCTGCCACGGCGCGAGCACGTAGAAACACATGAATGCGAATCCGGCGACCACCAAGGCCAACACCAACCAGCCGGGTCGCAACAAAAATCTCAGCCTTCGCACGCCTCCACGGTAGCCGCTCGCAGGTGGCGGGCCTGATCGTGGGTTACCGGCTGCGCACCCAGTCGAGCAGCCCCGGCACCGCGGCCTCGATCTGGAGGCGGACCCGCTCGAAGTCCTCGTGGTCCCCGTAGAACGGGTCGGGGACGGACGACGTGTCCGCATCCGGGTCGAAACTGCGCAACAGCCGGCGGCGCTCGTCCGGCACACCCATGTGGGCAAGCTCACGGTCATGGTTCGCGGCGAGGGCGACCACCAGATCCGCGCCCAGATGGAACGGCCCGACCTCGGCGGCCGTGTGGCCCGTCGGGTATCCGTTCAGTTTCAGGGTCTCGTTGGTGCGGATGTCCGCCTCGCGCCCGACGTGCCAGCCGTGGGTCCCGGCGCTGCTCACCACGACCCGGTCGTCGAGGGCTTCCCGGCGCAGATGCTCGGCGAAGATCTTCTCTGCCATCGGCGAGCGGCAGATGTTTCCGGTGCACACGAACGTCACGTGCAGCGGGGTGTCAGGCCGCGTCATCGAGCATCTTCCCGAGGTCGGCGACGGTCCCCGCCGTGGCGTGCGCGCGCTCCGCCTCCGCGGGGAACCCGTAACCCCACTCGACGAACACCGCGGGAATGCCCCAGTGCGCGGCGCCGAGGACGTCGTGGTCCCGGTCGCCGACCATCAGGACGTCGGGGGTGGCGCCCTCGGTGGCGGTGACCCCCAGGTTCCGGAGGGAGTGGGCGATCACGTCCGACTTGGCGCGGCGACTGCCGTCGTCGCTGGCGCCGCCGATGAACTCGAAGTAATGGGCCAGTTCGAAGTGCTCGAGGATGCGGATCGCGAACCGCTCGGACTTCGACGTGGCGACACCGAGCCTTCGGCCGCTGTCCCGGGCGGCGACGAGCACCTTCTCGATGCCGTCGAAGACGGCGTTCTCCGCCCACCCGACGCTGTCGTAACGCTCGAAGTAGGCCGCGACAGCCTGCTGCACGAGGTCCTCGTCCAGCCCCATCGAGCGGAACGTGTCGATCATCGGCGGGCCGATGACGGCGTCGATCATCTCGTCGGTCGGTTCCGGCTGCCCGATCGTCGCGAGCGCATGGCGGAACCCGGCGTGAATGCCGGGCGCGGAGTCGGTGAGGGTGCCGTCGAGGTCGAACAGCACGATCGGAGCCGAGAGGGCGGAAGGGGCGGAGGACGCGGAGGTGGAGAGAGATGTCACCGGACCATTGTCCCTTAGGCTCGACAGCTGTGGACATTCGTGCCGGTAGCCGGGAGAGCCTGCGTCACCACGGGGACGTGGACGCGGGGCCCGGACTCCTCGATTTCGCCGTCAACGTGCAGGGCGACGGACCACCGGACTGGCTGCGACTCCGCCTCGCCGGCGCGTTGCCGCACCTGGGCTCCTACCCGACGGTCGCGGCCGATCGCGCGGCCCGGACCGCGGTGGCGTCCCGGCACGGCCGCACACCCGGCGAGGTGCTGCTCCTCGCCGGGGGAGCGGAGGGTTTCTCCCTGCTTCCGCGGCTCGGGGTCCGGGAAGCGGCACTGATCCATCCGTCGTTCACCGAGCCCGAGTGGTCGTTGCGGGAGGCGCAGGTGCCCGTCACACAGGTGCTGCTCGACGACCCGTATGTCCTCGACGCCGCCGCGGTCCCCGAGTCCGCCGATCTGGTGGTGATCGGCAACCCGACCAACCCGACGTCGGTGCTGCACCCCGCCGAGGCGATCCTGCGGTTGCGCCGCCCAGGCCGCATCCTCGTGGTCGACGAGGCGTTCGCGGACGCGGTGCCGGACGAGGACGAGTCACTGGCTGGTGATTCGCTGCCCGATGTGCTCGTGCTCCGCAGCCTCACCAAGACGTGGGCGCTGGCGGGACTGCGCTGCGGGTACGCGCTCGGGTCCCCCGAGATCCTCGAACGCCTGCAGGTGGGGCGGGCGCACTGGCCGCTTGGCAGCCTGCAGGTGGAAGCGATCGCCGCGTGCAGCGAACCGCACGCCGTCGCCGCCGCCCGCGAGCACGCCGTGGTGCTGGGTGGGTGGCGAGACGACATGATCCGGCGGCTGACCGGGATCGGCGTCGCCGTGCACCGACCCGCCGTCGCGCCGTTCCTCCTGCTTCGCCTTCCGGACGGAGAGCTGATGCGGAAGCACCTGCGTGAGCGGGGCATCGCCGTGCGGCGCTGCGACACGTTCCCCGGACTCGCACCGGACTTCCTCCGCGTCGCGGTGCGCCCGCCGGAGCAGACCGATGTGCTGATCGGCGCAATGAAGGAGATCTTGTGAATCCGGTTCGTCTCGCCGAGGTGATCGCGGCCCTGGATGCGGCCTACCCGCCGGCTCTCGCGGAAGCGTGGGACTCCGTCGGCCTCGTGTGCGGCGACCCCGGCGACGTGGTGTCGACGGTGATGGTCGCGGTCGATCCCACCGCCGCCGTCGTCGACGAGGCGATCGGCGCCGGCGCCGACCTTCTCCTCGTCCACCACCCGCTGCTGCTCCGCGGCGTCGACACCGTCGGCGCACACACCCCGAAGGGTGCGCTCGTCCACAAGCTGATCAAGGCCGGTTGCGCCCTGTTCACCGCGCACACCAACGCCGACTCCGCGGACCCGGGCGTCTCCGACGCACTGGCGGAAGCGCTCGGTCTCACCGTCACCGGGCCGATCGAGGCGCAACCCACCGAGGACCTGGACAAGTGGGTGGTTCTTGTCCCCGCCGGCGACGCCGACACGGTGCGCCGCGCCCTGTTCGACGCCGGCGCCGGACAGATCGGCAACTACCGCGACTGCAGCTGGTCCGTCACCGGGCACGGCCAGTTCCTGCCGATCGACGGCGCGAACCCCACACTCGGCGCGGTCGGGGCGCTCGAACGTGTCGAGGAGAGCCGGGTCGAGGTGATCGCCCCGCGCCGCATCCGGCAGCGGGTCCTCGCCGCGATGCGCGCCGCACACCCGTACGAGGAGGTCGCGTTCGATGTCTTCGAGACGGCCACCTTCCCCGGTCCCCGCGGACTCGGACGCGTCGGCGAGCTACCCGAACCGCTGTCGCTGCGCGACTTCACCGACCGGGTCGCGGACGCGCTGCCCGCCACGACCTGGGGTGTGCGGGCTGCAGGCGACCCCGACGCCACGATCCGCACCGTCGCCGTGTGCGGCGGCTCCGGCGACTCGTTCCTCGACGTCGTGTCCCGGCTCGGCGTGGACGCCTACGTGACCGCCGACCTGCGGCACCACCCCGCGGACGAGCACCTGCGCGCCGGGGGTCCGGCGCTGATCGACGTCGCACACTGGGCGAGCGAACAGCCGTGGTGTGCACAGGCGAAGGGGGTGCTGGACACCGCTTTCGCGCAGACCCCCGAATGGCAGGTGTCGGTGTCGGCCGTGCGGACCGATCCGTGGTCGGTCAGCGCGTCGTCGTCGTAGCGCCGTCCGGCCGAAACGCATGATTCGCCGGGGTACGGTTGACACTCAGTTATCGGCCGCTGAAGAAACCTTCACAGAAGACAGCAGGAGTTACCACGCGTGAACGTCGAACCACAGGTGCAGTCCAAGCTTCTCGACCTCGCCGGCGTCGATGCGGAGCTGTCGAGGATCGCCCACCGACGCACCGCGCTTCCGGAGCGTCAGGAAGTCGAGCGGCTCGAGGCGGAGCGCGTCACACGTAAGGACGCGGCCGTGGCGGTGGAGATCATCCTCGACGACCTCGACCGCGACATCCGCAAGCTCGAAGGCGAGGTCGACGCGGTACGTCAGCGCGAGGACCGCGACCGCAAGCTGCTGGAGAGCGGAACGGTCGGGTCGAAGCAACTCACCGAACTCGAACACGAACTCGGCAGCCTCGTGCGCCGCCAGGGACTGCTCGAGGACGAATTGCTCGAGGTGATGGAACGGCGCGAGGCGTCGCAGTCCGACCACGACCACGCCGGTGCGCAGCTGTCGCAGATCGAGGAAGACCTCATCGACGCCTCCCGCCGCCGCGACGACGCCGTCGCCGATCTGGACGCCGCCGAGCAGCGCTGCATCCGGGACCGGGCCGCACTCGCCGACCAGTTCCCGGCCGACCTGATTGCCGTCTACGAGAAGCAGCGCACCCAGAACGGGGTCGGCGCTGCACTGCTGCAGGCGCGGCGCTGCGGAGCGTGCCGCATCGAACTGGACCGCGGCGAGATCTCCCGCATCACCGGAACCGCACCCGACGTCGTCGTGCGGTGCTCCGAGTGCGGCGCGATCCTGGTGCGCACCAAGGAGTCGGGTCTGTGAGTCGCGTCGTCGTCGAGGCCGACGGTGGCTCGCGCGGCAACCCCGGACCCGCGGGCTACGGCGCCGTGGTGTTCGACGCGACCCGAGGGACCGTCCTCGCCGAGCGCAAGGAAAGCCTCGGGATCGCCACGAACAACGTCGCCGAGTACCGGGGACTGATCGCCGGTCTCGAGGCGGCCGCGGAACTCGGCGCGTCCGAGGCGGATGTGCGGATGGATTCCAAACTGGTCGTCGAGCAGATGTCCGGGCGCTGGAAGGTCAAGCACCCGGACATGATTCCGCTGCACCGGCAGGCGTCCGGGCTCGCCCGGCAGTTCGACCGCGTCACGTACACCTGGATCCCGCGAGCGGAGAACTCGCACGCCGACCGCCTGGCCAACGAGGCCATGGACGGTGCCGCCGGCACGTCCGACGCAGAACCGGAACCGGCCGCCGTCCGGTCGGACGAGACCACCCCGGCGGCGCCGGGCTGGATGGACACGACGGGCGCCCCGACCCGGATGCTGCTCCTCCGGCACGGGCAGACCCCGCTGTCCGTCGACCGGCGGTACTCGGGTCGCGGGAACCCGGCGCTCACCGAGATCGGGCTGGCGCAGGCGAACGGCGCAGCCCGCCGCATCGCCGATACGAACGGAGTCGCCGCCGTCGTGTCCTCGCCGCTCGGCCGCGCCCAGCAGACCGCGGCGGCTGCCGCGAAGCTGCTCGGACTCCCCGTCACCGTGCACGAGGGCCTCACCGAAACCGACTTCGGCGAATGGGAGGGTCTCACGTTCCGGGAAGCTGCCGAGCGCGACCCCGAATTGCACCGCAAATGGTTGTCGGATACCTCGGTGTGCCCGCCGTCGGGGGAGAGCTTCGATGAGGTGCGCGAGCGGATCCTGAAGGTCCGCGACGACCTCACCGCGACGTACGGTGGTTCCACCGTTCTGGTGGTCACGCACGTGACCCCTATCAAGACGCTGTTGCAGCTGGCGCTCGACGCGGGCCCGTCGCTGCTCTACCGGCTGCACCTGGATCTGGCGTCGCTGAGTATCGCCGAGTTCTATCCCGACGGCGGCTCGTCCGTCCGCCTGGTCAACGACACCTCCCACCTGTGAGTACTTCAACCGCGGGCGATTGACAAGTACTCACAGGCCCAGAGGGCAGTCACCGCGGCGAGCAGAGTCAACGGCGTGGTGACCGCTGCGAGAACGGTGAACGTGCGCAGATCCGCGGGCGATCCGGCTCGTGCGGCAACCCGTCGCCACAGCATGATCGCGAGCGATCCCACGTAGGTGAGGTTGGGGCCGAGGTTCACGCCGAGCAGCATCGCCAGGACGAGCGCTGTCGGTGGATGGGGTCCGAGCGCCGCGAGCAGAAGCAGGGTGGCGGGCAAGTTGTTCACCAGATTCGCGGCGACCGCCGCGACGACGGCCATCGCCAGCAGCGCCGCGAACGAGGTACCGGTCGGCAGCCGCGCAGCGATCCAGTCGCCGATGGGACCGTTCGCGACACCTGCGACGACGACGCCGAGGACCAGGACGAACGCGCAGAACCACACGTCGACCGAGTACACGATGCGTCCGAAATCGGTTCGGCCCTCCCGCAGCGCGACGACGCCCAGCACGATTGCCCCCGCCGCCGCGACCCATCCCGGCGCGATCCCCACGAAGCCGGACACCCCGAACCCGAGAAGGGTGACCGCGATGATGGACAGCGCGGTGACCGGCGCGGGTGGGTCGTGCCTCGGCTCCGGGTCGGCGTCGGGCCGAACGAGGTGACGGCGGAAGAAGATCCGGAACAGGATCAGTTCGACCACTATCGCCACCGCCCAGGGCAACGCCATGACGGCGGTGAAATGCAGGAAGGTCAACCCGGTCGCGGAGAACGCGATGAGGTTCGTGAGGTTGGAGACGGGCAGCAGGGTCGACGCCGTGTTCGACAGGTGCGCGGTGGCGTACGAGTGCGGCCGCGGATCCATCCGCAGCGAGCGGGCCGTCGCGATCACCGCCGGGGTCAGCAGCACCACGGTTGCATCGAGACTCAGCACCGCCGTGGTGAGGGCCGCGGCCCCGAACACGAGTGTCAGCAACCTCGTCGGTTCGCCACGCGCCCCGCGTCGCAGTCGGCCGGCGATCCAGGTGAATACACCCATGGCGTCGGCGAGATGCGCGAGGACGAGGATCGCCGCGAGGAATCCGACGGTGGGGGCCATCTCCGACACTTCGTCCCAGGCCTCGGACGGTGTCACCAGCCCCGTGGCCAGAACGACGACCGCGGCCGGGGCGGCCGCGACGATCTCGGGTAGCCGGCGAGGACGCACGACCGCGAAGACGAGGACCGCGGCGACGAGCGCCACCGCGAGAACGGTCACCGGCGACTCACTTCAGGAGCTTGAGGAGGGTGCGCAGATTCCGGGTGGTGGTGGACGCCTTCAGCTTGGCGGAGCCGGTGCTCCTGCCGAACCTGCTCTTCAACGTCATGCCTCGCTCGACCTCCCAGTACAGGACACCGTCACCGGCCTGGATTCGTTCGACCTCCGGATCGAGTTCGTCCCGGATGCTCAGGAGCGTGTCCAGGACCTCGGGCTCGGGTGTCACCAGCACGTACGGATGCCACCCTTCCCGCTCGGGATCGAACGGATAGTCGTCGACGATCTGTCGGACCGTGTCGAGATCGAGGATGAAAACCCAGGCCTCGTATCGGAATTCGGCGCGAAGCCCGGCCTCGATCTCGCGCTCGAGGGCGGGGACGTCGTCGCGGTCGGAATCGAACAGCACATTGCCCGATGCGAGGACGGTCTTCACGTTCTCGAATCCCAGATCGGCGAAGGTGCTGCGGAGGTCGGCCATCTTGATGTTGATGCCGCCCACGTTGATACCGCGCAGGAGGGCGGCGTATCGGGTCATGCTCTGAACCCTAGTGCGGCGGTAGGACACGTTCGCGCGAACTGTAGTCTGATCGGGCGGACGAGTTGGCCGGGCGGCCGCGGCACAGGGAACCAGCACACGGGTGCACAGGCCCTGAGTCGAGGAAAGTCCGGACTCCACAGAGCAGGGCGGTTGTTAACGGCAACCCGAGGTGACTCGCGGGACAGTGCCACAGAAAACAGACCGCCGGCGCCACACCCTCCGGGGTGCGGTGTCGGTCAGGGTGAAACGGTGCGGTAAGAGCGCACCAGCACCCCGGGTGACCGGGGTGGCTAGGTAAACCCCGCCCGGAGCAAGGTTGAAGGCCGCATCGGATCCTCCGGGATCCCGGTGCGGCTGCGCAGGTGTTCGAGGGCTGCTCGCCCGAGCCTGCGGGTGAACCGCTCGAGGTACCCGGCGACGGTGTATCCAGATGGATGGTCGCCACCCGGCGCTTCGGCGCCGGGGACAGGATCCGGCTTACACGCCAACTCGTCCGCCCCGAGAGATCGACGGTGACTGGCAAGTAACAAACAGTCCGGTTAGTATCTTTCCCGCATCGGTCCGACCGACCCGAATCGGGGTCGATGTCCGGGGCCCGTCGCACACGTCCGTGGGCGGCGGGGCCCCACTCGGAGCCGGAGGCAAAAGGCGGTAGGTGTTACCGGCGATAGCGGTAACATCTGTCCATGGACTTGCCTCATGACATCGCCGGTTCCGGCCCCACCCTGGTGCTCGTGCACGGAATCGTGCATCGGCGCCAGGCCTGGAACGTATTGCTGGACCAGCTGACGCCGTATCGCCGGGTCGTCACCGTCGACCTTCCGGGGCACGGCGAATCGGCAGCGCTCGACGACGGTGCGGACACGATGGATCACCTGCTCGACGAGGTGAGCGCATTCGTCCGTTCCGTGACCCCCGCCGGTGAACGAGCGCACGTCGCGGGGAACTCGCTCGGTGGCTGGCTCGCCCTCGCCCTGGCTGCGCGTGGCGAGGTCGCCTCGGCCACCGCGCTCTCGCCGGCCGGGTTCTTCGTCAACCGCGCCGATCAGGCCCGCACGATCTACACGTTCCGGGCCCTGCGCGGGGTCACCCGGGCACTGGGCTCGAACGCTCCGAGGGCGCTCGGGTACAGAGCGGTCCGCTATCCGTCGCTGGCCGCCTTCTTCGCGCGGCCCAGCCGGGTGCGGTACGAGGACGCCGTGGTCGACGCGCACTCGCTCGCCACCAACACGCTCGTCGACAAGGGGATGACGGCCACGTTCGACCTTCCGCGTGTCGTCGACGCGACGGTGCCGGTCACGGTGGCGTGGGGGCGGCGAGACCTGATTCTGCCGGTCTATCAGGCGCGACGGGTGCGCAGGTCCTTCCCGCAGGCGCGGATACTCGTCCTCCCGGGCATCGGGCACGTGCCGATGACCGACGACCCGAATCTGATCGGCACGATACTGCTGGGCGGCAGCTCGTCCGGTGTCGCCGATACCCCGAGCTGAGCCCGCGGCTACCGCGCTTCGGCGACGACCGCGGCGCCGAAGCCGAAAAGGACGGTTCCGGTGATCCGATCCAGCACCCGCCGGACGGACGGCTTGCCCATCGTGTTCCGCGCGCGGGTGAGCAGGATGCTGTATCCGCCGAGCCAGATGATCCCGAGGAGTCCGTGGACGAATACGAGCAGTGCCAGCGTCGGCGCGGTCGGCCAGCCGGGCGGAACGAGTTGGGGGAGCAGGCCCGTGTAGAACACCGCGATCTTGGGGTTCAGGAGGTTGGTCAGGAAACCGGCCCGCCAGCTCGACCCGGGCGACGGAACTGGTGCCGGTGTCGGCTCTGCGGTGCGCGTCCGCGACCGGCTGCGCCAGAGGGTGGAGAGTCCCAGATACACCAGATACAGTCCGCCGACGATCTTTACGACGGTGTACGCGTCCGCCGACGCGGCGAGGACGGCACCCAGTCCGACGACGGTCAGCGCGCCCCACACCAGCAACCCGGCGACCACCCCGAATGTGGCCCGCAGTGCGGCGCCGCGTCCTCCCGACAGTCCGGCACGCGTCACGACCGCCATGTCCGGGCCCGGCATGACGGTCAGGAGTCCGAGGACGGCAACAGCGGTGACGACCAGTCCGATCATGGATCCAGTATGTCGAGTGTGGTCAGCGCAGCGAAATCCAGACCTGCGACTTCCCGAGGACGGAGTGGCCGTCGAACGTCACCGTCAGGTCGATCCGTGCGGTGCCCGCGTCCTCGTCGACCTGGGCGGCCTTCGCGACGACGTCGACGTCCGCTCCCGCCTCCGGGTGGACGATCACGGGCTTGGTGAAGCGGGCCCGGTAACCGGTGACCTTCGCCGGGTCGCCGAGCCAGTCGACGACGCACTGGGTGGCCAGCCCGAGCGTGAGCATGCCGTGTGCCAGGACGCCGGGCAGGCCGACGGCTTCCGCGACGTCGTCCCGGTAGTGGATGGAATTGAAATCGCCGGACGCACCGGCGTAGCGGACGAGGGACTCCCGGGTGACGTGGTATCGGGCTTTGGCGACGGTGTCGCCGAGCAGAATTCGCTGCGCAGACGTCATTCCTCACCCCTGACGAACAGGGATGACGTCATCGTGCTGACGTGATCGCCTGTGCCGTCGACGATGTCGATGTCCGCGACGATCAGCGTGTGCGGACCGCGGGACGTCACGTCCGTCACGGTGAGGACGGCGGAGAGTTCGTCGCCCGCGACGACGGGGCGGATCGACGAGGCGTGTTCCGTGCTGTGCACCAGGTTGATCGGCTCGATTCCGGACGTCGGATCGGCGACCAGCTGGGCGAGTGCGCGTTCCTGCACGATGACGGGAAATGTCGGCGGGGCAACGAGATCGGCGTGACCGGCGGCGCGCGCGCTGTCGACGTCGAAGGAGGTGGGATTGGTGGCGAAGACGGCGCGGGCGAATTCCCGGACCTTCTCGCGGCCGACGAGGTAGGGCTCGGTCGGTGGGTAGACACGACCCTCGATCTCTGGATTCACTGCCATCAGGTGAGCCTAGAGACGTTCCGTCCCCGGGGCAGGGCGAAGCGTTCGATGATTCGTCACGAATGTGTCGCGCACGGCCGCGAACACGACGAAGCCCCCGCCGTCAGGTGCCGGCGGGGGCTTCGAGGTATCGACTGGTCGACAGCCTAGACGGGATCGACCATCAGCAGTTGGGCCCAGTACGTGGCGCCTTCGGCACCGAGGTAGGGAAGTAGCTGATCAAAAATGATCGTCGACATGCTCGCTCCATTCTCTGTTCGGGCACTGCGCACGGATAGACGGGCCATCGGCACCGCACTGACCGGCGCCGGGGAACGTATCACCGGACAGGCCTCCGAGGGTAACAGTCTGAGCGCGATCCACAACTCCATCCGTCCCACCGGTGCCACACTGAGGACATGACTGACGAAGATCATCTCTGGTACTACAACGTCGAGGACGGCACCGTCACACAAGGGAAGGCGGCATCGTCCATGTCCCGGATGGGCCCCTATCCCGACAGGGCGTCGGCCGAGAAGGCGCTGCAGATCGCCGCGGAGCGGAACAAGGCGGCGGACCGGGCCGACGAGGAGTGGAACAAGTAGCGGTGCCGATGAGCCGTTTCGTCGCGCGCGGAATCGATTTCGGCACCGTACGCACCGAATTCCACCTGCCGGCGGGCTATCCGCCCGCGGCGGTCGCGCAGGCGCGGGCGGCGTCCGACCGTTGCGCGTCTGAGCGGGAGGACCGCACCGATCTGGCGTTCGTCACCGTCGATCCGCCCGACTCGATGGATCTCGATCAGGCGCTGCACCTGGAGCGCACGCGCGACGGCTTCGTTCTGCACTACGCGATCGCGGACGTCGGCGCCGTCGTCGAGCCGGGCGGGGCGCTCGACGTCGAGACCCGGAAACGGGGACAGACGTTCTACCTCCCCGACGGCAAGGTGCCACTCCACCCGAAGGAGTTGTCGGAGGGATCCGCGAGTCTGCTCCCGGACGTGGACCGTCCGGCGGTGGTGTGGCGGATCGAACTCGACGGCGCCGCCGAACCGCTGTCCTGCACCGTGTCCCGTGCCGCCGTCCGCTCGGTCGCGCGGCTCGACTACGCCGGGGTGCAGGCCGATTCCGAGGCGGGGCGGTTGCATCCGTCCATCGCGGCACTCCCGGAGTTCGGCAGGCTCCGCATCGCGGCGGCGGCGGCGCGCGGTGCGATCGAACTCCGGCTGCCGGAGCAGGAAGTGGTGTCGGACGGGGACGGCTGGCGGGTCGACCTCGCGCCCCGCACTGATGCGGACGACTGGAATGCCGAGGTCTCACTCCTCACCGGGATGTGTGCTGCGACCATGATGCTCGACGCGAAGGTCGGGTTGCTCCGCACTTTGCCGCCTGCCGGGCCCGATGCCGTCGAGGCGCTGCGACGCACCGCTGCGGCGCTGGGGATCGACTGGCCCGACAGCGTCGGTGTCGGTGAACTCCTGGCTCGGCTCGACCCGAACTCGTCGTCCACGCTGGTGCTGATGACGGAGGCGCCGTCGCTGCTGCGGGGCGCCGACTACGCAGCGTTCGATGGCACGGTGCCGGAACTGACCGTGCACTCAGCCATCGGCGCCCCGTACGCGCACGTGACCGCGCCGCTGCGCCGGCTCTCGGATCGGTACTCCACCGAGGTATGCCTTGCGGTGTCGGCCGGACGGGCGGTGCCGGCGTGGGCACGCGAGGCCCTGGGCTCGATGCCGGAGATCATGGGCGGCTCGGATTCCCTGGCAGGCAAGATCGACCGGGCCTGCATCGATCTCACCGAGGCGACCCTGCTCGCGGACCGGGTGGGGGAGACGTTCGACGCGACCGTGCTGCGGTCGCGGAACGGCAAGCGCACCGCGGACGTGTTCGTCCCGTCCGTGTCCGTGATGGCGAAATGCGTGGGTGATCCCACCGAGGGCGAGCAGGTGAAGGTCCGGCTCGTCTCCGCCGACGTCGCGAAGCGGTCCGTCGAGTTCGGGTATCCCGCGTAACGCGTCAGTCGCGGAATCGGTCGGTGGCCTCGACCAGGTGATGGACGATGCCGGGCTCGACGGCGGAGTGTCCTGCGTCGTCGACGATCTCGAGCCGGGAACCGGGCCAAGCCCGGTGCAGGGCCCAGGCGCTGGTCGCCGGGCACACCACGTCGTACCGCCCCTGCACGATCACACCCGGAATGCCCTCCAGGGCGGCCGCGTCGCGGAGCAGCTGGCCCTCTTCCAGGAATCCGCGGTGATGGAAATAGTGATTCTCGATGCGGGCGAACGCCAGCGCGAACCTCGGCTGCGAGGTCTCCGCCACCCGGTCCGGCTTGGGGAGCAGGGAACTCGTGGCACCCTCCCACGTCGACCACGCGATCGCGGCACGCGTCGCAACCTCGGCGTCGCCGGAGTGGAGGAGCCGGTGGTAGGCCTCGACGAGATCGCCGCCGCGCTCCGGTTCCGGCACCGGGGCCAGGAACTTCTCCCACAATTCGGGGAACAGATGACCGGCTCCGCCGTTGTAGTACCAGTCGATCTCGCTGCGCCGCAGCAGGAAGATGCCGCGCAGCACCAGTTCGGTGACCCGGTGCGGGTGCTGCTGCGCGTAGGCGAGTGCCAGTGTGGAACCCCACGACCCGCCGAAGACCTGCCAGCGGTCGATGCGGAGATGGTCGCGCAGAAGCTCCACGTCGTCGATCAGCCGGTCGGTGGTGTTGACCGACAAATCCGCGCCGTCGGCGACGTGGGGAGTGGAACGCCCGCATCCGCGCTGGTCGAGCAGCACGATCCGGTACACCTGTGGGTCGAAGAACTGTCGTTGCGCGGGGTCGGTGCCGCCCCCGGGCCCGCCGTGCAGGAACACGACCGGCTTTCCGTCGGGATTGCCGCTCTGCTCCCAGTACATCTGCTGACCGTCGCCGACGGCGAGGTGCCCGAACTGGTACGGCTCGATCGGCGGATACAGGGTGCGCAGTGGGGTCACGTCTGCCTCAGAACCCGATCAGGCCGGAGGCGAGATCGGGAATTTCGAGTGCGGTGATCGCCTGCTGCCGGATGTCGGGGCAGGCCGCCGTGGTGATCACGTCGATCCGGCCCCGGTCCTGCAGGAAGTCGATCGCGTTGAGGTTGTTCTTCGCGATCCATGTGCCGACCAGGCCGTTCAGCCCGGTCTTGCCGATGGTCGGCGTGTAAGTGCGCCAACTCTGCAACTGGCCTTCGAGGTCGGTGCACAGCTGGACGGCCTGCGCCTGGGTGACCCCTCCCGGCACCAGGGCGGGGCCGAGAGGGGCGGCGGTGACCGGTGCCGGGGGTGCGGTGGTGCCGGGCGCGGACGAGGTGCCCTGTCCGGCACACCCCGCGACCAAG